>JADJQX010000008.1:1432500-1747039 GCA_016712525.1 Myxococcales bacterium
GCGCGGCCCCCTCAATCCAGTGCCACCCATACGCTCCCCTCATCGCGCGGAACGACGGCGAGTTTGGGAGGGGCCCGCCCCCGGGAACGTCGACCCACGCCGTCCCCGCTCCGCCCCATGATTTCAACCCCTTGGCGCCAACGTCGGTCGGCTCTCTCTCTCTACGTCGGTCGTCTCTCTCTCTCTCCTCCTCCCGAGAAGCCTCCGCTCCCCTCCTCGGACGCCGATCCCCGGGTTTTCCAAGGGGGCGGTGGGGGTCGTCGTTCCCGGCGGTGGGAGGCCCCAGGTGTCTGAGCTCGTCGTTCTCGCGCGGCTGCTGCAATCCAGGGCCACCCATACGCTCCCCTCATCGCGCGGAACGACGGCGAGTTTGGGAGGGGCCCGCCGCCGGGAACGTCGACCCACGCCGTCCCCGCTCCGCCCCATGATTTCAACCCCTTGGCGCCAACGTCGGTCGGCTCTCTCTGGTCCGCCGCCCCATGATTTCAACCCCTTGGCGCCAACGTCGGTCGGCTCTCTCTGCTGTCGGGTCGGCTCTCTCTGCTGTCGGGTCGGCTCTCTCTGCTGTCGGGTCGGCTCTCTCTGCTGTCGGTCGGCTCTCTCTGCTGTCGGTCGGCTCTCTCTGCTGTCGGTCGGCTCTCTCTGCTGTCGGGTCGGCTCTCTCCGCGAGCGCCTCGAGCTCGGCATCGCGCCCTCGTTTCTTCTCCCTTCACCCGCCCCCCCGGGAGTCGCCAGACCGAGCCGACCGACGGCGGGGTTTCCCTGCGATCGGCGCGGTGCTATGAGAGAGGGGCCTCGGGGAGTCGCACAGCCTGGTAGTGCACGAGCTTTGGGTGCTCGTTGTCGTCGGTTCGAATCCGGCCTCCCGACCCAAAACGAAAGGCCCACGAACCGCTCGTGGGCCTTTTTCCTTTTCCAGCGGTGGAGCTCGAGGCCGAAGCCGTGGGTCAGCGGCGCAGAGCTCCCAGGGCCTCGCCGAGACCGGCGGGCGTGGCCTTGAGCTTCACGTAGATGTGGTCGTCGTCGGTCTCGATGGCGCCGACGCCGAGGACGGGGGTGATCACGGAGAGGGCCTTTCGGAGGGCCTTGTTGGCCGCGATCTTGGGCACCTGCATCAGGTCGAGCACGATGCGATCGTCCTCGGCCTCGACGATGGCCGGCGGCTTTTTCGGCAGGAACTTCACGACGTTGCCCGGCTTCGAAAGGTCGAGCGCGCCCGAGCGGACCAGCATCGACACGGGGGACTCGACGTCCGACAGGACCGCGAGCTTCACGTCCCGGAGGCGAATGCCCACCCGGATGCTGTCGGCCGAGATCTGGACCTCGTCGATCTTGATGGACGCCCCGGCGCGGAGCGGGGTCCCCATCGCGTCGATCACGGCGCTGAACTTCAGCGCCGGCGGGGTCGAGTCGATCTCGACCTCCTTCGGGGCCTTCTTCCCCTGGATTTGCCCGGCGAGCCAGCGGAGGCTCGCGAGCGGGACGCCGAACTTGAGGGACGTCGCGTTCGTGGCCGCCTTCACGACCTCGTCGGGGTTCTTCCTCAGGTAGCCCACTGCCGCGGACAACACCGCTTTCGGGTTCAGCATTTCTCCGAGCGTACCGACATGCGGTGCCTTGAGAAGCTCGAAAATGGTGCGCGCCGCGTCATCGGCCCCAAAGTTTGCCCACGAGGCAGCTCAGGCGCGGACGATCGCGTCCCAGTTGTCGGCGATCTCGTTGGCCGTCCAGACCGTCGACTCGCCCTCTTTGAACTTGCCCGGGGTCTCGACCACCTTGAAGGCGTACATCCTCGCACCTGCGACCGCGAGCACGTAGCCGGTGCGCGCGCCGCAGAGGTCGCTCGACAGAAAGAGGGCGGCGGGGGCCACGTGCTCGGGGCCCATGGTGGCCATGCCCTGGAACATGGGCAGGTCCTCGGTCATGCGCGTCTTGGCGATGGGGGCGAGGGCGTTCACCGTGATGCGGTGCTTCTGGAGCTCGATGCTCATGGTGCGCGTGAGCCCGTAAATGCCGGCCTTCGCCGCCGCGTAACTCGCCTGACCGAAGTTGCCGAGCAGGCCCGAGACGCTCGTGGTGTTCACGATGCGCCCGCCCTCGCCGCGGGGCACGGCGCGCCGCGCGAAGGCCTGGGAGCAGAGGAAGGTGCCCTTCAGGTGGACGGCGACGACGGCGTCCCACATGTCTTCTTCGAGCTTGAGGAGGCTCTTGTCGCGCAGGATGCCCGCGTTGTTCACGAGGATGTCGACGTGGCCGAACGCCGAGACCGCCTGATCGACGATGCGCTCGGCGCCCTCGGCCGTGGCCACCGTGTCGACGTTCGCGAGGGCGACGCCGCCGGCCTTGCGGATCTCTTGTACGACCGACTCGGCCGCGCTGTCGCCTGGTGTGCCGTCCCGTGCGCCGCCCACGTCGTTCACGAGGACCTTGGCGCCCTCTTTGGCGAAGAGGAGGGCGTGCTCCCGGCCGATTCCGTTGCCCGCACCGGTGACGATCGCGACTTTGCCTTCGAGGAGACCCATGGCCGGAGGTCATAGTTCGACGCCGAGGCTTTCGCGAGCCCCGATTTCCACGGCGTCTCGCCGAGCGCACGTGCCTCGGACCTACGCCTCGCCCCCGGAAAAAAGCGCCTTTCCCTCGCCGGAGGGCTGAACTAGAGGAAAGGCCACGTTTCTGGGAGAGGGCCCGACTGCCGAGGGCCGACACGAGCCGAGGCGACTCGAGCTCGACCGCGACACGCGAGGGGGCATGAGCTTGAAGAACCGCACCACCCAGCGAATCTCGACCTCGCTCCTGCGCGTGCACGACGAAGATTCGACGCTCGTGACCCGCATGAGCGGCGACGAACGCGAGACCGAGCCGGGCAAGATGGCCATCGCGCCCGCGGCCAAGGACCGCGCGCTCCTCGTGCTGCTCACGGGCATCCACGCAGGCCAGGTGCACCGCCTCGACGAGCGCGCCCCGAGCGTGCTCGGCCGCAGCAGCGACTCGGACATCATCGTCGACGACGCGGGCGTGAGCCGCTCGCACGCGCGCCTCACGAAGAACGCCGAGACGTGGACGTTCGAGGATCTCGGGGCGACGAACGGCAGCTTCGTCGGGGGCCGCCGGGTGCGCGGGGCGACCGAGCTCCGGCCGGGCGACCGCATCCAGCTCGGACCGAACGTGGTCTTCCGCTTCAGCGTGACCGACGAGAGTGAAGCCGAGCTTCAGCAAAAGCTCTTCGACTCGTCGACCCGGGACGGCCTCACCCAGCTCTACAACCGGCGCTACTTCGACGAGCGCTTGGTCGCCGAGATCGCGTACGCCCGGCGCCACGCCACCCCGCTCTGCCTCATCATGATGGACGTCGACCGCTTCAAGGCCATCAACGACTCGCTCGGTCACCTCGTCGGCGACTCGGTCTTGCGCGCCGTCGCGGGCGAGGTCGTGCGGGTCGTGCGCACCGAGGACGTGGTCGCTCGGTACGGGGGCGAAGAGCTCGTCGTGCTCGCGCGCGCCACCGGCCACGACGCCGGAGCTCGCCTCGCCGAGCGCATCCGCGCGGCCATCGCCGACCTCGACGTCACGCCGCCGCCGCCCGCCTCCGAGGTGAAGGTCACGATAAGCCTAGGCGTCGCCGCGCTCGACGAGGTCCCGCAGGGCGCGCCCGACAGCGCCTTGGTCGACCTCGCCGACGAGCGACTCTACGCCGCGAAAGAGGCCGGCCGCAACCGCATCGTCACAGGGAAAGAGGCCACATGAGGGGCAAAGCTCGCTTCGTCCGAGCGGTCACGCTCTCGCTCGCTTCGCTCGGAGCCGCCGTGGCCTGCTCGTCGTCCGAGCCCGCGCCCGCCGAGGTCGTCCCCCGCCCGGCGGAGGTCACGTTCCCGAAGGGCTTCCTCATGGGCTCGGCCACCGCGTCGTTCCAAGTCGAGAACGGGAACGCCGGCACCGACTGGGGCGTGTGGGCCACCTTGCCCGGCAAAATCAAGGGCGGCGACAAACCGGACGACGGCCCCGACATGCTCGCCCACATCGACGAGGACGTGGCCTCCATGGTCGCCACGAGCCAGAACGCCTACCGGTTCTCGCTCGAGTGGGGAAAGCTGTATCCTACACGCGCCTCGCTCGACGCCGACACGCCCGACCCGGCCGTGCTCGCCAAATACGAGGAGCTCGTGAAGAAGCTCCGCGCGGCGAACGTGACGCTCATGCTCACGCTGAGCCACTTCACGCTGCCCGTGTACCTCGCCGACCCGCGCCAAAAGGGGCCGTACGGCTGGGAGAGCCCCGACACGGCGACGGCCTTCGCCACCTACTGCGAGAGGATCGCGGCGCGCTTCGGGGCGAGCGTCGACCTGTGGGCCACGATCAACGAGCCCATCGTGGCCCCGCTCGGTGGGTACATCCAAGGCGGCTTTCCGCCGGGCCTCACGCTCGAGGTCGAGCGCGCGCTCACGGTCGCCAAGGCCGAGGCGTACGCGCACGCGCGCTGCTACGACGCCATCAAGAAGGCCGACACCCGCGACGCCGACGGCGACGGCAAGCCCGCCCTCGTGGGGCCGGTGCTCCACCAACGCGACGTCATCCCCCGCGATCCGAACGACGCCGAGGACGTCGCCGCGGCCGACCGCGTGCGCTACCTCAACAACCTGTGGTTCGCCAACACGGCCACCCGCGGCGACTTCGACGACGACTTCGACGGAAAGCTCGACGGCCCGAACGACAAGAAGGCCGACCCTGCCTTGGCCAACCGTGCCGATTTCCTCGGCGTGAACTACTACACGGCCATGGAGGCCGCGTCCTCGGGCGGCGTCGTGCTCCCGCGCGTGAACGCGGTCATCAAGGCCGACAGGCTCCCCACGCTGCGCCCCAAGACCGACTTCCACTGGGACATCCACCCCGCGGGCTTCGGCGTCGTCCTCGACGAGGTTGCACAATACAAGCTCCCGGTCTACGTGACCGAGAACGGCATCGCCGACTCGAAGGACGTGAACCGCTCGAGGTTCTTGGCCGAGCACCTCTTCGAGGTCGGCTACGCCATGAAGCGCGGCCTCGACGTGCGCGGCTACTTCCACTGGTCGCTCATCGACAACTTCGAGTGGAACAGCGGCTTCTGCCCGCGCTTCGGCCTCGTCGCGTACGACACGAAGGCGAAGACGCGCACGCTCCGGAAGAGCGCCGACACGTTCGCGCGTATCATCCGCGCCGGCAAGGTGACGCAGGCCGAGATCGACGCCGAGCCGCCGTACGCCGCCCCCACCCCGTGCGAGTGACGTGAAGCGGTGGGCGCTCGCGCTCGGCGTCGTGCTCGTGGGCGTGCCCGCGCGCGCCTCGGCCGACCCGCCGGATTCCCGAGCGAATACGAGCCCTTCGACGCAAGAGCACCCGCCGGTGATCGTGCCGCCGCGCGCGCTCGGTGACGTCCGCGCCGCGTACCCGAAGGGAGCGGAGGGCCGCGCCACGGTGGTGGTCGAGCTCACGGTCACGGCGGAGGGCGACGCCCAAGACGTGCACGCGGCCTCTGGCGACGAGCCCTGGACGACCCCGGCGCTCGAGACCGTGCGCGCGCTCCGCTTCGATCCTGCGACCCGTGACGGCCACCCGATCGCCGCCAAGATCCGCATGCGCGTCGACTTCGAGCCGCCGATCGAGCGCCCCGTCGAGCTCCCGCCCGATCCGTACGAAGATCCGCTCCCGACGCTGCCGAAGAACCCGTACGACGACCTCGCCCCTTCCCCGCCCGCACCGAAGGTCGAACAGGTCGAGGTGACCGGGACGCGCAGGGTCCCCGGGAAAATAAGCCTCGGGAGGGCCGAGGTGCGTGACATGCCGGGCGCCTTCGGCGACGCGTTCCGCGCGATCGACTCGCTCCCGGGTGTCACGCCGATGGCGAGCGGCTTGCCCTTCTTCTTCGTGCGCGGCGCGCCTCCGGGCAGCACCGGGTACTTCCTCGATGGCATTCGCCTGCCGGTGCTCTTCCACCTCGGAGCGGGCCCGAGCATCGTGCACCCCGGGCTCATCGATCACGTCGATTTTTACCCCGCCGCGGCGCCTGCGATCTACGGGCGCGCGTCGGGTGGCATCGTCGCCGCGGAGACCCGTCGCCCCGAAGGTCACGCGCGTGGAGAGGCGAACCTCCGGCTCCTCGACGCCGGCGCGCTCGTCGAGTCCCCCCTGCCGAAGGGCATGGGGTCGGCGCTCGCGGCCGGCCGCTTCGGGTACCCGGGCTTGCTCCTCCCGCTCTTCGCGCCGAACACGCGGCTCTCCTACTGGGACTACCAGCTCCGAGGGACCTTGAACCTCTCGGAGCACGACACGCTCACCGTCTTCGCGCTCGGGAGCTACGACTACCTCGGGAGGCGCACACGCCAACGCCCGAGCGGCACGGGCAGCCCCACGGTCGACGACCCGGTCGGGTTCGGAGAGACCGAGCGACGCGACCTCGAGACGCGGACGATCTTCGAGACCGACGTCTCGCGTATCGAAGCGAAACACGAGCACCGCGAGGCAGGCACCCTCGTGCGCGAGGCGTTCGTGCTCGGGAGGGACACGACCGCCCTCGGCCTGCGCGATCGCGTGGAGACCGATCTGCTCTCGGGGCGCGTCGACGTGGAGCGGAGGCTCTCCGACGCGATCGCCGTGACCGGCGGGCTCGACGTCGCCTACCAGCGGTATGCCGTACGCGCCGAGGGCTCGCCCGTCCCGAGCCCCGAGTTCGAGGCCCTCTTCCCCGCGCGGGACGAGCTCGTGCTCGGCGGACGCATCGATGCAACCTACACACTTCGCGACCGCGTGCGCATCACGGCGGGGCTGCGCGTCGACCGCTACTCGGCCTACCGCATCGAGGACGTAGGGTACGCGCTCTCCCCCGATCCGCTCCCGGGCACGCGCCTCTCCGTCGAGCCTCGGCTCTCGGCGCGCGTGGCCGTCGTGCCCCGCGTGACGTTCGTGTCGACGGCCGGGATCGCCGGGCAACCTCCGCGCTTCGCCCTACCCTTGCCGGGCCTCACGATCGGGAGGCTCGGCGAGGGCCTCGAGCGCGCGGTGCAGGCGAGCGAGGGCCTCGAGTGGGCGCTCCCGTTCGCGCTCACGGTGACCACGACCGTGTTCACGTCGCGCACGGTAGGCCTCGCCGACTTCTTCGCGGCGTGCCCGGGCGGCCGAGGCGCCTTCACCGACGGCAACGCGTGCAGCGGGCGCTCCGGAGGCTCGGCGTTCGGCTTCGAGCTCTACGTGAAGCGCGCGTTCGGCGAGAAGCTCACGGGGTTCTTGTCGTACACCCTCTCCCGCTCGACGCGCACGATCCCCATCACCGTCTTCGGCTCGGCCCTCGGGCCCTCTCTCCGCGCCGAGCTCGAGCCCGAGGACGGAAAGGTCACCGTCGCGTCCGACTACGATCGCACGCACGTCCTCTCGACGGCCCTCGCGTACGCGTTCGGGAACGGGTACCGCGCCGGCGCCAAGCTCGTCGTGTACTCGGGCCGCCCGTACACCCCGAAGCGCTTCGACGGCACGTTCCTCGGCACACCGAACGGCTCGCGGCTCCCGCTCTTTCATCGCATCGACCTGCGCCTCGAGAAATCCTGGTCGTTCTCACAGGGCAGGCGCATCTCCGCCGTGCTCGAAGGCCTCAACGTCACCCTCCGCCCCGAGGCCAACGACGTGACGTGCGGTGTGCGCGCCGGCGAGGACGACATCGACCTCGGCGATGGTTGCGTGGCCGAGGAGATCGGGCCCATCGCCGTGCCGAGCATCGGTGTCGAGGCCGTGTTCTGAGGGAGCGCACGACCGTACCCGCACGCGTCGTGTCCGTTCGTGTGCATGACGCATCTTTCGACGCGGCACGTCGGACGCGCGCGACGAGGAGTGCACCCGGCGAACCGTTTGCGCCCGAACGAAATCGGCGCATGCCCCGCGGGCCCGCGAGGGGCCGAAACGCCCTGCCATCGTGCCTCGCACGCGGGTTGCTTTGCGCACGCGAAACGCCGACCCGCGAGGCCCCATGAGCATCGACTACACCTCGAAGATCCCGAACAACGTCGACCTGGCGAGCAACAAGACGCTCCAGCGTGCGCTCGAGCAGTGGCAGCCGAGGTACCTCGACTGGTGGAGCGAGATGGGCCCGGTCGAGAGCAAGCCGTGGGACATCTACCTGCGCACGGCCATCAGCGTCGATCCGCAGGGGTGGGCGCACTTCGACTACGTGAAGATGCCCGACTACCGCTGGGGCATCTTCCTCACGCCGCCCGAGGAGGGCCGCAAGATCGCCTTCGGTCACCACAAGGGTCAGCCCGTGTGGAACGAGGTGCCCGGCGAGTACCGCAGCACGCTCCGCCGCATCATCGTCACGCAGGGAGACACCGAGCCCGCGAGCGTCGAGCAGCAGCGCCACCTCGGCATGACCGCGCCCTCGCTCTACGACCTCCGGAACCTCTACCAGGTGAACGTCGAAGAGGGCCGGCACCTCTGGGCGATGGTCTACTTGCTCCACGCGTACTTCGGGCGCGACGGCCGCGAGGAGGGCGAGGAGCTGCTCGCGCGCCGCTCGGGCGACGAGGACAAACCGCGCATCTTGGGCGCGTTCAACGAGAAGACCCCCGACTGGCTCTCGTTCTTCATGTTCACGTTCCTCACCGATCGCGACGGCAAGTACCAGCTCGCCGCGCTCGCCGAGAGCGGCTTCGACCCGCTCGCCCGCTCGTGCCGCTTCATGCTCACCGAGGAGGCCCATCACCTCTTCGTGGGCGAGAGCGGCATCGGCCGCATCCTCCAGAGGACCGCCGAAATCATGAGCAAAAACAACATCGAAGACCCGAAGGCCGTGCGGGCCCACGGCGTCATCGATCTGCCCACGATCCAGCGGTATCTGAACTTTCACTTCAGCGTCACGCTCGACCTCTACGGGTCGGAGGTGTCGTCGAACGCGTCGACGTTCTACACCTCGGGCCTCAAGGGTCGCTTCGAGGAGGAGAAGATCGACGACGACCACGACCTCTCGAAGCTCGCCTACCCGGTGCTCCGCGCCGAGGGCGACAAGCTCGTGTCGGGCGAGGAGAACGCCCTCATGACGCTCAACGAGCGCCTCCGCGACGACTACATCAAAGACTGCCAAGCGGGCGTCGACCGGTGGAACAAAATCCTCCAGCGCGGGGGAGTGTCGTTCCGGCTCACGTTGCCGCACAAGGCCTTCAACCGCAAAATCGGCCTCTTCTCGAAGACCCACGTCGACCCGCAGGGGCGCGTCGTGACCGAGGCCGAGTGGCTCTCGAAGAAGGACACGTGGCTCCCGACGGACGACGATCACGCCTTCATCCAGTCGCTCATGGGGCGCGTGGTCGAGCCCGGCAAGTACGCGAGCTACATCGCCCCGCCGGCGCGCGGCATCAACAACCAGCCCGCCGACTTCGCCTACGTGCGCTTCAACTGACCGAGAGATCGCCTTGGACGCCACCCTATCGCCGCTCCTCAAGCGCCAGCACCTCATCGATCCGGACGTGTGCATCCGCTGCAACACGTGCGAGGAGGTGTGCAAACCCAAGGCGATTTCCCACGACGCCCGGCAGTACGCGATCGCCTTCGACGCGTGCAACGGCTGCAACGACTGCATCCCGCCGTGCCCCACCGGCGCCATCGACAGCTACCGCCGCGTCGAGACGCCCTACACGATCGCCGAGCAGCTCGGGTGGGAGTCTCTCCCGGACGACACGGCCCCGCCCGACGCGCCGAGCGTGCGCGACACGAGCCTCCCGGAGGACGTCGCGCGCATCGTCGCCGAGGCCACGCGCACCTCGGGCCCCGTGCCTCCGCCGTGGTCGGCGGCGCACCCGTACGTGGGCCTCTACTCGGCAGAAAAGCCTGCGATCGCCACGGTCGTCGGCAACCACAGGCTCACCGACGAGGACGCCGAGAGCGACATTCGCCACATCGTGCTCGACTTCAAGAGCACGGCGTTCCCGGTGCTCGAGGGGCAGTCGATCGGCGTCTTGCCTCCGGGCACGGACGCGAGCGGCAGGCCCCACCACGTGCGCCTCTATTCGGTCGCGAGCCCCCGCGACGGCGAACGGCCACGGCACAACAACCTCTCGATCACGGTGAAACGCGTCACGACCGACCGCGACGGGAAGCCCGTGCGTGGCGTCGCTTCGAACTGGCTCTGCGACCTCGAGCGCGGCGCCGAGGTGCGGGTCACGGGGCCCTACGGCACGAGCTTCCTCATGCCGAACCACCCCGGAGCGAAGCTCCTCATGGTGTGCACGGGCACGGGCGCCGCCCCGATGCGCGCGATGACCGAGCGACGACGCCGAAGGCTGCCCCTGCGCGAAGGAGGGGAAATTCTCCTCTTTTTCGGCGCGCGGCGGCCGGGGGAGCTCCCGTATTTCGGGCCCCTGCAGAAGCTCCCGCGCGAGCTCGTCGACGTGGAGCTCGCCTTCTCGCGCGTACCGGGCAAACCCAAGGAGTACGTGCAAGACCGCATCCGCGCCCGCAAGGACGACGTCGCGCGGCTCCTCTCGGATCCCGACGCGTTCGTCTACGTCTGCGGGCTCCGCAAGATGGAAGAGGGCGTGCTCGAGGCGTTCGCCGAGGTGGCAGAAGGCGCCGGCCTCGTGTGGCCCGAGCGGCTCGAGAGGCTCCGTCGCGAGGGACGCTTCCACCTCGAGAGCTACTGAGCGCCATGGCGCGGCACGTCGAGCGGCGTCGCGATGACGCAGCGTAGCCAACGCACCGCGTGGCTATTTTCTCAGGGGATCGTCGTGGGTCGAGCGCACGTTCGGGGCTAAGCTCCGCGCTCCGGCGCGAGAGCGACCACGGCCTTCGTGGGGCGCGGCTCGTCGCCTCACGAGGCCCCCGTGTCGCAGAACCTCATCCAGCTTCGCCGCAAGAAGGGCTCCGTGTCGCCCGAGCACGGCCCCATCGAGCGCCTCCGCCACGTGATGCACGAGCGGCGCGAGATCACCGCAGACGACGTCGCCGAGATCGCGCGCGCGACGGGCGCCCCCGAGGCCACGGTGTTCGGCGTCGCGACGTTCTACGGTGACCTCGGCACGAAGAAGCGCGGGAGGGCGCGCGTGAAGGTGTGCCGAGGCACGGCGTGTTTCGCCGCGGCGGGCGAGCGCCACGTGGGCTACCTCGAAGAGGCCCTCGGCACGAAGCTCGACACCACGACCGAAGATGGCGACGTGTCGCTCGAGGGCGTGTATTGCCTCGGCTTCTGCAACGACGGACCGTGCGTGGAGGCCGAGGGTGAGGTCTACGGGCGCGTGACCCCCGAGGTGGCCCAAGAGATCGCCAAGAACGCGAAAGAAAAGCGTTTTTCGGGCACGGCCGAGCAGGAGAGCGTGCCTCGGTTCGAGGTCATGGGCGGCCCGGCGATCGTGCTCGAGCGGCTCGCTTCCGGCATCGACGCGTGCGATCTCGCGAAGGCGCGCGAGCACGGCGTGTACGCGGGCCTCACGAAGGCGCTCGCGTCGGAAGGCGGCATGCGCCCCGAGGACGTGCTCGAAGAGGTCACGCTGTCGCAGCTCCGCGGGCGGGGGGGCGCCGGGTTCCCCACGGCGACGAAGTGGCGCCTCATGGCGGAGCACTCGCGACGCGAAGGCGAAGGCTTCATCGTGTGCAACGCGGACGAGGGAGATCCGGGCTCGTACATCGACAAATACCTGATGGAACGTGACCCGTTCGCGGTGCTCGAGGGCATCACGCTCGCGGGCTACGCGACGCACGCGACGCGCGGCTACGTCTACGTGCGGAGCGAGTACCCGCGCTCGGCCCCGACCCTGCGCGCCGCCGTCGCGAAGGCCAAAGAGGCAGGTCTCTTGGGCGAGCGCATCCTCGGCTCGAGCTTCTCGTTCGACATCGAGATCTGCGAGGGCGCAGGCTCGTACGTGTGCGGCGAGGAGACCGCGCTCCTCCGCTCGCTCGAGGGGCTCCGCGGCATGGTCACCGCGAGGCCGCCGTTCCCAGCCGAGAAGGGCCTCTTCGGCAAACCCTCGATCGTGAACAACGTGGAGACGCTCGCGAACGTGGGCTTCATCGTGCGGCACGGCGGCGCGCACTACGCGTCGTTCGGGCACGGGAAGAGCCGTGGCACGAAGGTGCTCTCGCTGAACGAGCGCTTCGCGAGGCCCGGCATGGTGGAGGTGCCCTTCGGCGTCACCCTGCGCGAGGTGCTCGAAGGGTGGGCCGGCGGCATGAAGGGCGGGCGCCCGATCAAGGGCGTGCAGGTGGGCGGTCCGCTCGGGGGCATCTTGCCGGCGAGCCTCCTCGACACGAAAATCGGCTTCGACGAGCTCGACGCCGTGGGCGGACTGCTCGGGCACGGAGGCATCGTGGCGTTCGACGACACCACGCCCATGCGCGATCTCGCGGTGCACCTCTTCGAGTTCTGCGACGCCGAGTCGTGTGGCAAATGCTTCCCGTGCCGGCTCGGCGGGCGCCGGGGGCTCGAGCTGTCGCGCAGGCTCCGCGACACGAACGACCCGGCCGAGGCGCGCGCGATCGTCGACCTCTTCCCCGATCTGCTCGAGACGATGAAGCTCGGCTCGCTCTGCGCCCACGGTGGCGCCATCCCCATACCCATCGCGTCGCTGCTCACGCACTTCCGCGACGAGATGCTCGGAGGTGCCTCGTGACCAAGAAGGAAGGCGGCGGCGTGCGAAAGCTCGTGAAGCTCACCATCGACGGGCAGGAGGTCGTCGCCTCCGACCGCGCGACCATCCTCGACGTCGCTCGGCGCGAGAAAATCCGAATCCCTACGCTCTGTTACGACCCGAAGCTCCAACCCTTCGGCGCGTGCCGCGTGTGCATGGTGGGCGTCGAGGGCGCGCGGGGGCCGGTGGCCGCGTGCACGACGAAGGTCCGCGAGGGCATGGTGGTGCACACCCAAGATCCCGTGGCCACGCGCGTGGCGAAGGGCGTCGTCGAGCTCGTGCTGAGCGACTACCCGAAGGAGGCCCTCGCGCGCGAGGGCGAGCGCAACGAGCTCCGCGAGGTGGCCGCGCACTTCGGCCTGACCGAGAGCCGCTTCGAGGGCGAGCGCCACGCCTACACGAGGGACGATCGACACCCCTACATCAAGGTCGACATGAACGAGTGCATCGTCTGCGGGCGATGCGTGCGCGCGTGCGACGAGATCCAGGGCGCGTTCGCCCTCTCGTACGCGGGGCGCGGCTTCGACACGCGCATCGTCGCGGGCATCGACGCGGCCTTCTCCGAGTCGAGCTGCGTGTCCTGCGGGGCGTGTGTGTCGACCTGCCCCACGGGCGCGCTCGACGAGGCCGCGTTCGTCGCGAAGGAGACGATCGACGCGAAGGTGACGACGACGTGCGCGTACTGCGGCGTCGGATGCTCGCTCGAGGTCAACGTCCGCGACGATCAGGTCGTCTCGATCGACCCGGCCGAGGAGGGCCCCGCGAACCGCGGGCACACGTGCGTGAAGGGCCGCTTCGCCCATAGCTACGCGCGCGCGAAGGACCGCCTCACGAGCCCGCTCCTCCGAAGGAGCGACGGCACGCTCCGCGAGGCCTCGTGGGACGAGGCGCTCTCGTTCGTCGCCAAAAAGATGAACGAGATCAAAGCGAAACACGGGCCCGACGCCCTCGCCGCCATCTCGTCGAGCCGCTGCACGAACGAGGAGAACTACCTCCTCCAGAAGATGTTCCGCGCCGCCGTCGGCACGAACAACATCGACAACTGCTCGCGCGTCTGCCACTCGCCGACGTCGCTCGGGCTCATCCGCTCGCTCGGCGAGTCCGGCGGCTCGAACTCGTTCGAGGACATCGACGTGACCGCGTGCATCTTGCTCGCGGGCGCGAACCCGACCGAGGGCCACCCCGTCGTCGGCGCGCGCCTCAAGGAGGCCGTGCTCCGCGGGGCCAAGCTGGTCGTGATCGATCCGCGGCGCGTCGAGCTGGCCCGGTACGCCGACGTGGTGCTCCAGCTCCGGCCCGGCGCGAACGTCGCCGTGTTCAACGGGCTCGCCCACGTCATCGTGCGCGACGGGCTCTACGATACGTCGTTCGTCGACGCGAGGACCGAGGGGTTTTCGGCCTTCCGCGAGCACATCGCGGCGTGGGATCCGAAGCGCGTCGAGGCGATCTCCGGGGTATCCCCGAAGGACCTCGAGCGCGCCGCGCACATCTACGCCACGACGAAGCCCGCGGGCATCTTCTACGGCCTCGGCGTGACCGAGCAGTCGCAGGGCGTCTCGGGCGTGCGCACGCTCGCGAACCTCGCGCTCCTCACGGGGAACTTCGGCATCCGCGGCGCCGGCTCGAACCCGCTCCGCGGGCAGAACAACGTGCAGGGCTCGAGCGACGTGGGCGCCCTGCCCACCTACCTCACCATGTACCGCCCGATGGCCGACGACGCGACGCGCGCCGAGTTCGAGGCCGCGTGGGGCGTCACCATTCGCAAAGAGCGCGGGCTCATGATCCCCGAGATGTTCCAGGCGGCGATCGACGGCAAGCTCCGCGGCATGTACGTGTTCGGTGAGGACATCGCGCAGACCGATCCGAACGTGTCGCACGTGGTCAAGGCGCTCGAGAGCCTCGAGCTGCTCGTCGTGCACGACATCTTCGCGAACGCGACCGCCGAGCACGCGCACGTCATCCTCCCGGGCTCGAGCTTCCTCGAGAAGACGGGCACGTTCACGAACGCCGAGCGGCGCGTCCAGATGGTGCGCGAGGCCGTGTCGCCGCCGGGAGACGCGAAGCGGGACCTCGACGTGATACTCGAGCTCTCGCGCCACCTCGGGTACACGATGCCCCACCGCGACGCGTCCGACGTGATGGACGAGATCGCGAAGCTTACGCCCCAGCTCCGCGGCATCTCGCACGAACGCCTTGGAAAACAAGGGCTTCAGTGGCCCGTGCCGACGAAGGAGCACCGAGGCACGCCGGTGCTCTACGAGGACGGCTTCCTCACGCCGTCGAAGCGCGGCGTGCTCTTCCCCGTCGACTGGGAGCCGCCGGGCGAAGCGGCCGACGAGGCGTACCCGTTCATCCTCGTCACCGGGCGCCAGCTCGCGCACTACAACTCCGGCACGCAGACGCGGCGCACGGGAAACGCCGAGCTCCAACCCGAGGACATGATGGAGATCCACCCGCACGACGCGGCGGCGCTCGGCATCGCCTCGGAGGACATGGTGGAGGTCACGAGCGCGCGCGGCAAGGTCGCGACCTGGGCGTGCGTGACGACGCGCGTCTTGCCCGGGCACGTGTTCCTCTCGTTCCACTTCCCCGAGGTGAAGACGAACCTGCTCACGAGCGGCAACACCGACCCGGGCACGCGGTGCCCCGAGTACAAGGTGACGGCCGTGGCGGTGCGCAAGCTCGAGGGCTCGCACCCGAAGCCCAAAGGCGCCGCGAAGGGCTTCCGCCAAGACGCGTACGACGCCGAATGACGAAGGCCCCGAAGTCCCCCGCGAAGGGCGTCGCTTCGGCGCGCGTCGTTCGCGTCGACGGCGACACGAGCGAGGCCTACGACGACGAGCTCGTGGTGGAAGAGCCGCTCGAGGTGCGGATCGACGGCGACACCTTCGCGACGACGATGCGCACCCCGGGGCACGATCGGGAGCTCGCGTTGGGCCTCCTCTTCTCCGAGGGGGTGCTCGGCTCGGTGCGGGACGTGGGGCACGCGCGCCACTGCGGGCGCACGGGCGACGAGGCGCGCGAGAACGTGCTCGACGTGGGCGCGGCCCCAGGCAAAAAGCTGAACGTTCCCGATGAGATAGGAGGTCGAAGAGGCACCCTCGTGACGAGCGCGTGCGGCGTGTGCGGCAGGCGCACCGTCGACGACTTGGTCGCGCGCTGCGGCCTCGTCGAGGACGGTGAAGCGGTGCCTCGCGACGCGGTCCCTCGGGCGGTGAGGTCGCTCTCCGAAGGGCAGCCCGTGTTCCGTCGCACGGGAGGATGCCACGCGGCGGCCCTCGTGACGTTCGCGGGTGAGGTCGTCGCGGCGTTCGAGGACGTCGGTCGCCACAACGCGGTCGACAAGGTGGTGGGGGCGATGCTCCTCCGCGACGCCCTCCCGCTCGCCGGGCACGTGCTCGCCGTGAGCGGGCGCGCGGGCTTCGAGATCGTGCAGAAGGCTGCGCTCGCGGGCATCCCGGTCGTCGCGTCGGTGTCGGCGCCGAGCTCGCTCGCGGTGGATCTCGCGCGGAGGACGAACGTCACGCTCGCGGGCTTCGTGCGGGGCGAGCGCTACAACGTCTACGCGGGAGAGGCGCGCCTCGAGCCCACCCGAGGCGCTACGAGCGCGCGAGCAGCACGCCGCCGTTCGTGAGCATCAGGAGGCCCGCGCCCGCGCAAATCCAGGGCAACGCGCCGAGCCCGCCCACCCACGGCCCCATGAACCAGCTGAGCAGGCCGAGCGACATGCCGGTGAAGATGCCCGTCGCGCCGAGGCCGACCAACACGATGCCGAGGCGCTTCGAGGTTCGTTTTTCCATGGGCTGGAGGGTGAACCGACGGGGCGCGGATTTCCATCCCGGGCGCGTCACCGGACGGGAAATTCGGGTCGATCCGTGCAAAAGTCGGGCATGGCCACGGAAGCGCCCGCCGACCCCATCCTGTTCGAGCTCGAGGTCCGCGGGTTTCTCCCGTACCCGAGCGACGGGCCCCACAAGAACCACACGACGGCGGCGCTGTTCAAGAAGGGCGACGCACGAACGCCGAACGATCTCGTGCTGATCGTCGATCGCACGAACCCGGACGCGCTCGATGGAGACGCCGGCTCGCCCCACCGCACCACACGCGCCGTGCGCCCCTTCGCGCTGCCCAAGGACGACGTGCTCGCGCTCGCGTCACGCGTGCCGCATGGCTTCTTTTCGCCCCTGAGGAGGGTCACCATCCTCGAGCTCGGAGAGGGCCCGCCCACCGCCGACGATCTCTCGCGCCTCGACACGTACCGGAGCCCGGCCTCGGGGCCGCTCCTCCTGGGCGCCGCCTACGTCGACCTCACCGCCAAGGCGGTGCACGCGAACGACGGGGCGAGCGCGTTCGCGACCGGCCTCGCCTTCGCCGAAGATCCGAGCGAGATCGCGCGCCGCGCACTGGGCGCCGAATCGCAAGAGGGTGCGGTCGGCCCGGGGGTCGCGCTGTTCTCGACCAAGGCCGTCGGCGTGGCGGCCTTCGTGCTCTCCCCCCTCGCGGCGGCGGCGCTCCTCGCGCACAACCTCGTGAAGACGCGGCGACCGGCCCTCGGAGTGGCGCTCTTCGCCACCACCTTCGTGGCGCTCGTGCTGCTCGTCTTGGCGATGTCCGAGGCCCCTTCGGCGGTGTCGGCGCCGCTCGGCATCGGCGGGCTCTTCGTGATGACGCGCCTCTCGCACATGCTGTTCGGCGAGCCCCTGCGCAAGGCGAGCTTCGGGCTCGCCGCGGGCCTCTCGCTCGCGAGCCTCGTCCTGTTCCTCGGCGCCACGTTCGGTGTCGGCGTCGCGTACGACGTGCTCTCGCACGCGGAGACCACGCTCTCGAACGGGGCCAAGGTGGTGCACGAGCGCACGGTGTCCGAGGCCGACGCGAAGAGGGTGGGCGAGTCCCTCGTGAGCGCTCACGTGCTCACCGGCCCCGAGTCCGGAGTGGCGCTCGACACGGAGGGCGCGGCGCTCGTCGTGCGCGTCGTCCTGTCCGACCCGACGGCCCACACCCGCGACGACGTGCGCCGGTTGTACACGAGCGCGGCGAAGGGCATCGCGGTCGACCTGGGCCGTGAGGTCCGCGTCGTGTTCATGAGCGATCTCGGCACCGAACGAGGACGCGTCTCGAGCGCGGTCCCCTGACGCTCGCTCAAAGCCTCGCTCGCTTTCGCCCGGTCTACTCTGGGAGCGGCTCGGGCGGCATCTTGAAGAGCACCCGCGCCTTCGCAAAAAGCCCTGTCGTTTTGGACATTTGCGCGAACATGGCGCGGTACTCGTGCCACGCGATCGTCCACAGGTTGAAGCTCTCGACGTTCTTCGTCAGGCCGAAGACGACGGGCTCCTCCTCGAGCGCGAAGGTGCCGAAGAGCCTGTCCCACACGATGAGGATGCCCCCGTAGTTCTTGTCGAGGTACCGCTCGTTCGATGCATGATGCACACGATGGTGCGACGGCGTGTTGAGCACGAGCTCGAGCGGCCCGAGCTTTCCGACGAGCTCCGTGTGGAGGAAGAACTGATAGACGAGGCTCACGCCGCCCGCGATCGCCATCATCTCGGGGCGGAAGCCGAGCAGCACCCAAGGCGGGTAGAAGACGAGGTTCGTGAAGGGCGTCCACTCTTGGCGGAGCGCGGTCGAGAAGTTGTAGTGCCGGCTCGAGTGGTGGTTCACGTGCGAGGCCCAGAAGAGCCTTATTTCGTGGCTCACGCGGTGGTGCCAGTAGAACGAAAAGTCCCACGCGACGGCGGCGAGCGCCCACACCCACGGAGCCTCCCCGAGATCGACGAGCCTGTGAGGCCAGAGGAGATCCGAGACGCGGTAGGTCGCGAGCTGGATGGCCCCGGCGAACACGAGCGACCCTACGCCCATGCCGAGGGACGCCCAGGTGTCGCGCTTCTCGTAGCCCTGGATCGCGCGGCCGGCGACGGACGTCCTCCCGCGGCAGAGCCCGATCTCGACGAGCAGCGACACGAGGTACACGGGGACGGCATACGCGGCCGGATCGACGTTCGACATCGCCCCCCTACGGTTTCACGGGCCACGGGCGACGTCGAGACCCGAGCGCGCCTCGGCGGACCGAGGCGATGGCGACACTTTGTCGCGTCCTGTCGCGCGCGGGCGCCCGAGCCCACCATCCCCGCGATTTCTCGGGCCGACCTGGGCGGCACGCGCCGTGCAGAGCGCCGCCCATGGCCATCATCGACAACGAGACCGGCGCGCGGCGCTTCGCCCGAGCGATCGCGAGCGATCTCTTGCTCTACAACCAGGCGCGGATCGTGCGGGGCATCGAGGACGACTCGCTCTTCGAGGCGCTCGCGGACGACATCGAAGAGGGGCGTGCGCTCTACCGGCGCCGCGTGAGCCCGGCGCTCCACGGTCTCCGGCTGTACGACCGGGCCTTGGTCGATGTCCTGGTCATGGGAGCCGCTCACGTGCGATCGTGGATCTGGTGAGCACGACGACCGAGGCGCGCGACGAAAGAGCGCTCGACGACCCGCAAGAGAAGGCCGCGGCGAAGGTGCGGGCCCAGCTCGAACGCTACGAGACCTGGGTGGGGGACCTGGAGGCGCGCCGCGCCGAGCTCCTCCGCAACAAGCCCTTTTACACGAAGGTCTTCCTCGCCCTTCCCCCGCTGTCGCTCCTCGGCCTCGTGCACAGCGTGGGCATGGGGGCCGCGCTGCTCTTCACGGCGATCCTCATGACGGTGTTCGGGTTCTACACGGTGCGCGTGCGCGAGAGCGACTACCGCATCGGCCTGAAAGAGGCGAAAAAGCGCATCGCCGAGCTGAAGAAAGAGCTCCCCGCCCGGCCCGCGTGACGGTCACCGCGGCGAGGGCGCCCTCACCCTCCCCCGGGCGACGTAGCGCTGGAGCGTACGGAGGCTCAGCCCGAGCACCTTCGCGGCGCCGCCGAGGCTCTGCTCCTTCGCGACCACGTGCGCGACGACCTCGTCGATCACGCGGTCGAGGCCAGCCCGAGGGTCGACGACGAGCGTGTCACCGCCGCGCGGCTTCGCGGCCGGGCCTCTCTGCCGAGCACCACGCCGCAGCGGCAGATCCGTCACGCGGACCGCACGCCCCGAGCGAAAGAGCACGATCGTCTCGGTGACGTTGCGCAGCTCGCGCACGTTGCCCGGCCACCCGTAGCCGAGCAGCTCCTGTTTGATCGTGCGCCCCACGTGAGGGCGGGGCACGCGGTGGCGCTCCGAGAGCTCGGTCACGAACGACTCGAAGAGCGGCAAGATGTCTTGGCGCCGCTCCCTCAGCGGGGGGACACGCAAGAGCACCCCGTGGATGCGGTAGTAGAGATCGGCGCGGAAACGGCCCTGCTCCACGTCGTCCTCCAGGGGACGCAGGGTGGCGAACACGAGGCGCACGTCGGCCGAGAGCTTCGCCGCGCCGCCGACGCGCATGTACTTGCGGTTCTCGAGGAACCGGAGGAGCTTCGCCTGCACGTGGATGGGCATCTCGCCGACCTCGTCGAAGAGGAGCGTGCCGCCCTCGGCCGCCTCGATTTTGCCCTTGGCGCGCGTCGCCGCGCCCGTGAACGCCCCGCGCTCGTGCCCGAAGAGCTCGCTCTCGAAGAGGGCCTCGGGGATGGCCGCGCAGTTGATCGGCACGAACGGCCCTCGGGCCCGCGACGAGAGCTCGTGGAGGCGCCGCGCGACGACCTCTTTCCCGACGCCGCTCTCCCCGAGCACAGTGACCGTGACCTCTTTCGAAGCGAGCACCTCGATCTTGCGGTGGAGGTCGCGCATGGCGGGCGAGCCGAAGAGGGGCTCGTAAGGTGCGACATCTTGTCGTTTTTGGCTCGCCATAACCCAAGTATAGAGCAGAGATGTCATTTCTGCTCGAGGTGTGGGGCCGTCGGCCTCGCTCCCTCGAGAACGCGCAGGGCACGGTTCGTGCTGTTCTCTCGCGGGGCCCGTCGGGCCCTCGAAACGGAGACTCGTGCTGCCCAACCTGCTCACTCTCTTGCGTGGCGGCCCCGCGAAGGCCAAAACGCCCACCGATGCCCTCGCTCTGTCCGTGAGGGATCGCCTCCGGCGCGGCGATCTCCCGAGCGACGAGGAGGTCGACGGGTTCCTGCGGCCTCGCTCCCAGCACCTGTCACGTCAATTTTGGACGCCTGTCGGGGTGGCGGCCAAGGTGGCGCGCTGGCTCGGAGACCTCGGAATGAAGCGGGTGCTCGACATCGGGTCGGGCTCGGGCAAGCTCTGCGTCGTGGCCGCCGCGTGCGGCGACGCGAGCTTCGTCGGGCTCGAGCAGCGGACGGACCTCGCCGACGAGGCCACGGCCCTCGCGGCTCGCTTCGGACTCTCGGACCGGGTGTCGTTCGTGAACGGGAGCCTCGGCGAGGTGCCGCTCCCCGACGTCGACGCGTTCTACCTCTACAACCCGTTCGGAGAGAACGTCTTCGGGCCCGAGAGCCACATCGACGAGTCCGTCGAGCTCTCGGATCGGCGCTACTTCGAGGACGTGGCGCGGGTCGAGGCGCTCCTCCGCGAGGCTCCGGTCGGCACGGCGCTCGTCACCTACAACGGCTTCGGAGGCACGATCCCAGGATCGTTCTGCGAGGTGGCCGTCGACCGCAAGCGCCCGAGCGTGCTGCGGATGTGGCAGAAGACGAGCCGCGTCGCCACGATCGCACACTTCGACGACGAGTGACGCCGGAGCGCCGAGCGGGCGCCTCGTCGATGCCCTCAGGTGCGCGCGATCTCGCGCACCAAGAAGTCGACCACACGCTCGAACGGATCGAACCCGAAGCTCTGCGCGATGGCGGGCCTCAGGTTCGAGTTCGCGTTCACGTCGTAGTAGACGCGGCGGCCATCTTTCGCCTCGAGGTACTCGATGCCGCCCACGTCGAGCCCGCCCGCCGCGACGATGGCCTTCCCCTCCTCGATGGCGGCCTTCGGGATCTCGGGGTACGGGTGGAACTCGACGGGCTTCGTGGGCTTCTGCGCGGGGATTTCGCAGTGCCCGCCGCTTCCGTCGGACGGGTTGCACACCTCGGACGGGCAGAGGTTGAAGGCGCCGTGCGACACGACCCGCATCGCGTAGAGGAGCTCGCCGCCCAAGAACTCCATGCGCACGATGCCGCGCGACGGGTCGACGTCGAAGTGCTCCTGCATGAGGAGCAGGTTGTCGGGAGACCAGAGGTCGGGCGTGAGCTCGAGGGTGCGCACGAGCTCGGCGTGGCTCTCGAGCAAGAACATGCGCGCGCCGCTGCCGCCCTGCTCGGGCTTGAGGAGCGCGGGGTAGAGCGACCAGGCCTTCTCGACCGCGGCGACGTCGTTGAAGGCGAGCGAGCGCGGGTGATGGAGGCCGAGCTTCTTCAAGAGCGCCCCCTGCGCGCTCTTCGACAGCTCGAGGGAGAACGCACGCGAGCCATTCAAGACCCGGGCGCCTGCGATCTCGAGGGTGCGCATGAACGAGAGCGCGAAGGGCACCGCGCGCGTGTTGCCACGCACGTAGGCGCTCGGGCTCGCTTGGTTGAAGTAGAGCTTGGCCTCGGGCACGAGGTCCACGTCGAAGGTCGCTCGCTTCAGGTCGAAAGCTGCAAACTGCACCTTTCGACGTTCGAGGGCCGAAAAGAGCGGCTTTTGCCACTCCGGGTGCTCGTAGAGGACCGTGACGTCGGGGCGCATGGGTCCCCGGTATGCGACGCATCGCGCGAAAACGCAACGCGTCGAGACGTCGCCGAGAAAACCGCGCCGATCCGAAAGGCTGAGCTCGGCGTTAGGGAATTGACGTTGAATTAAGAAAAGAACCCACTAAGGACAAGGGCATGGCTCGCTTCGCACTCGTCGGTCTCGTCTCGGCATGCCTCGCCACCTCGCTCGTCGGCTGCACCACCACGGTGGTCTCGGGCCCCACGGAGGACGCGCCCCTCGTGCCGAAGGCCCCCAAGCTCGGGAAGGGAGACGGCTCGGCGTCGTCGGTCACGCTCACGACGATCGTCGACGCGAGCGCCGGTTTGAAGTCCCCCACCGATCTCGACTGGAACCCCCTCAAGCCGGGCGAGCTCTGGGTCGTCAACTTCAAGGACGACAGCATCGTCACCGTGAGCGACGCCCCCACCGACGCACGCGCCGCCCTCCGCCGCCGTGACGCCGCGGCCACGCACTTCATGCCGAACCCGACGGGCATCGCGTTCGGCGCCGCCGAGACCACCTTCGGCGTGCCGGGCACCTTCGCCGCCTGCGGCGAGTCGCGGAACGAGCGCGCGAGCGGCTCCGCGAACGACTTCATGGGCCCCGCGCTCTGGTCGTCCGACCCGGCGGTGTTCGCGAAGAAGGATCCGATCGGCCTCGGCTCGCACCTCGACATGTTGCACAATACACCCTTGTGCATGGGCATCGCCCACGAGAAGGGGAACCGCTACTGGGTCACGGGCGGCTTCAACCGCAGCATCGACCTCTACGACTTCAAGCGCGACCACGACATCGGCCAGGACGACCACTCCGACGGCGAGTCGTACCAGTACGCGCGTGGCCAGCTCGGGTACGTGGCCGGCGTGCCGAGCCACCTCGCCTACAAGGCCGACACGCAGATGGTGTACGTGGCGGACACGGGCAACAAGCGCATCCTCGCGCTCGACGCGAAGACGGGCACCGAGTCGGGCCGCGTGCGCGCCAAAGAGAAGATGGCCGTCTCGGTCGAGATGGACGGCGCGACCCTGACCGACCTCGTGCCTCCCACGTTCGGCCTCGTGCAGCCCTCCGGCATCACGCTCGACGGCGACATGCTCTACGTGACCGACCACGCCACGTCGAAGATTTACGCCTTTTCGCTCGACGGCAAAGAGCTCCAGCGGCTCGACACGGGTCTGCCCGAGGGCTCGCTCGCCGGGATTTCGGTCGGCCCCGATGGTAAGGTCTACCTGGTCGACATGGTCGAGAGCAGGGTGCTCCGCATCGACCCGAAGTGAGCCCGCCATGACGAAGAGCCCTCGCCCCCTCGCCCTCTCGGTCCTCCTCGCCGCGGGCTTGGGCGGGGCGCTCGCGTTCGCGGCATGCTCGAGCCCGTCCGAGGTCGAGCCCACCGCCGACGCCTCGGCCGTGGACGCGAAGGCCGACGCGCAGAAGCCCTCGCTCTGCGTCGACGGAAAACCCTCGCCCTACCCGAGCGACACGAAGATCGACCTCTTCGCCACGCTCCCGCCCATGGAGCTCCCGAAGCTCGGCGGCGGCACGTACAAAGCAACGGAGCGCTTCGAGCCGTGCGCCCCCCGCTCACGCCTGCTCGTGTTTCGCACCACCGCGGCCTTCTGCGGCACCTGCCAGTGGAGCCAAGCGCACACGAACGAGATCGTGCCGAAGGGCCTCGAGGACCGCGTCGAGCTCGTCGATCTCGTCGTCTCGGATCGGAACAACGTGCGTGTGCGCTCGAGCGAGGACCTCGCCCGCGTCGAGAAGGAGCTCGGGCCGCACGCTGGCATCGTGGCCGCCGACCCGGAGTACCGCTTTCAGTCGGTGGGCCTCGGAGATCGGCGCCTCCCCTTCTACGTCTTCGTCGACTCGCGCACGATGGTCATCCGGCGCTTCTTGCCCGACCCGGAGCCCGAGACGCTCGAGAGCGCCATCCGTCGCGAGGTCGCCCAGCTCGACGGGACGCCGCCCCCGCCGCTCGCGGACCCGGCCGTCGAGGATGGCCTATTCCCTCGAAATCACTGGGAAATGCTCAAGGACATGACGCTCCCCGGGCCCGCCCCGAAGGACCCGACGAACGCCGTCGGGGACTCTCCGCTCGCGGCCGCGCTCGGCAAGGCGCTCTTCTCCGATGCGAGGCTCTCGCCGTCGGGCAACGTCTCCTGCGCGACGTGCCACGACCCGGCCAAAGGATACGCCGACGGGAGACCGCGAGGGCTCGGTGTGGCCGAGGGAGACCGCAACACGCCGAGCGTGCTCTTCGCGTCGCACGCGCGCTTCCAGTTCTGGGACGGCCGCGCCGACACGCTCTGGCTCCAAGCCGTGGGCCCGTTCGAGAACCCGATCGAGATCGCGTCGAACCGCCTCTTCGTCGCGCACAAGATCCATGAGCTCTACAAGGATCGCTACGACGCGATCTTCCCCGATGCGCCCCTGCCTCCGCTCTCGGACACGGCGCGTTTCCCCGCGAACGGGAAGCCGGGAGACGCCGCGTTCGACGGGATGAGCGCGGCCGACAAGCTCGCCGTGAACCAGGTCTTCGTGCGCGTCGGCAAGGTGATCGCCGCGTTCGAGCGCACGATCACCGCCAAGAAAAACCGCCTCGATCGCTACATCGAGGGGGACCGCACCGCCCTCACCGACGTCGAAAAGCGCGGCATGCACGTGTTCTTCACGGCGGGCTGCGCGCAGTGCCACTACGGCCCGCGCCTCACCGACGACGCCTTCCACAACATCCGGTTCCCCACCGGCAGGCGCGACCAGAAGGCCGACCGTGGCGCCGTCGAAGGCCTCCCGCTCCTCTTCGCGAACGAGCTGCGCAAGCCCGAGTACGCCGACGGCCCGTTCCAAGACGTCTTCTTCCCGAAGGGCGACGCGCGCGAGCTCGAGGGCGCGTTCCGCACGCCGCCGCTCCGAGGCATCACGGCCACGGCTCCGTACGGGCACGGCGGGAACCTCGCCACCTTCGAGGACGTGGCCAAACACTACGGCAACGCCGGAATCAAAGAAGACGACCCTCGCGCCGTGGGCCCCACCGAGGGCTGGGTGCCGAGCTTCACCGACGAGCACCGCAAGGAAGTGGTGCCGATGCTGGAGCTGTTCTCGGCCGAGATCGTCACGCCCTGAACGGGCGCGCCCTGCGCGGCGAGCTGCGACACAAAAGCGGCACGAGACGCCTCCGATCCTGGCACCTCCCGAGGGTGCGAGCTAGACCCGAGGATTGGGCTTAACCTCGCGCGTTCGCTCGCGTTTCACCACGGAAGACCGGCTCCCACACATGCGCACCTCGACGGCCATCGGGCTCTCTCTCGCGATCCTCTCTCTCGGCGCCGCGGGCTCGATCGCCGCGTGCACCTCGACCACGCGCCCTGCCATCTTCGACGACGGCGGCAGCGACACCGGGACGACCACCGAGGGGCCCGGCGACGAGGCCGGCTCGCTCTTCGAGGACGCGGCTCCCCAGGAAGATCTCAGCCCGAAGGGCACGTGGACCGGCACCGTGTACACGCCCGCGGCCAAGGTGCCCGTCGCGTCGGCGCTCGTGTACCTCACGACCAAGAAGCCCGACCCGCTCCCCTCGGGCAACTTCTGCGACACGTGCATCCCCCTCGAGAAGACGATCCCGCAGACGCTCTCGAAGGCCGACGGCACCTTCACCATCGTGGCGAACCGCCTCGGGCCGCAGTTCTTGGTGATCCAGAAGGGCACGTTCCGCCGGGTCGTCGAGGTGAACGTCAAGGAGGGGGATCTCCGCCTGTCCGAGAGCGACACCACGCTGCCCCGCCAGAACGACACGGCCAAGGGCGACCAGGTGCCGTCGATCTTCCTCTCGAAGGGGAACTTCGACGACATCGGCGCGACCCTCGCGAAGCTCGGAATCACCCCGACGCGCACCCTGGATCAGTCGCAGGAGCGGACGTCGCTCTCGAACGTCACGGAGCTCGCGAAGTACCACGTCGTGTTCCTCCCCTGCGGGAGCTGCGTGACGAACGAGACCAACAACAACGGCACCGCCGAGGACCCGGCCATCAAAGGCGCGCTCCGCGACTACGTCACGAAGGGCGGCAAAGTCTACGTGACCGACTGGAAGCAGGGCTTCGTCAGTGAGGGCTTCCCCGGCTACGTCGACTTCGCGCAGGCCAAGGGGTGCACCGGCGGCGGGTACGACGTGAACGCCATCGTGAAGGACCAGGGCCTCGACGACTGGCTCAAGGCCCAGGGCACGACCGGCAGCTTCCAGCTCAAGGCGAACTACCAGCGCATCAACGGCGTGCGGCAGGTCTACCTCGAGGACGGCGACGGTGGCACCCGTGTGTACTCGCCCAAGGTGTGGATGTCGGGCAACCAGAGCGGCTCGGAGAAGCCTCAGACCGTGTCGTTCGAGTACGGGTGCGGGCGCGTGCTCTACAGCACCTACCACACCGAGACGAGCGCGACGGCCCCCCTCGACGAACAAGAGAAGGCGCTCTTCTACATCCTCTTCGAGGTCGCCTCGACGTGCGTCGTCGACCCGATTATTCCGAAGTAGTTTCAAGAACTTAGAAAGTTCGGCACGAGGGCGGTCCGCATGTCGCGGGGCGTCCTCGTGTCTTGCTGTGCTTTCGTCCTGGCGAGGCGTCTCGGAGGAGGCTACACCCGACGGGCTCGCGTCTCCCGCGTGCACCGGAGAACCCTCGGCAATGCACACCTCCAAAGCGATCGGCCTCGCCTTCCTCTCTCTCTCGCTGGGCCTCGGCTCGGTCGTCGCGTGCAGCGGGACTCCGCGAAACGCCGTCTTCGACGACGCCGGCACCGAAGGTGGCACGTTGCCCACGGGCGAGGAGGCGGGCGCGCTGTTCGAGGACGCAGCTCCCCAAGAGGATCTCTCGCCCCGCGGCACGTGGACGGGCACCGTGTACACACCCGCGGGTGACATCCCCGTCGCCGGCGCGCTCGTCTACCTCACGCCCAAGAAGCCCGACGCCCGGCCCCTCACCAACTTCTGCGACACGTGCGTCCCGCTCGAGAAGTCGATCCCGCAGACGCTCAGCAAGTCCGACGGCACCTTCGAGCTCGTGGCCAATCGCCTCGGCAAGCAGTTCATGGTCATTCAAAAGGGCCAGTTTCGCCGGGTGGTCGAGGTCGACATCAAACAAGAGGACGTGCGCGTCTCGCGCTCCGACTCGACCCTCCCGCGCCAGAACGACACGGCGCGCGGCGACCAGGTGCCGTCGGTGCTCATCATCGACACCGACTACGACGACATCGAGAACGCGCTCGACAAGCTCGGCATCCCGCGAGGCACGGTGGTCGATCAAGACAACCGCATGAGCGAGCTTCAAGATCCGGCGAAGCTCGACAAATACCAGATCATCTTTCTCCCGTGCGGCGAGTGCGGGACACGCGGCGGCGGCACGTTCGACCCTCCCTCGTCCCACGGCGCGGGCCACGCCATGGATGCCACGGTCCAGGCGAACTTGAAGGCCTGGGTCCAGAAGGGCGGAAAGCTGTATGTCACAGACTTCGCCTACTCGTTCTTGAACGAGACCTGGAAAGACTACGTGCGCTTCGCGCCGAGCAAGGGCTGCAACTCGAGCTCGTACGACACGCCCGCCAACATCGACGATCCCGGCCTCAAGGCCTGGCTCGACGCGCAGGGCGATCGCAACGTCACGTTCGAGAACGCGTGGATCAAGGTCGAGGGCGTGAACGAGGTCACCGTGCCCGACGGCGCGGGCGGCATGAAAAAGGTCGTCCCCAAGGTGTGGGCCTACGGGAACGACAATGGCAAAAACCGCCCCATGACGCTCTCGTTCGAGGACGCGTGCGGCCGCGTGCTCTACAGCGCGTACCACACCGAGGGTGACGCCATCGGTGGCGGGGGCAAGCTCCTCGCCCAAGAGAAGGCGCTCATGTACGTGCTCTTCGAGGTGTCGACCTGCCTCGTCGATCCGGTCATCCCGAAGTGATCTTGGGCCGCGCTCGCTGAGCGCGAGCTGACCTTGGCCACGCCGGCGCGCCTTTTTTCGGGGTGCGCGGGCGGGTCGGGCGGCGGCGGTGTACGATCGGGGGTCTCGCATGCCCACGACCCCCAAGGCCTTCGGGCTCTCTCTCGCTGCGCTCGCGCTGGCGCTTGGCCTCGGCGTGGTCGCGGCGTGCAGCGGCAGCATGCGCGCGGCCGTGTTCGACGACGCGGGCAACGAGGGCGGCGCGGCGAACGTGGGCGACGAAGCGGGGGCCCTCTTCGAGGACGCGGCTCCCCAGGAAGACCTCTCGCCCAAGGGCACCTGGACCGGCACGGTGTACACGCCGGCGGGCGAAATTCCGGTCGCCGGCGCGCTCGTCTACCTCTCCCCGAAGAGGCCCGACCCGATCCCACAAGGCAATTTCTGCGACACGTGCGTCCCGCTCGACAAGTCGATCCCCGAGACCCTCACCAAGGCCGACGGCACCTTCGAGCTCGTCGCCAATCGGCTCGGCAAGCAGGTCTTGGTGATCCAAAAAGGGCAGTTTCGCCGCGTGGTCGAGGTCGACGTCCAACGAGGAGATAGGCGCGTCTCCCGCGGGGACACGACGCTCCCTCGCCAAAACGACGCGGCCAAAGGCGATCAGGTGCCCTCGATCTTGGTGGTCGACACGGCCTACGACGACATCGAAGAGACGCTCGACGGGCTCGGCATCCCGCGCGGTACCGTCATCGCGCAGAGCACGCGGCTCATCGAGCTCCGCGATGCGGCACGCCTCGACACGTACCAAATCATCTTCCTCCCCTGCGGCGAATGCGGCACGCGAGGCGGCGGCACGTTCGACCCGCCCGCCTCCCACGGCGACGGTCACGCCATGGATCCCGTGGTGCAAGCGAACCTGAAGGCCTGGGTGCGGAAGGGCGGAAAGCTGTACATTACAGACTTTGCCTACTCGTTCCTGAACGAGACGTGGAAGGACTACGTGCGCTTCGTGCCGAGCAAGGGCTGCGACACCGACGCGTACGACACGCCGGCGAACATCGACGATCCCGGCCTCAAGGCCTGGCTCGACGCCCAGGGCGACCGCGACGTCACGTTCGAGAACGCGTGGGTCAAGGTGGAGGGCGTGAACGAGGTCACCGTGCCGGACGGCGCGGGCGGCACGAAGAAGATCGTGCCCAAGGTGTGGGCGTACGGGAACGACAATGGCAAGAACCGTCCCATGACGCTCTCGTTCGAGGACGCGTGCGGCCGCGTGCTCTACAGCGCGTACCACACGGAGGGTACGGGGTCCTTGGGCAAGCTGCTCCCTCAGGAGAAGGCCCTCATGTACGTGCTCTTCGAGGTGTCGACGTGCCTCGTCGACCCGGTGATCCCGAGGTGATTCGCGCGGGCGCGAGGGGCACGCGCGACACCACGATTGGCACGTGTGAGCCAACGAGGTTGGCTGACGACCCGCGGCGCTCGTGCGAAAGGCGACCGAGAACCGACCGACGTTCGCGCCAACCTCGCGAAACTATTCGTTTCTCAAAATAGGTCAGTCGTTTTTGGCGCCGGCCGCGACCCACGCCTCGATCGCCGCGACCTCGGAGGCCGAGAGCGGCGAGGCACCCACGGGCATGCGCGTGACGCCGTTCGAGGGCCCCTTCACGAGCTTCACGAGCAAGCTGTCGGCCGCGTTCCCGGCGACCACCCGGGTCTGCCCCGCGGCCGCGGTCGACGCGACCCCAACGAGCTGACCGTGCGACTTGCCCGCCTCGAGCGAGAGCCCCGACGACGGTCGCGCCCCGGAGTGGCACCGGCTCGTGGCGCACGACCGGGTGAAGATCGACTGAACGCTCGTGAGGGTAGGCTCGATGGGCGCGGCGTCCGCGGGCGCGGCATCTTCGGTGGCCGTGGCGGTGGCCGTGGCGGTCGGAGAGGCGTCGGCCCCGCCGTCGACCGTCTCGTCCGTGGAGGACGAACAAGCCGCCACGGGGGCGAGGGCCGAGAGCACGAGCGCCGAGAGGGAGAGACGGAGCGTAAGCGACATGAGGGAGCTTCCTTAGCCTGTGGGGCCACGTGTGGCGACCGGGTTCGATGCCGCACCCCGGCCTTTCGCCGCAGACCGAGGGAAGACTTCCGAGGTGCCGGCGTAGGCGTCGGCATGTCCAGCATGTTCCTCGCAGCCCCATCCCACGAGGAACCGGGCGTTCCCCTCGTCGCGGCGGTCCTCCTCGTGGGCAGCTTCGTGTCGTACGCGGTCTGCTTCGCCCTCGCGGCCAGCACGAAGCGCCTCTCCGCCTTCGACTACGTCGCGGGGACGTTGGGCCTCTTCTGCGGCGTCGGCTGGATCTACTTTCTTTACCGCGCGAACGACGTCACGCTGAAACACAGCTTCGACCTCGTCGAGAAGGGGGAGGACCCCGCCGTGGCGCGCGCCATCAACACACGCTTCCGCATTGCCGCGGGCGTGACGATCGCGTTCGGCGTCGCCATCATGTTCGTGCGCTGACCTTCGCGCCCCCTTCGACGAGAGCCCGAAGAGGGAGCGCGCGGAGCCCGTGCCGCGCGACCACGTCGGACAAGGCTTCGACGATGTCGCTCCGCCGTTCGTCGCGCTGCTCCGCCTCCCGGTAGATTGGTTGTCCAACCCATCTATGCGCCCCATGCTCCGGTCGAGAGGTGCACCATGACGATCCCCATCCCCTCCCTCGACCCCGCACACGTCCGCGCCATCGCCATCCGTACGAACGACCTCGGCCCCTTCGAGGAGGACGTGCTCTGGCTCTTCGACACCCCCTCGGGCGAGCTCGAGATCCCGGGATCACGAGTGAACGGAGAGGCCGTGGGGGTGCTGCACGCCGCGTTCCCGGGCCTCGACTCGGAGAAGATCGTGCGCGCGATGACCTCGGTCGAGCCCCGCACATTTCGTGTTTGGCACCCGCGAGCAGCCGAGGTCCCACGGACCAAGAAGGCCCTCGAGGCGCGGTTCGAGTCCCTCGTCACACGCCTCGGCGGGCGAGACCCGGGAGGCCACGTGGGCTTGGCCCTGATCTCCGCGTGGTCCGCGCCCGAGCGCCGCTACCACGACACCGAGCACCTCGGAGAGTGCCTCGTCGCCCTCGCCGACCTGCACGGCGAGAACGAGGACCGCGACGTCGCCGAGCTTGCGCTCTTCTACCACGACGCCGTCTACGATCCGCGCGGCCCGGGCTCCGAAGCAAAGAGCCAAGAGCTCCTCTGGCGCGACGCGAACGCCTTGGCCATCTCGGACCACGTGGCCGAGCGGGCCGCCGAGCTCGTGGGCGCGACGGCTCACACGGAGCTCGCGGGCGGCGCGAAGGACCCGCTCACCGGGCCCGTGCTCGACGCGGACCTCGCGGGCCTCGCGCGGGATCCCTATGGCTTTCTCGACTACGAGGACGGGGTACGTGAAGAATACATGCACGTACCCGACGAGGTCTTCTTCGAGGCGCGAGGCCGCTTCCTCCGCGGGCTCCTCGCGCGTCCCGCGCTCTACGTCACCCCCGCGGGCGCCGCCCTCTACGAGGCGCGAGCGCGCGCGAACCTCACGGCGCTGCTCGCGAGCCCTCGTTACGCACGGGGGCGAGCTCGCGCGTAGCTTGGAGCCACTCGCGGCGGGTCACTCCGGGCAGGGTGTGCCGAGCTTCGCGGGCGCGGGCACCACGGGGACGCCGTTCTTGCGGTACGTCGTGTGGAAACACCCGTACTGGTACCGCACGGCCTCGACGCGCCGGTAGATGCCGTGCCCGTCGAACGCGCCGTTGTCGTTGTCGTACTGCACGACGACACCGGTGTAGGGTTTTCCCCCACTGCCCTTCGCGTTGGCCTTGACCGGGTAGTCGACCTTTTGGCCGAGCCCCACGAGGTCGAGCGCGGGCTTCATCGTGGGCCAAATGTCGGCGCCCGCTTGCGGGTGACCGTACCCGAGCGCCATGGCGTCGTAGATGTCGGTGGTGAAGTACGAGTCGCCCTTGCCGACGGGCTCGTACACGTGGCGGACCGGGTGGCCGGGCAGAGGCTCGCGTGAGAGGCGCGGCGTCGACACGATCGGGTCGATGGCCTCCCAGGCGGTCTCGATCAGGTGGAGGGCCGGGTGCATGAACGTGACCTCCTCACGCGTGCCGATGAGGAGGCGGAGCAGGTTGTACGAGTTCGGGAGCACGTCGGTGCGCAGGGCGAAGTACGTCCAATACCCGCCGGCGCCCGTGGGCACGGCGGCCTCGATGCGCGGCTCCACCGCGCTCACCATGTTGGTGTACATGCCGCCCATGCTCTGGCCTTGCACGCTCAAGCGCTCGAGGTCGAGCTTGTAGCTCGTGGCCCCCGCGGGGAGAGACGCCCCTTGGCACCCGTCGAGCACGCTCTTCGGGATCTCGGCCTTCGTGAGGGCCGTGAGCAAAATACGCGACTCGACGATCCCTTGGCGGAACGTGTCGCGCATGGCCGGCGTGTTGTTCAAGTTGAGGTAGTCGTAGTCCTTGGCGCCGGGCACGCGCTCGGGGCTGATGGGCAGTGAGGCGCCGGCCATGGCGAATCCCATGTTGGCCATGGTCGCGCCCGGCCACACCTCGTACGGATCGCCCTTGGTCCCGCCGTCGATGAACTCGCGCGCGAGGCCTCCGGAGCCATGGTAGAAGACGACCACCGGAAACCCTTTTTGGGGCATCTCCTTCTTGGGTATCGAGATCGAGACCGACACGTCCTCGTCGCGCTGTTTCACGGGCAGCCCGTCCGGGCCGAGCTCGAAGAGGCCCTCGGTGTCGAACGGGGGTTTGCCCTTCTGGAACTGCGGCAGGGTGATCTTGGCCGTGACGTGGCAGAAGGGCGCGTTCGCGAGCGACGGGATGGTCTCGAGGGCGAAGTCCTTCAGGGGGGGTGAGGTCGCCTCGGAGAGGGTCTTCGTGAGCGCAGCGGTGTCGGCCACCATGTCGCCGGTGGTGAACACGGTCGCGTGGGCTACGTCGTCCCGAGGGATGCCGAGCGTGTCGAGCGTCGTGAAGAGCTTCGTGTAGAGCGGCACCATGGCGTCACCCCGGGCGCCCCCGGGAGACTCGCCCTTCGCCAGCTTCTGCATCGCAGCCGAGGGCTTGAGCGCGTTCCCGTCGGCGTCCTTGGCGCCCGAGCGCACCACGTAGGCGTACGTGCGCCCGGGAGAGAGCAGCACGCCGGGGCGCGGCGCCACGGCCAGCAAGAACTCGGGCACGTAGCCGTCGGGGTTGGGCGTGGTAGCGACGAGCGGGTACGTCTTGCCGCGATCGGGCGATTTCTCGTCGACGTCGACGAGCACGATCGGGGCGTCTTTGCCCGCGATCACGTCCTTCTCGCCGCGCGGGGCGAGCGGTTTGTCGAAGCGGAAATACGCGACCGAGACCACCGGGAAGCCCTTGCGCTCGCGGGCCATCTTCTTGAACTGATCGATGATGGCGAGCGCCGGGTTCGGGTACGAGGCGACGTCGGGGGCGCCTTTCGCGTCGAGGCGGAGGTCCGACGGGTACGGCACGTCGAAGAACGCGCCCTCGGCCGCGAAGTCGGCGCTCGGATCGAGCACGGCGGTGGCCCCGGGCGCCGGCGCAGGAGCGGGATCCGACGAGCAGCCGAGCGGCCCTCCGAACGACGACACGAGCCCCACGGACACGACGAGACCTGCCACACGAAGAAATCGCATGACGAAAAACGTAGCCGAGACGCGCGCCTGCGGAAACGGCCCCTCCCCCCGGGACCCAATTGGGACAGGTCGGCTCGTGGGGCCGCGCTCTCGGCCGGCGGAGACACCGAACGGCCCCGGCCGGGCAAGAACCGGTCTATAAGCCTCCGCGCCTCATGCACACCGACACGTCCGAAAAAGCCCCAGAGGCCGCCGGGGCCGCCCCCACGCGCCTCTGGCTCTACCTCGTCTTCCTCGTCTCGGGGTTCGCGGCGCTGCTCTACCAGGTCGTCTGGCAGCGCGCGCTCTACGCCATCTACGGGATCAACATCGAGTCGGTGACCATGGTCGTCACGGCCTTCATGCTCGGGCTCGGCCTCGGGAGCCTCGCGGGCGGCGCCGTGTCGAAGGACAAGTCTCGCCCGGTGCTGCTCCTCTTCGCGGGCGTCGAGGGGGGCATCGGGCTCTTCGGGTTCTTCTCGCTCGCGGTGTTCCACGCGGTCGGGAACGCGACGTTGCTCATGTCGCCGCTCGTGACGGGCGTCGTGACGTTCCTGCTCGTGCTCGCGCCGACCATGCTCATGGGGGGCACGCTGCCGCTCCTCGTCGGCTACCTCGTGCGCACCTCGGGCAACGTCGGAAAAACGGTGGGCACGCTCTACTTCGTGAACACCCTGGGCTCGGCGTTCGCGTCGGCCGCGGCGGTGCTCCACCTGCTCGGGCACTTCGGCCAGAGCGGCACCGTGCGCATCGCGTCGGCCATGAACCTCTTCGTGTGTATCGTCGCGTTTTTGCAGCATAAAAAGACGTCGGGGGCGCCCGCGCCCGCGTCCGTGTCTGCCGCCGAGGAGGTGTCGTCGTGAGCGCCACGAGCTCGCCCTCCGCCGACGTGTCGCGGGCGCCGTTCTCGTTCGCGATCGTGGTCGCGGCGCTCGCGGGGTTCTTGGGGCTCTCGTACGAGATCCTCTGGTACCGCGTCATCGCGTTCGAGAGCTGGGGCGCGCCGGGGGCCTTCGGCCTCTTGCTCGCGGCCTACCTCCTCGGCATCGCCGGGGGCTCGCGCGTAGCCGGTGTATTCTGCAAAGAAGGCGACACGGGTAAACCGGAGAAGCTCCGGGCCCTCGCGACGTTCACCTTCGCCGCGAACCTCGCCGCGTACCTCGTCGTGCCCGCGTTCACGTACGGCGCGCAAAAGTACGAGTGGCCCGCGCCCCTCGCGGCCGTCGCGATCGCCGCCGCGTTGACCGGCTCGGTGCTCCCCCTCGTGGCGCACTTCGGCATCGCGCCCGACGATCGCGCCGGGCAGAAGCTCAGCTACGTGTACCTCTCGAACATCGTCGGCTCGACGCTCGGGAGCCTCGTCACCGGCTTCGTCTTCATGGACACGATGAGCCTGCCGACGATCGGCCTCGTGCTCGCGCTGCTCGGCGTCGTGGTGTCGGCAGGCATCTTCGTCGCGAGCAAACCGCCGAAGGGCGAGCTCGGGGCGACGCTGCTGCTCGCCGCGGTCGTGTGCTTCGCATTCGTGCGAGGGAACCCACACGCGTACGACAGGCCCTACGAGCGGCTGCTCTACAAAAAGACCTTCGACGAGAAGACCACCAAGTTCGCGGAGGTCATCGAGACGAAGAGCGGCGTCATCACGGTCACGCCCGACGGCGTCGTCTACGGCGGCGGCGCGTACGACGGGAAGTTCAACACGTCGATCGTGTACGACCGGAACGGCATCATGCGCGCCTACTCGATCGGCGCGATGCACCCGGCGCCGAAGCGCGTGCTCATGGTGGGGCTCGCGTCGGGCTCGTGGGCGCAGGTCGTCGCGCACCTCCCGGGCGTCGAGTCGTTCACGATCGTCGAGATCAACCCCGGGTATTTGAAGCTCGTCGCGAACCACCGCGAGGTGGCGCCGCTCCTCTCGAACCCGAAGGTGCGCATCGTCACGGACGACGGGCGCAGGTGGCTCCTCCGCCACCCGGACGAGAAGTTCGACGTGATCGTGCAGAACACGACGTGGCACTGGCGCGCGCACATCACGAGCCTGCTCTCGGTCGAGTACCTCGAGCTCGTGCGGTCGCGTCTCTTGCCCGGCGGGATCTTCTACTTCAACACGACCTCGTCGGACGACGTGAAGAAGACGGCCGCGACCACGTTCCCCCACGCGATGCGCGTCTACAACTTCATGGCCGTGAGCGACGCGCCCTTCACGTTCGACCGCGCGCGATGGGAAAGGACGCTCACCGAGTTCTCGATCGACGGGAAATCCAAGGAGATCGACCGCACGAGCGAGGCCGGGCAAAAGCTCTTCGCCGACCTCGCCGCGTATGCCGATACACTCGAGGCGCCCCCGCAAGACCACGGCCTCGAGAAGCGTGAGAGCCTGCTCGCACGCCTCCCCGCCGAGGCCAAGGTCGTGACCGACGACAACATGGTGCCCGAGTGGCGCCAAGTGATTCGATTCCCCGAGCCCCCGTGAGCGTTCCATGAAGGTCTTCTCTCTCTCGTTTGCCGCGATCGCGTTCGTCACCCTCGCCGCGTGCGACCCCAAGCCGAACGTGCCCGAGCTCCCGCAAGCTCCCTCGGCGCCGAGCGCCCCGGCGACGGGCGCGCCCACGCCGCAGCCTCCCGCGACGGCCGCCAAACCCGAGACGCCCCCGAAGCCCGAGGACAACGCCGGCGGCCCGCCGCTCGCGAAGCTCGGCGAGATGTGCGGTGGCTTCGCGGGGATCCAGTGCCAGAAGGGCCTCGTGTGCGGCAACGTGATGCCCGTGGCCGACGGCTCGGGCACGTGCCGCAAGGCGAACCCGTGAGGGGCGTCGCGGCCGCGCTCGTGGCAGGCGCGCTCGCGCTCGGGAGCGCCGCGGGGTGCCGTTCGCCCAACGTGGCGGGTCAGTGCGAGCCGACCCCCAAGTGCCTCACCGGGGTCGAGTGCGACTACGACAAGGCGCGCGGGTGCAACGTGTGCCGGTGCAAGCCGCCGATGGGCACGACGCCTCAGACCGTGCCGGGCACCCCGCCGATCCCGCCGTAACGAGGGCCTGACGGGACCTCGAGGGCGACCGACGTTGGCGCCAAGCCCTTGATATCGTTAAAGATTGAGTTTGCGCCTCCCCCTCCGCGGCGAACGCCGCGGTTTGGGGGAGGTCGCGGGCGCGCAGGCCGGAGGCCGAGCACCCGCGGGTGGGGGCACCCCTTCTCCCGGCTCTCGGCTCGAAGGCGACCCGCCGCGACCGGAGCTACCTCAGGTGAGCTCCATCACGCGCTGCTCGAGGCCCTTGCCCTTGGTGACGCCGCTGATGCGGGCCTGGTTGTTCAGGAGGACCCAGAGGGCGTGCGAGATGACGGTCTCGGCGTCGATGCTGCCGCGCTCGAAGTAGATGGCGAGCTCGCGCTTCTCTTCGTCGAACTCGACGCGCTTGATCATCGGGATGGCGCGGAGCTCCGGGAGGGGGACGGGGCCCGGGGCGAGCTTGATGTGCACCTCTTGCGACGAGGCGGTGAGCTCGGCGATGGAGCCGTGAGCGACCACGCGCCCGCGATCGAGGATGGCCGCGCCGTCGCAGACCTCTTCGAGCTCTTGGAGGTTGTGGCTCGACACGATCATCGTGCAGCGCCCCTTGCGGGACTTGATGATCTGCCGAACCTCGTAGGCGACGCGCGGATCGAGGCCCGCGGTGGGCTCGTCGAGCAGGACGACCTCGGGCTCGCCGAGGAGGGCCTGAGCGAGCTGGACGCGCTTGGCCATACCGTGGGAGAGCTGGTTGCAGCGCAGCTTGAGCCAGTCGCGGCCGTCGACCTCGGCGAGCACGGCGTCGACCTCGGTGGCGATCTTGTCCGAGGGGATGTCCTGGAGGGCCGCCATGTGGGTGAGAAACTCGCCCACGGTGTCGGTGTTGGGGAGGAGCGCGTCCTGCGGCAACACGCCGAGCCGACCGCGGAGCTCGTCGACCGCGTTGGGGGCGAAGCCGAGCACCTCGACGAGGCCCTCGGTGGGCTGGAGGAACCCTGCCATCATGGAGAACGTGGTGGTCTTGCCGGCGCCGTTCGGGCCGATGAGCCCGTACACCGAGCCCGCCTTGATCTTGAGCGAGAGCCCGTCCACGGCCGTCTTGGCGCCGAAGCGCTTCGTGACCTTGGAGAGGCGAACGGCGATTTCTGCCGTCTTTTTGCCCTTCTTCTTGGGGGCCGGGGCGACGAACTCTTTGTCGTCGTAGGAGACGGGCTTCGCGGCGGGTGCCTCGTCGGCCTTCTTCTCGTCGGCCTTCGGGGCCTCGTCGGCCTTCTTCTCGTCGGCCTTCTCGGCCTTCGCGCCCGCGCCGTCGGCCTTCGCTTCGTCGGCCTTCACGGCCGAGGTGGGCTCGGGGGGATCGACGGCGGGCGGGGGCGGGGTGAGGTCGTCGCCGGCGGGGGTCTCTTCGCTCATGCTCATGGGTCAGACGTCTCGGCGGGAGAAGAGGAACGTGCCACCGCCGATGCACAGCGTGGACATGAGGGCGCAAGCGCCGAAGCCCGCCGCGGCCGTCCACAGTTGGGGCGAGAGCAGGAGCTTGTCGTAGAAGTTCGGGTAGAGGTAGAGGAGCGGCTCGACGTCGGCGGCGTTGCCGATGACCCACACGAGCCAGAGGCCGAAGTAGACGGCGAACGTCGTGAGCAGCGCCACGATGGGCATGCGGAAGAACGAGCTCACCAGCACGGCGATGCCGCACCAGGCCGCGCTCATCGGCAGCGACACGACCCAGAAGCGGATGCCCCACGAGAGCGTCTCGGCGGCGGTGGCCTCGCCGCGCGCGATGCACACGCCCCAGATGAGCGCGTGGATGGCGAGGGTGACGGCCGACACGGTGGACCAGAGGCCGAGGAATTTGCCCGCGAAGAACGAGCCTCGGCGGGTGCGCACCGTCCAGTAGCGCACGCTCCTGTGCTGCACGTCGCCCGCGAACGAGTCGAACCCGAGCAGCGCGATGAGCAGCGGCGTGAGCCAGATCGTGATGAGGAGCCCCGCGAAGAGGACCTCGGGCGAGTCGGCGATGTACTTGGCCGTGACCTCGCCGTAGAGGGGCGTGAGGCCCTTGATGCGTGCATTGTGCACGAGCTCCTTGAGGCCCTCGGCGCCGATGCCGGCGACCGCGCCCTCTTCGCCGATCTGAGCCCGCTTGAACTGCTGGAACTTCACGAGGAGGAGGGCCGCCCCGAAGCTCCCGAAGAGCGAGATCAAGAGGAGGACGATGCCCTTCACGCTCCGGAAATTCTTCCGAAGCTCGCGCAGCAGGATGAGCTGGACTTCTTTCAGCGGGTTCACGGGCACCTTCCCTTGGGCGAGGCGCACCACAGGGCGCGCGCGGCGTAACCGTAGTGGTCTTTCCCGTTTCGGCAAAGCGGAACGGGTGAACGCGCCGAGGCGGCCTCAGGGCACCCCCGAGACCGCCTCGTTCTCCTACCCTATCTATTCAGAACTACTGGACAATCATCCCTTGCGGCGGCGCGAGGCGAGGGCAAGGCCGAGGGCGGCGAGGCCGAGCCCCATGACGGGCGCCCCTTGCGTCGGCGAGCCGGAGGGCACGGAGCAACCCGACTCGGACTCGGCCGCGGGGGCCGCCGGCGCGGGGTTGCCGCCGGGAGGCGTGGGCACGGGCGCGGGGCCGTCGAACGCGAACGACATCGCCGTGTAGTAGCCATCCTGGTCGCCTGCGTTGCCGATCTGGACGTAGACCTCCTTCGTGTCGGCCGGGATCTCGATCTCGGCCGACGTGGCCTTCGCCTCGAGCGGCAAGGTCAGGTCGGCGTCCGACGTGATCGTGCCCTTGGTGGTCCACGTGAGGGGCGCGCCGAACTTCACGAAGAGCACGGGGGCGAACGGGGTGCCGCCGCCGCCGAGCACGCCGCCACCTCCTCCACCGCCGCGGTCGAGCACCTTGAACGAGAAGGTGGCCTTGGTCGACCCTGCGGGCACGGCCGCCTTGGTGGTGACGAGGCCGGCCGCCGTGGTGCGCACGCCGAGCGTCTGCTTGCCGGGGGCGGCGAAGGCGCCGGGCGACGAGGGACCCGTCGGCGCCTCGACCGCCTTGCCGTCGAACGTGCGGATGCGCGCGCAGCCGGGCAGCACCTTGCGCGCCGTGAAGGCCTCTTCGAGCAGCGGCTTGGCGGCAGGGAAGTCCGCTCCGACCGTGGCGAGGAAGAGGTTCGCGAGCTCGGTGTACGAGACCTTCCCGCGGCCCGCGTTGGTGCGCATGCTCTTGTAGATCGCCGCGTCGAGCTTCGTGCGATCGGCCTCGGGGAGCTTCTGCCGCGCGTCCCAGAGGGCGCCGGAGAAGAGCGTCGAGTCGAAGTGCACCTCTCCGACGATGGCGTCGTCGCAGGTGTCCTTGTTGGCGAGCGTGCGAATGACGGTGAGGTTCGCGGCGAAGTCCTTCGAGGCGTACTCGCCCACGTCGGGGTCGCCCGTGACCGCCGCAGCGAAGTAGTCGGCGAGGCCCTCGTTCATCGAGCCCGGGGCAGCCGTGGCGCCGCTCGCGTCCATGGACCACGCCTCGAGCTTGAGCGAGTTGTCGACCACGGCGTGACCGAACTCGTGCACGACCACGTCACCGTCGTACGAGTAGTCGCGGTTCGGGCCCTGGCCGAACCACATGGATCCGTCCGAAAACCCGTAAATCTGGGCGAAGATCGCGCCGAGACCGCCGCCGCGCGGCGAGAAGAACGCGTTCTGGAAAGGCGCGAGCGGCTTCTCGACGTCCCCCGCGGCGGCGATGTTGCCGGAGATGACGGCCGCGTCGACGCGCAGGTTCGCGATGGTGCGGAGCGGCTTGTCGAGCACGACCTGCGCGTCGGCCACGCCCTGGAGCTTGCGGAAGTAATCGTAGGCGCGCGTCGCGTGGTAGTACATCGACACCTCGGAGTACTCGTCCTCGGAGGCGCCGGGGTCGGGCTGGTCCTTCGGCGTGTAGACGTAGTTCCCGTCGACGTTGGGCTTCGCGAGCTGGACGAGGTCGCAGGTGTGGACCTTCAGGTTGAAGCCCGAGAACGAGACGTTCTTCGCCTGCTTCTTGTCGACGCAGTTCAGCGTGACAAGGAACGGGTTTTCGAGCTTCTCGCCCACGGGATCCATGCCGAACGGGAGGAGCTCGAGCGACTTCGACTTCTCGGGGTTCGAGGCGTGCACGCTGGCCTTGGCGAAGGTGCGCATGTCGCGCGCCTCGAAGATGGTGCCGTCGTTCGCGTCGACCAAGAAGCGGAGCGCCTCGCCCGTGGCGACCGGAACGCGCGGGAGCACGGCGTACGCGAGCTTCGCGCCCTCGAGCGTCTGGGCGACGACGAGGTACGCATCTTCGGCCGAGACCGCGATGCGGAACGCGCGAGCGACGTTGGCGGCAGCCTCGGAGCGAACGAGACGCGGCTTGGTGCTCGCGGGGAGATCGATCGTGGCCACGTCGGTCGAGGTGAAGAGCACGTCGCCCACGGCGTTCATGCGCACGGTGGCGCCCGCGCCGATCACCGGCAGGCCACGGAACGTCTGCCCGAACGTGACGATCTCGTCGCCGTCACCGAACCTGTCGTGGGACGTCTTGACGAGCTCGACGGGCGCGGCGACCACGCTCGCCACGGCGGCCCGTGCCTTGGCCTCGCCGCGGAGGAGGAGGCCCTCGCGCGACATCTTGGGGGAACCGGCGACGAGCGTGCCGTGCGCACCTCTCGCGACGACGCGCGCGCTTTCCGGTGCGGCCGACGACGTCGTCGAGAGCGTGGTGAGAGCAGCGCCGGCGAGCATCGCGACGAGAGCATTCCGAGTGTGGCTTCGCATTCGTTCCTCCGTCCCCGTGCCGACCTGAAGGCCTCGGGGCGCGCGAATGCTGTCAGCTTGCGTGGCGAGGTCAAGCCCACGTCGGCGCCGAAACTCCGAGGAACGAGCCGCTCCCGAGGGCCCGTTCCGGTCCTCCCGTTCGTTTTCCACGAGAAATTCGGCGTACCACCGGTATCCGGATGACCCGAGGGTCGTACCTTTCACGACCCTAAAATCGAACCGAGCTCATCCCTCGGCCAAATGGCCGATGCGCACGCGCGGGCTCCGTGCTTCGCCGCTTGCAGGAGCCCGTCGCCCGGGAGATCAGCGAATGATCGCGACACAGCACCCCGTGACGCAATACGAGCCGTCGGGGCACGCGGTGGAGGCGTTGCAGACCTGCGCGCCGTTCGAGCACGTCTGGCCGCCCGTGGGAGGGGGCGCGCCGTCGGGCGTCGGAGCGGTGGCGCAGTCGGCGGGGATCTGCGTCTTGCCGATGCAGAGCTCGCAGCGGTCGCACGGGTTCGTGCAGTCGGCGACCTGCGCGCACGGCGTGCACTTCGTGGGGTCGTCGATGTCGGCCACGCTGCACGTCGACGAGAGGCGCACGGTCACCTGCGAGCCGTCGCTCTTTTGCACGGCGCAGCAGCCGAAGCAGTCGCACCCGTTCGGCGTACGCCCGAGGCAGAACGACTTGCACTGCGCCTCTTGCGTGGCGGGGCAGTTCTTGAAGTTGGCGTCGTAGGTGCACTGGCCCGGGGCCGTGTTCTTCGGATCGCACTTCAGGTTCCACTCGCAGCGGTCGTCCCCCGCGCCGCTGTTGCCGTCGAAGAAGCAGTCTTGTTTGCAGGCGTCTTGGTTGTCGCCGGGGATGCCGGTGCCGAAGGTCTTCTCGTCGTTGTCGAGCGGACCTGCGCACTCGGGATCGAACCAGTCGACGAGCCCGTCGCCGTCGTTGTCTTTGCAGTCGGAGCACTGAGGCGTCGTCCCGTCGGCGAGCACGAGCGGCGTGCATCCGACGATCGCGCCGTCGGCGAGCACGATGCCCCCGTCGGTCGGGAGAGGCGCGCCGTCCGGGAGGGTGCCCGGTCCCCCTTCGCCCGTGACGCCGCCACCATCACCGCCGCCGTCCGGAGTGTCGGTGCCATCGACCTTCGAGCCGCACGCGACCAGGAGGCCCAAGACGAGAGCGACGACCGCGAGACCACGGGAGCTTTTCATGGCGGTGCCGGAAGCAACGGGCGAGCCACGCCGAAATCTCCGTCCGGAGCGGGCCACGGGCGTCGCAAGTGGTCGCCGAACCGACCGCCTCGACGGTAGGTGACGTGACCGGGACGAGGCCGAAAAAGCCTCAGGTTTCGCGGGGTGACGCAAATGTGTCTAGGTCTGCCCAATTCCCCGTAGACTCCTCTTCGTGACCGAGTCGAGAGACACCTCCACCGTCGCCAGCCCCCGCATGTCGAGCCCCGGCGAGCTCGGCGTACGCATCCGCGTGATCGACGGAGCCGGCAAAGACCGAGGGCTCGCCCTCGTTCGCGCCACGGCGACCATCGGCAGGCACTCCACGTGCGACCTCGCCATCCCCGACCCTCAAGTGAGCGGAGTGCACCTCCACGTCGCGATCGAGGGAGACCGCATCCGCGTACGCGACGCGGGCAGCACGAACGGGACGTGGCTCGCCGGGCAACGCGTCTACGACGTGTCGGTCGGTGTCGGCGCGGAGCTCACGGTGGGAGGAACCAAGCTCGCCGTCGAGCGGGACAGCGCGACCCCCGAGCAAGACGAGCCGCAAGGCGAGGGCTTCGGGGATCTCGTCGGGGCGTCGCGCGCCATGCGCGAGCTCTTCGGCGTGCTCGAGCGCATCGCACCGAAGGAGCTCACGGTGCTCCTCCTCGGAGAGACGGGCACGGGCAAAGAAGAGGTCGCGCGCACGATCCACAAACATTCGAAGCGCGCCGACAAACCCTTCGTCGTGGTCGACTGCACCGCCCTCCCCGACACGCTCGCCGAGTCGCTCTTGTTCGGGCACGAGAAGGGCGCGTTCACGGGCGCGAACGAGCGGCGCACGGGCTTCTTCGAGGCGGCGCATGGGGGAACGCTCTTCCTCGACGAGGTGGGCGAGCTCCCGCTGCTCCTCCAGTCGAAGTTCCTCCGCGTGCTCGAGCGGCGCGAGATCGTGCGCGTCGGCTCGCAGGTGCCCGTGCCGGTCGACATCCGCGTGCTCGCGGCCACGAACCGCGACCTCCGCCTCGAGATCGACAAGGGGCGCTTCCGCGAGGATCTCTACTTCCGCCTCGCGCAGATCCGCCTCACCCTTCCGGCGCTCCGCGATCGGCCCGAGGACATCCCGCTCCTCTGCCGCAAGCTGCTCGAGCGCGCCGGCTCCGAGGCCATGATCGAACAAGAGGCGCTCACGCTGCTGACGGGGCAGCCCTGGCCCGGCAACATCCGCGAGCTTGGCAACACGCTGCTCCGCGCGAGCGCGCTCGCCGCCGACGGCATCATCCGCCGCGAGGATCTGGCCGGCGAGGGCTACGGTTACCGCGCGGGCCGCGAGGCCTCGGCCGACGAGCTCGTGGGCACGTTCGCGGCCGCCAAGGACAAGGCCATCGAGCGCTTCGAGAAGGCGTACCTCTCGGTGCTCATGCGCCGCTGCAAGGGCAACCTGTCGCGCGCGTCGCGCGAGGCCGACGTCGCCCGCCACCACCTTCGCGACATCCTGAAGAAGCGAGAGCTCTACGGCTTGGACTATGGCGACGAAGAGTAAACACAGGAATCTATTCGCTTTTTCACTCGTCGTCGCCGCCTCGTTCGCCCCGGCTGCGGCCTACGCCGACGACGACGTCGAGATCGCGCGCAAGGCCTTCACGGCGGGCTACGCCGAGGAGCAAGCGGGCCACTTCGCCGCGGCCCTCGAGAAGTTCCTCGAGGTGCAGCGCGTGAAGGACACGGCGTCCGTGCGCTACCGCATCGGCGCATGCCACGAGGGCCTCGGCAGGTTCGACCGCGCGCGCGAGACCTACCTCTCGATCGAGAAGGTCGCGCGCCCCGAGGACAAGGACGTCGTGGCTTCGGGTGCGGCCAAGGCAAAGGAGCTCGAGGCCAAGCTCGGTGAGCTCTCGCTCCGTGTCGAGTGCGACGCGAGCGCGGCGCGCGTATCGATCGACGGCAGCGACGTTCCCCTCCAGAACGGCCAAGCCAGCGTGTTCCTCGGCCCCGGCGAGCATCGCGTCACGTACGAGCCCAAAGGTGAGCCCCCGGTCGTCACCCCCATCCGGCTCGACGCCGGAAAACAGACGGTGCTCGTCCTGAATCGCGCAGGCACCAGGGCTGGCGCGGCGCCCGACAAGCTCCCCACGCCCCCGCCTCCCGTGCAGACCGACTCGAGCACCTCGAAGACCGTCGGGGTCGTCGGCATCGTCGTCGGCGCGGCGTTCGTGGTGGGGTCCGTCGTGTCGTTCGTGCTCCGCGAGTCCGCCATTTCGAGCATCGAGACCGACTGCCCCGAGGGCCGGTGCCCCAAGTCCAAAGAGGGCGACGTGACCTCGGCGCGCTCGCGGGCCGAGGCGCTCTTGCCGGTCGGGATCGTCACCGGCGTCGTGGGCGGCGTCGCGCTCGGCGGTGGGCTATACTTGACCTTGCGCCCGACGAGCGCCCCCGCGGGGGCTTCGAGAGGCACAACGGGAATGACCTTCGGCCTCGAGGTGCCCTGGCGATGAAGCTCAAGAACGCTCTGCTCATCGGCTTCGCGGCCCCGGTCGCCCTCGGCGTCGGCTGCAGCTCGATCCCCGACGTGACCTTCATCGACGACGCCACCGACGGCGGGAGCGTCGTGCTCGCCGACGGGGCCGTGGTCCCGAAGGACGCCGCGACCGACACGAGCAAGCCCGACACCGGCACGAAGCCCGACGCGAGCACCCCGGACGCCGCGACGCCGTCTTGCCCTCAGGCCGTGCCGCAGGGCTACGTTCGCTGCTGCGGCTCCGTCCCGTGCGCGGGGGACGATTGCGAGGTCAACTGCGGCGAGTGCCAAACGAAGTGCGGCACGAACGAGGGCTGCTGCTCCCGAAAAAACAACGTGACGTGCCGGCCGCGCTCGTCGTTCGTGTGCAACTGACACTGCACGGGCGCTCACCTTCGTTCGACCAGAACCAAACGCTCGATTTCGGCGCCGGTTGGGGCGAAGATTGCCGTAAGGCCACGCAAGCATGACGGAACCCGCCGCCGAGACGAAGACCCCCGAGCGGTACGCACACTACAAGGTCGTGCGACCGATCGGCCGTGGTGGCATGGCCATGGTGCACGCCGCGACCAACGAGCGCACCGGCGCCGACGTGGCCCTCAAGGTAGTGCACGAGGGCGCCTACACCGACGAGGCCCGCGCGCGCTTCGAGCACGAGGCGTCTATCGCCGGCAAGCTCGAGCACCCCAACATCGTGCGCGTGTACGACTTCTTGACCGACGAATCCGGCGCGTCGGTGCTCGTGATGGAGCGGCTCCGGGGGGAGACGGTGGCGTCCCTCCTCGAGCGCCGCTCGAGGCTCTCGGTCACCGAGACGCTTGCGATCGTGCTCCCCGTGCTCGATGCGCTCGAGCACACGCACAAACAAGGCATCGTGCACCGCGACGTGAAACCGTCGAACGTGTTCCTCGCGCGTGGCGCCGAGGGCAAGGTCATCCCCAAGCTGCTCGATTTCGGCATCGCGACGCGCCCCCTCTCGAGCCCGCATCTCACCGCCGACGACGAGGTGCTCGGCACGCCACGATCGATGTCCCCCGAGCAGATCCGCGGGGACGCCATCCTCGACGGACGCAGCGATCTCTTCTCCGTCGCGTCGCTCGTCATCGAGATGCTCACGGGGAGCGCACCGTTCGCCGCGAAGACGGCCGCCGCGAGCCTCGTCGCCGTGCTCGAGCGCGACGTGGACCCGGCGCCCGAGATCCCCCCGAAGCTCTTCGTCGAGCTCGAGCGGGCCCTCCGCAAGCGCGCGATCGAGCGCCACGCTTCGGCGAAAGACCTGGCCGAGGCGCTCCGAAGCGCTTGCGATGCCATCAAGGTCGAAGACCTGCAAACGGCCCTCCACGACATCGCCCCCGAGGACACCACCGCAGGCCCGCTGAGCACCGCCAACGACTCCCCCGTCGAGCGGCGAAAACGCCCACTCCTTCCGCGACGCGCGCTCCTCCCGGCGGGCGCGGCGCTCGTGCTCGTGACGGTGATAGCCTTCTCGATCGGCTCGCGCTTCGGTGGGCGTGACGGGGGCGAGCGCGCCGCGGCCGAGCCTTCGTCGAGCGCCACCTCGGGCGCGAGCGCGAACACGCAGGTCGCGGCGCTCCCGCCGAACCGTATTCCTCCGCCACCGGGCGACGTACCACCCGATCCGCCCGCTCCTACGGCCACGACGGCGCCGTCTCCCGTCGCCGGAAAAACTCAGGCGACCAGCGCGCCGAAGGGCACGGCGGGAGCGAGCGCGAAGCCCGCGGGGAAACCGAAGCCCACGAAGCCCGTCGCAACGCGACCGGACTTCTGACCGCCGCGAGAGGGCTACTTCTTCGCCTCGTCCTTCGGACGACATGCCTTCGCACTGGAGCCCGAGACGCCATTGCAGTCCTCGGTCGACGCGCAGTCGCTCGCTTGGGTGCACGACTTGAGACACACCGGGGTCGTCGACGCGTTCGACACACACACGGCGCCGCTCTCGCATTCGTCCGTGGAGCCGCTCGTGGTGCACGCATCTCCGACCTTCGCCCCGCCGCCGCAGGCCGCGAGCACCCCACCGAGGAACATCACGACCCCAAGCGCCTTCGAGAACGTCGTCATGCGACGAGAGTGGTTCTGCGCTCGGCGCGAGGCAAGACGATCCGACACGCGCGTGCCGCCCGATCACACCGACGGCCCCTGGCAACTCGCCGGACCACACGACACAAGCCCTACCATCTGGCTATTTTTTCGGCACTTCGAGCCAAAGCTGCCTGTCGCCATGGACACTCGAATTGTCTGCGCAAACCACCCACGGCCTCCGACCAAAGTGAGCACACTCCGAAACGATAGGTTGCACACGAGCACCCGATCCGTGAACGCTGAAGGCTCCGAGGAGGAGTCATGCGCAAGCTTCCGGTCGCCGCCATCGCCATCGTCGTGGGTGCCCTTGGCGCCAACATGCTCTTCACCGGGTGCGGGAGCGACACCGCCGAGCTCTTCGCCGACTCGGGCGACGAGACGGGGTCCGCTGACGGGACCACCCTCCCCGGGAACGACACCGGCACCCCCGGCAACGACGGCGGCGCGCCGCGCGATGGGTCGTTCGTCGACGCCATCACCGAGGGCGGCCGGGCCGACGCAGCCACGTGCAAGCTCGTAGGCCAAGACTGCACGGGCAGCACCGACTGCTGCACGGCGAACTGCGACGCCACGTCGAAGAAGTGCGCGGCTCCGGTGACCCAGTGCAAGGCGCCTGGCGCCACGTGCGCCACGGGCAACGAGTGCTGCACGTTCTCGTGCACCGGCGGCACGTGCGCCAACAAGCAGTGTGTGAGTGACAACGGCGCGTGCGGCGCGGACGCCGACTGCTGCGGCGGACGCTGCGCCCCCGACGGCATGGGCGGCGGCACCTGCACCCCCCTCAACACCACGTGCAAGACCTCGGGCAACGCCTGCGGCCCGACGGACCGGTGCTGCTCGGGGACGTGCAACGGCGGAGTGTGCGCGAGCACGTCGTTCTGCGTGCAGAACGGCGACGTGTGCTCGAGCAACTTCGAGTGCTGCGGCGGCTCGTGCAACAAGGTCGGGGGGGCCGCGCTCGGCACCTGCGGCGTCGTGACCGCCCCCGGCGGGACCCAGTGCCTCCCCGCGGGCACCCTCTGCGGCGGCGGTGCGACCGCTACGTACGACGGCGGCCCCCTGCCGCCCTGCGGCGGCTCGTCGACCGAGAAGTGCTGCAGCCGCTCGTGCGCGCCCTTCGGACCGACCGGCGTGCTCGTCTGCCAGGCGATGAGCGGCTGCCGCTCCGTCGGCGAGCTCTGCCAGCAGGACACCGACTGCTGCGGCGCGCCCGGCGTGCCGAACGATCCGGCAGGCAACGGCAGCGTCCGCTGCAGCAAGGCCCCTGGCGCCGCCATCGGCCGCTGCGACAACGGCACCGCGTGCCGCCCGAACGGTGCAGTATGCAAGCTTCCGACGTACCAGTGTGCGGCGGAGAACAACTGCTGCGCGGGCAACGTCAACACGACGCCCGAGGCGTGCCAGCCCGATAGCCTCGGCATCCCCCGCTGCACGAACGCCGGGAACTGCGTGGGCGTCGATCCGGCGACCAAGGCCGGCATGGCCTGCGCCACCAGCGCCGACTGCTGCGGCGGGCCCTGCGTTCCCAACCCTGATCCCGCCGGCCCGAGGCTCATCTGCTCGGCGGCGTGCGTGAAGACGGGCAACGCCTGCACCACCACGGCCGACTGCTGCCCCGGCCTCCCGTGCACCATTCCTCCGGGCGCCTCCGCAGGCATCTGCGGCGGCGTCTTCGGGACCGACGGCGGCGTCACGACTCCGCCCGACGGCGGCATGGGCACCGACGGCGGCACGAGCGGGGACGGCGGTATGCCCTGCGCGCTCTACGGCCAGGTGTGCGGCGTCGACGGCGACTGCTGCAACGGCGTACCCTGCACGAGCGGGCGCTGCCGCCAGCCCTGATTTCCCTGCCCGAACGAGGTCCCGATGAGACTACGCGTATGGCTCGGCTTCTTGGTGATGGGCGCGGCCGCGGCGACGGTCGCGCCCGGGTGTGGCTCGGATCCCGAGGGTGAAGGGACGGTCGACGGGAGCACGACGAGCGATGGGGGCGGCGACGGCGGGTGCGTCGGGCTCGCGTGCTCCCCGTTCGAGGGCGGAAAACCAGGGTGCACGGGGCTCGAGTGCGCGAAGCCCACGAGCTGCCCCGAGGGCACCACCACGCGGCTCACCGGGAAGGTCTACGACCCTGCCGGAAAGACACCCCTCTACAACGCGCTCGTCTACGTCCCGAACGCCGAGCTCTCGCCGATCAAGAGCGGCATCTCCGAGACGTGCGACCGGTGCGACGGGAGCGTGTCGGGAAAGCCCATCGCCACGGCCCTCACCGACGCGACGGGCTCGTTCCGGCTCGACGATCTCCCCGCGGGCGTCGACTTCCCGCTCGTCATCCAGGTCGGCAAGTGGCGGCGCAAGGTCATGATCCCCAAGATGGACGCGTGCACGACGCGCCCGCTCACCGACCCGAACCTCACGCGCCTGCCGAAGAACCGCACCGAGGGTGACATTCCCCACATCGCCCTCACCACGGGCGGCGCCGATCCGCTCGAGTGTCTCCTGCGCAAGATCGGCGTCGAGGACTCGGAGTTCGGCCCCGCCGGGAGCCCCGCGCGCATCCACCTCTACGAGGGCGGCACGTTCTCGGTGGGGGGCAACCCGCAGCCCGTGACGAAGAAGCTCGCCGGGGGCGCCGATCTGGCCAAGTCGAGCGCGCTCCTCGCGAGCAAAGAGGCGATGGCTCCGTACGACATCGTGCTGCTCGCGTGCGAAGGCACCGAGAACGAGGCGCAGAAGCCCGAAGCGAGCCGCCAAGCCCTCTACGACTACGCGAAGAGCGGCGGGCGTGTGTTCGCGTCGCACTACCACCACGTGTTCTTCAGCGGCTCGCCCGAGGCGAGCGTTCGCGGCCTCGCGTCGTGGGTCAATACGGCGACCTGCGGAGATCCGGGCCAGCCTCGCTGCGAGCCCGAGCCGCCGAAGACCCAGGCCGTCGCGGGGACGGTCAACACGTCGTTCCCGAAGGGCACGGCCATGAAAGAGTGGCTCGGCGCGACGGGCTCGCTCACGCCGGAGGGAGAGCTCCAGCTCCTCGAGATGCGCCATAACGTCGATCAGGTGGCCGCAGGGGCCCTCTCGTGGATCTCCGCGAAGAACCCGGCGAGCACCCCGGCCAACAAGACGGCTGTACAATACATGAGCTTCAACACGCCCGTCGGCGCCGCCGACGACAAGGTGTGTGGGCGCGTGGTCTTCAGCGATCTGCACGTCGGCGCGGGCGACACGCCAGGCCCGGACTTCCCCCAGGGGTGCACGACGAAGGACCTTACGCCGCAGCAGAAGGCCCTCACGTTCATGCTCTTCGACCTCTCGTCCTGCATCCAGCGCGACGATCTCCCCCCGGTCGTTCCTCGCTGAGGCGCGCCCTTCCGTTCGGGGGTCGGCCGGGGAGCCTCGTTCCGCGTGACCGGCCCCGCGCGGCGGGTAAGATGCGGGGGCGATGGGTGCGTACAGGGATTTTCAGGGCGTCTCGCTGACCGACTACCTCCGCGACGCCTTGCTCGGCATGGCCGACGTGGAGCTCTTCCCCCGCCCCGAGCGCCTCGCCATCGCGGCGACGCGCGTCCGCTGGCCGCCGAGCGAACAGCCTCTCTTCTTGCTCGACGACGCGACGGGCACGTGTGAACGCGGCGTGCTCGTCACCTCGGACGCCCTCTACGTGCTGTCCGATGGGCGAAGGTGCCCGCTCACGTTCGTACAAGCCCCTCCCCACTTCCCCCAAGGGGAGGAGCTGCCGGGGCTCGTCCCGACGCCGCAGGGACCGTTCGCGGTGCCGGTCATGAGCACACCTCACCGAAGGGGCTCGCTGAGAGACGCGCTGTCGGCCGTGGCGCGATACAACCAAGGCGATCGCGAGCTGTCGCTCCAGAGCTTCGCGGCGCAGGGCCCCATCTCGGAGCTCGTCGTCAACTACCTGCTCCCCTTCCGCCAGGTGCGCGGCGCGTACCGCGTGTCGGAGATCAAGCTCGCGGCAGCGCGACGCACCTACCTCATCGGGCTCGATCACCTCGGCGGCGAGAGGCTCCTCGCGCTCGCGTGCCCGAACCTCGCCGACGTGGCCGGCGAGATGGGCCTCGTCTTCACGGATCGGCGCGTGCTCGCGAACGCCGGGGTGCGCGCCGACATCCCGTACGCGGCCCTTCAGAACGCGACCTACGTGCCCGGCATGCTGTCGAACGAGCTCGTGCTCACCGCGTGGGACAGGCCGTTCGCGATGAAGATTGGCCCCCTCGCGGAGTCGCTCCAGGGCTTCCTCGGGTTCTTCCACGCCCTCCTCGGCATACCTCCCGCCTCGCGCTATCAGGAGCCGACGGGAACGAACGTCGAGCCTCGCTCCACGATCTCGGCTCGGAACGCCCTCCTCGCGGCGACACGCAAGGGGCTCGTCTCCGACGACACCGCGGGTGACCTCCGCATCCGCCTCGATCTCGTCGAGCAGACCCTCCGCTTCGGGCGAGGTGGACGTGATGGCTGGTACGAGAGCCCGCTCGGCCGGGGAGACCTTCGGTACGCCCTCGGGGTGCTCTTCGGCACACCACGGAACGCCGGCTTCGACGGACGTATGGAGACGCTCGACTACCTCTTCCGCGGGCGCAACCAAGCGCACATCGCGGGCGCCGGCGTCGCCTGGATGCTGATGCCCATGAGCGCGCCGTACGACACGCTGCGCGCTCACGTCGTCGACTTCGTCGGGGGTACGGGCTTCTCTCTGAATGGCATCCGGGGGCAGGCGTCGACCCCACTCGGCCCCACGGTCATGCAGGTCAACTACCGCCTGGCCGAGATCGAACAGGATCTGCTCTACCGTCGCATTCTCTTCGGGCCCGAGGTCGATCCGGCGCAGCTCGCGGCCATCCCCACGCATCACGTCCAAGCGCGCGCGAACGAGCTCTCCTGAGGCGCACACGCGCGTGGCGCTCGCTCACGACTTCGGCGGAACGAGGTCCCGGAAGAAGGCCACGACGTCCTTCAATGGGCCGTACTTCTTGCGGTCTTCTTCTTCGGCCAGGAAGGCGGCCTCGGCCCCCCGGTGGAGAGGAGCATCCCCGCGAACGTGCCGCATGACAGCGCCCAGCTCTTCGCGGTCGAACCATGTACCATGCACACACGAGTCGACGACCACGACGCCGATCTTCGAGCGATGCATGGGCGCATCGCACGCACTACACACGAGCGCGGGGGTCGCGACCCAGGGGCGCGCGCGGGTCACCCGCTCGACCTTCCTCGCGAGCTCCTCGGGCACACGCGAGCCTATCGCGAGGGCACGCTTCGCCACCTCGGTCGTGACCCAAATGCCGCCGCAGTGCCCGCACCCCGAGACCTCGATGCCGTCCTTCTCGGCGCAGTAGAGCGCGGCTCTGCACCTCGGGCACGGCACCTCGGACTCCCACGTCCGGAGGTCCGGGGTCTTCTCGAAACCGGGGGGCTGTGCTTCGCGGTATCCGGACATGGTTCTCCTCGTGTGCACGCGCTGTGTGTGTGCGACCTGGGAGGTCACGATCCTCGAACAGGAACCGCAGCCGTTTTGGGCCGGGACCCAAAACCAGGAGGTGGGGCCCCAGCGGGCTTTGCCCGTGGGGCGGAGGACAGCGTCCTCCGGTGACCAGTCAGGCTGAATCGGCGGTCTTGATCGAAGATCATGACCGCCGATTTAGACGAGGACGCGGAAGGTCGAGGACGTCTCGCCGTCTTGGACCTCGACCCCGAGCTCGGCGAGCTCTTTGCGGAGCGCGTCGGCCGTGGCGAAGTCTTTCTGGTCGCGAGCCGCGCGGCGCGCCACGACCTTCTCCTCGATCTCCTCGAGCGAGAGCTTCTTGATACGGAGGCGCTGGGCGCGCGTGCGCTCGAAGAACTCGGCCGAAGAGGCTTGCATGAGCCCGAGCTGGGCGACGGCGCCGTCGAGCGCGTTCACGCACGCCGCCGCGAGCTTTCGGGCCTCGTCCTGGGCGGGCTTGTCCTTCTTGAGCTTCGCGATCTGTTGCACGATCTCGTTTCCGGCCTTCGCAAGCTCGGCAATGACCGAGAGCGCCACGGGGGCGTTCAGGTCCTTGTCGAGCGCCGAGCCCACCTGCGCCGCGGCCGACTCGACGATCTTCGCCTGGCCCTGGAGCACGTTGCCCACCTTGGGCTCGTACCCCTCTGCCGCCTTCACGAGCGCATCACGTGTAGTATACAAATACTCGACGCGGCGCTCGGCCTCGTCGACACCGGGGAAGACCACGCGCCCGTCGGGCCGCTTGTCCATGTCGAACGCGAGCGGCCCGCGGTAGTGCGTGCCCAAGAGGAAGTAGCGGAGCCCCTCGGGATCGTTGCGGTCGAGCACGTCACGGATCGTGACGAAATTGCCGAGAGATTTGCTCATCTTCTCGCTGTCGACGTTCAAGAAGCCGCCGTGCAGCCACACCCGCGCGAAGTCGGGGCCGTGGGCCGCTTCGCTCTGCGCGATCTCGTTCTCGTGGTGCGGGAAGATGAGGTCCATGCCGCCGCAGTGGATGTCGAAGTGCGGGCCGAGGTACTTCTCGGCCATCGCCGAGCACTCGATGTGCCAGCCCGGGCGCCCTTTGCCCCACGGGCTGTCGAACCCGAAGGCCTCGCCCTCCGCGCCCTTCCAGAGGGCGAAGTCGAGCGGGTCCTTCTTGATGTCGCCCACGTCGACGCGCGCGCCCGAGAGCAGATCGTCGATGTTCCGGCGCGAGAGGCGCCCGTACGTCGGGAACGAGCGCACCGAGAAGTAGACGTCTTTGCCCTTCGGGGTGTCGACGACGTAGGCGTGCCCCTTGTCGACGAGCTTCTGCGTGAGCTCCACGATCTCGGGGATGTGGGTCGACACACGCGGCGAGTGATCGGGCTTGTCGCAGCCGATGGTCGCGAGGTCCTTGTCGGCCACTTTGCTCATGCGGGCCGAGAGCGCGAGGGGCTCTTCGCCGTTCTCGGCGGCGCGCTTCACGATTTTGTCGTCGACGTCGGTCACGTTGCGCACGTGCGTGACCTCGTACCCGCGGGCCCGGAGGTGGCGCACGAGCACGTCGAACGTGGTGTAGGTGCGCGCGTGGCCGGCGTGCGCGAGATCGTACGTGGTGATGCCACACACGTAGACGCGGGCCTTGCCGGGCTCGAGGGGCTCGAACGCTTCGAGCTTCTGGGTGAGCGAATTGTAAAAGCGGATGGTCATCGGAGCGGGGCCGACTCTACCGCATTCCAGGCCCGCGTGGCGCCGAGACGGGAGGAAGACCATGCCCCCAGGCCGGGCGACGTGATAGCTTTTCCCGCCCGATGGCCCGCCCTTCGCCCCCCTCCGTGCAGTCTGCACTCTCCTCGCTCGCCCGCGCGTGCGGGGCGCTGGGCGTGCTCTGTGCGCTCACCGCGTGCGGAGCCCACGGGCGCTCCTTCGAGGGTGGCGTCTTTCGCGAGGGCTCGCAGATCGCCTTCAAGGTGCCCGATCCGCCCCCCACCTGGCGAAAAGTCGAGGTGTCCCACGCGAGCGTCTCCTTCCACGACGACGCGGCCGGCGCCAGCATCCTCGTGAACGCCCAGTGCAAAAAGGCCGACGAGGACACCCCGCTCGCGGCGCTCACGGCCCACCTCCTCATCGGCACCACCGAGCGCGATCAGAAGGCCCAAGAGACGATCCCGTTCGACGGGCGCGAGGCCCTCCACACGAAGCTCCTCGCGAAGCTCGACGGGGTCCCTCTCGCGTTCGACATCTTCGTCCTCAAGAAAGACGGCTGCATCTACGACTTCGTCTACGTGGTCTCCCCCGACTACGCCGACGCGGGACAGCCCCCATTCGAGGCGTGGGTGCGCGGGTTCCGTACCCTCCCGGGCTCGGGGGCGCTGTGAGCACGGCCCGCCTCGACCCGAAGGCCGACGCTCCCCCGCCGTCGTCTCGGGCATCGATCCCGCCTCCACCTGCGGCCAAGGCCGAGCGCCTCAAGCAGACGCTCACGTTCCTGGATCAGCTCGGTGAGGTCACGCTGCTCTCGGGCCGCACGCTGCGCATGCTGTGGAAACGGCCGCTCGAGATCCGCTCCACGCTGCACCAGATGGAGACCCTCGGCGTGCAGTCAATGGGCATCGTGAGCGTCACGAGCATCTTCATCGGCATGGTCATGACCATCCAGTTCGCGTTCGGACTGAAGCGCTTCGGCGGGCTCGAGTACATCCCGCGGGTCGTCGTGCTGTCGTTCTTGCGCGAGCTCGCCCCGACCCTCACCGCGGTCATCGTGGGCGGCCGGATCGGGAGCGGCATGACGGCCGAGGTGGGCGCCATGAACGTCACCGAGCAGGTCGACGCGATCCGTGCCCTCGGCGCCGATCCGGCCAAGAAGCTCGTCTTGCCGCGGGTGCTCGCGAGCGTCATCGTCATGCCGATGCTGAGCGTCTATGCGCTCCTGCTCGGCTGCCTCGGCGCCGTCATCATCTGCTCGCTCCAGTTCGGCATCGCGCCCTCGAACTTCGTCGCGTCGTCGCTCGAGGTCGTCAAAATGGGCGACTTCTTCTCGGGCCTCATGAAAACGCCCGTGTTCGGCTTCATCATCGGCATCGTCGGCTGCCACTTCGGGCTGCGCACGACCGGCGGCACCGAGGGCGTCGGCCTCAGCACGACGCGCACCGTGGTGGCCGTGAGCATCTCCATCCTCATCGCCGACTTCCTGCTCACGAAGCTCTTCATGCTCTTCATGCCCATGGGAGGCGCGTGAGGTCGCGCGCGGGGGCAGAGCGAGCCCTCGGCGTCGTCGGCGTATCGCTCCTGCTCACCTTGCCCGTGGTCGTCGTGGCCCTCTCGCTGCTCGCGCGATCCCATCGCGAAAAGGCACACGCGGGCTCGGTTGCCCGTCTCGCGGTCGTGGGGCGCCTCCCCTCGGCCGATTTCTCCTTCGCTGGAGGCTCACGGCACGTGCGCTTCGTCTCGATCGAAGAGCCCCAGGCGGCCTTCGCCGATGGCCCCGGTTTGCCCGACCCCGAGCCCGCCGGTGGGCTCGTGGGCGTTCCGCGCGCCGCCTTCGCCGAGGCCACCGTGCGCGCCGGCGCCGGCGTAGCGAAGGGCTCACGATGACCCTCGGGCTCCTCGTCTTCGCGCTGCGCTCGCTCGCCCGCAGAAAAGCCAGGGCCCTCGCGCTCGGAGGGGGACTCGCGTTCACCGTCGCGCTCGTGGCGTCGGTGCTCTTCCTGGCCGACGCCCTCCGCGCCGAGTCCGACGCCGCCCGCGCCGCCCTGCCCGACCTCGTCGTCTCGAGGCTCGTCGGAGGGCGGCCCGCGCTCCTCTCGGTGAAACATGCGCCCGACGTTGCCGCGATCGACTCGGTGCGCGCCGTCGTGCCGCGGGTGTGGGGGTATGTGTTCGTGCCGGCGCTCCAGGCCAACGTGGTGGTCATGGGCACCCGACCTGGCTCACCCCCGCTCGAGGCCGTGAAGGGCGCGCTCGCCGAGGGGCGCGACATCACGTTGGGCGCACACGAGATGATCGCCGGGAAGGCCGTCGCGAAATTTCTCGGCGTCGAAGTGGGCGACGAGCTCGGCCTCCCTTCGCCGAACCCCAAGGCGCCCTCGCTCAAGCTCGTCGGCACCTTCGCGTCCTCGGTCGATCTCTACACGAACGACGTCGTGGTCATGTCGGACGACGACGCCCGCGCCGTGCTCGGCATCGCCCACGACGAGGCGACCGATTTCGCCGTGGAGCTGTCGAACCCCGAAGAAGCCGGGGTGGTCGCCAAGACGGTGGTCACGAAGCTCCCCGAGGCCCGCGTCGTCGACAAGAAGCTCCTGGCCCGCGCGCACACCCTCGCGTTCGGTCGCCGCTCGGGCATCGTGCTCGCCGCTTCGGCGCCCGTGCTGCTCGCGTTCCTCGTGCTCGCGTGGGACCGCCTGAGCGGGGTCGGCGAGACAGAGCGCCGTGAGATCGCCGTGCTCAAGGCGGTCGGGTGGTCGACCCGCGACGTGCTCTCGGCCAAGCTCGCCGAGTCGCTCTTGGTCGGGGTCATCGCGACGGCCCTCGGTCTCGCCTTCGGGTACGTGTGGGTCTTCGTGCTCGACGCGCCGCTCATCCGCCCGGCCCTCTCGGGCTTCGGCGTGCTCTACCCCCAGGCAAAGCTCACCCCCGCGCTCGACACGGCCCAGCTCCTCGGGATCGCGCTCGCCGTGCTGGGGCCCTTCGCGAGCCTCTCGGTCGTACCCGCGTGGCGCGCCGCGCAGACCGATCCGATGGACGTGATGCGCGACGCCTGAGGCACCTCCGTCTGTGCCCCGGAGCACCTCCGTCTGTGCCCGTTCGAACGCGTCTCGTCTTCTCGAAACGCATCGCCGACGACGCTTGTCGCTCCTCTAGAAAAAACCGGCGATGCCTCGAAGCACCGCCGGTTTCATCTCGTCGACTGGCGACGAGTCACATCGGGAAAGGGCTATCTATTGGACGAGGCGGAACTCGACGCGGCGGTTCTTGGCGCGGCCGGCCTCCGAGTCGTTGTCGGAGACGGGCTTCGACGGGCCGAACCCTTTCGCCTCGAGCCTTCCGGCCGAGATCCCCTTCTTCACGAACCAGTCCTTCACGGCCTCGGCGCGCTTCTGCGAGAGCGTCGTGTTGACCTCGGACGAACCGACGTTGTCGGTGTGACCGCCGATCTCGACGCGGATGTCCGGGTACTTCTTGAAGACGTCGGCCGCCTTGGTGAGCACCGGCGTCGAGCGGTTGTCGAGCACGGCCGACCCCGTCTTGAACACGATGCCCTCGATGGCCCCCGAGAACTTCGCCACGGCCGACGGCACCTCGTCGGGGCAGCCGTCGTCGTCTTTGTAGCCGTTCTTGGTCTCGGGCTCTTTCGGACACTTGTCGGCGTCGTTCGGGATCCCGTCGCCGTCGGTGTCGTTGTCGACGACGCGGTTCGCGAGGTTCTTGAACGGGGGGCAGCCGGCGTTCTGCGCGGGGCCCGTCTCGTTCGGGCACTGGTCTTTCGCGTCGGGCACGCCGTCGAGGTCCGAGTCGGGCGGAGCGACCTCCTTCGGGGCCTCGAATTTGCTGTTGAAGACGGGCCGGCAGCTCTTGCCCTCGAGCGACACCTCGTGGGCGGCGCACACGTCGAGGCAGGCCTTCGCCTCGGGCGACTCGACGAACGTCGCGCCCCAGGCGGCCGAGGCCCCGCTCGTGTCGGCGCGGCAGACGCACGAGCAGCGACCGAGGTTCACCGTGGTCGGATCGGTGGCGGCGTCGGTGCCACATCCCGAGGTTGTCACGAGTACGACGACCGACAGGGCGCCGAGGAACGAAGTGCGAACGATCACGGAGCTTCCCCTTCTGCGGCGGACGCTACTTGGACGCGCGCGTCGCCGCAAGAAAAGAGGGTGCGCGCACACCTGCACGTGCGAGCACCCAACCACCGCGCCCGGGCCGCGACATGTGTTTCATCGGACCTTCGCGCGGGCGCGAGGCGCCGTCAGAGGCTCCCGTTGAGGGGATCGTACTTGTCGCCGCCCTGGTGGAACGGAGAGTCTTTCGAGGGTTTCGTCGAGCTGCCGCCGCCGCTCGCGCCGTGAGGAGCCGCGGCCCCCGCCTTCTTGGCGTTCCGCGCCTTGTCGGCGTCGGCGAGGCGCTTCTTCTGCTCTTCGGTGAGCTGGGGTTTGTCGAACGCGGTGGCCGGGTCGACGGCGGCCGGCGGGGGTGCGACGTCTTGAACCTTGGCCGCGGCGGCCGGAGGAGCCTCGGGCGCTCGGCCCGTGACGTAGCTCACCGCGACGCCGCACACGACGACCCCCACGGCCACGGCCGCCATGGTGAACGCCATGCGGCGCTTGCCCGCGCGGAGCTGGGCCTCGGCCGAGTCGAGGTCGACCTCGGGCAACGTGGAGACACGGTCCGCGAGGAACGCCGCTTCGCTCGGCGGCGCGATGGAGGCCACCATGGGCGCGAGGCTCGGCGACGCCGACGAGACCGGCGGGCTCGAGTCGCGCAACGCGGGCGCGGACACATGCGCTGGCTCGGGCGCGGAGACCGACTCGGCCGCGAGCGTGGCTTCGTTCGTCGCGGGAGCGGGCACCTCGGTGCTCGCGTCGCCCGCCTCGTCGAGCCCCGCCACGACCGCGAGCGTGGTCCACCCTTCGCCGTCAGGAGCTTGCACCTCGGTGCTCGCCGAGAGCTCCCCGGCGTCGAACGCGGCCGACATCGCGTCGACCGTCATCGGCCGCACCGAGCCGTCGGCGAGCTTCACGAGCCAGAGCTCGTCGTCGTGGGAGGAGGCGTTCGTTTCGGGGGTCGTGGCGTCGCTCATGGGGGGTTCTCCGAACGGGTGCGCGCGAACCCTAGCCGACGCGCTTCGCAGCCCAAGCCCCTTCGCGCGGCCCCCCGAAAATGAGTCGTAGCGTGTGGGATGCGGGGGTATCGCGCACGGCGTCAGAGGCCCGTTCTGGTCCTCTCGCGCCCCCACCGCCCGAGGCGCCTCCGACGTCACCGACCTTCCTCCGCGAGACCCCAAAAACGTGCACTCTACACGCTCGAGGTACCGCACCACAGAGTGACGAAATACCCACGACGCGGACGCTCGAAACGGCACGTCGAGTGCCAAAACGGGAGTCTCCGCATCGACATAGGTCGTATCTGCTGCCTCGTGAGATCCGTTCGTTCCTCCGGCGTTGCGCGGACGGGCGGCGTCTCGTAGCGTCTTCGGGGAGGCGCTGGCTTCTGCGCCGACCACCGGAGCTGCGATTTTCGGAAATGAGATGCTCGTGCGGTAGGGACACCCACCACGAAACCCAAGTTGCCATTCCGGTCGATACCGGACTTCCGTCGCAGACGACCGTGGTCGTCGAGACGACAGCCTGCCCCGACTGCGGCCGCCTCGCCAAACCGAGCGCGGTCGATCGCGCCGTGAAGGCGGCCGCGGTGAAGGTCGTCGTCCAGTCGGGCCACGTCTCCGGAAAGACGTTTCGCTTCCTCCGCAAGGCGCTCGACCTCACGGGCGAGGGCGTCGCGAGCGTGCTCGGGCTCGGCGTAGGCACGATCTCGCGCTGGGAGAACGAGTGCCGAGGGGTCGATCCTCGCGCGTGGGCCGTGCTGGCATCGCTCGCCCTCGAGCACGTCGACGACTCGCTCCCGAAGGTGGTCGGCCCGATGCTCGAGGCCATCACCTCGGCCACGGAGGTGCCCGTGCCACGCAAGGTGACGGTCACGGTCGCCTGAAGCCACGCGCCAGGCTCGATCGCCCCCACCGACCGTGTGCTCGGACCTTCGGCTCGCGCGCCCCAGCGCCGAAGCTCAACCATGAGACTTGCACCACGCGGTCGACGTGCCGACTTGGGTGGACGGGTCGGGGCGACGCCCGTACCCTTGTCGGATTGGCCCTTGTTTCTCCGTCGCCATGCGGCCCCAGGATGGACCTTAGGATGAACCGCCAGCGTGAGCTCCCGAGATGCGGGGTTGCCGTCGTCGTGGCGACCTTGGGGATCGTCGCGCCATCACGCGCCTTCGCTGACGCGGGAGCCGACGCGCAAGACCTCTTCGTGCGCGCGCGCGAGCTCCGCGCCGAGGGCAAGTGCGCCGACGCGATCCCGCTCTTTCGAAAGGCGAGCGAGCTCGCGCCAGGGCGGCTCGGCAGCGTCCGCAACGTCGCCGAGTGCGAGGAGAGCGTCGGCCACTACGCGTCCGCCCGGCGCGCGTGGCTCGAGCTCGAGCGCGGCCTGCTCGTCAGCAAAGACGCCACCAAATACGAGGGCTGGGCGAAGGACGCGGCCGAGGCGGCAGCACGGCTCAAGCCGCTCGTGGCCAAGCTGCGCGTCGACGTCGTCGTGACACGCCCCTCGCGCGAGGGGCCAGCACAAGCCGAAGACGGCGCGACCCTCACGGTGAACGGCGAGCCCATCTCCCCCTCCCTCTTCGGCACCGTGCTCGAGCGCGACCCGGGCCCCGTCACGATCGTGGCCAAAGCGCCCACCGCGACCCCGGTGAGGCAGGTCGTCTCGCTGGCCGCGGGCAGCTCGCGGGAGGTGCGGATGAGCCTCGTGTTGTCCAGCCCCGGAGTGCACACGGGGCCTCCCCCTCCGGCGTTCACGACGCGCACGAGCCGCGTGCGCCTCGCCGGCTTCGTCACGCTCGGAGTGGGCGTCGCCTCGCTCGCGGTGGCCGGCATCACCCTTGGCCTGCGCCAGGGCGCCCTCTCCGACCTCGAGGACCTGTGCCCCGGGTACGAGACGGGTCCGTGCCCGACGAGCGTCGGAGGCGTGATCCGCCGAGGCGAGACCGCCAGCACCCTCACGACGGTCTTCGGCCTCGGGGGCGCGGCGTTCGCGGGGGCGGGCCTCGTCATGGTGCTCGCGAGCCCCGACGAGAAGGTCCGCGTGGGAGGAGCGGCGGGCCGCCCTAGGCTCGCGCTCACGCCCACGGTCGGCGGCGCGCAGCTCACGTGGAGGTTCCAATGAGACGAGCGTGGAGGATCTCGGGCGCCCTGGCCGCGGGCATCACGATCGTTGCAGCATGCACGTTCCCGTCCCCGGAGCTGCGCGACGACCTCGTCCTCGACGCCTCGCCGAACGACGACGTGCTCGCGGCGGACACGTCGAGCCCCTCGGAGGCCGGCGCGCCGGACGCCTCGAACCCCGACGTCTTGGCACCACCCGACGCCGATCGGATCGACGGCGACGCCGCGATAACCGCGCCCGACGGCCAGGTCGTCAATTGCGACGAGGACAACGACCGGTTCGCCAAGGTCGGCGGTGTGTGCGGCGGCTTCGACTGCGACGACTCCAACGGGAACGTCCGCCCCGATCGGGACTTCAACACCCTCACGCCGATCCCCGGCACGGGGCCCGGCAAGGGCGGCGACTGGAACTGCAACGGGACGGTCGAGTACGAGCTCAAAGTCGGAGTGGACGAACGCTGTCCACTCCTCGGGGTGGCGTGCGAGGCCGGCTTCGTCAACGCGCAGCCAACGTGCGGTTCGATGGCGCGCTTCGTGGTCTGCGAGAAGAACGGGCTCGGCTGCCGCAAAGCGTCCGACACCCTTCGAGCCGTCGGGTGCAGGTGAGACCATGACGACCCCGAACGGAACGAGGCTCGACGACGGTCCGCGGCGAGAGGCCCCTCGCGCAGCGACGAGCTTCGTGCCGGCCCCAGGGGAGGTCGTCGCCGCGCGGTACCGCCTCGAAAAATTGCTCGGTCGGGGCGGCATGGGGCAGGTGTGGCTTGCGAAGCACACGGAGCTCGACACGCCCTTCGCCGTGAAATTCCTGGAGCGATCGCTCCTCGACGACGTCGATCGGGACACGACGCTCCAGCGCTTCCGCGACGAGGCCAAGATCACGTCGGCGCTGGCGAAGAGGACGCGCCACATCGTGGCCGTGACCGACTACGGGGACATCGGCGGCGTCCCGTTCCTCGTTATGGAGGTGCTCGAAGGCCGCTCGCTCGACGAGGCGCTGAGGAGCCGCCCCTTCACCCCGGAAGGGACACTCGTCATCCTTCGGCAGCTCGCGAAGGCGCTAGCGACCGCCCACGCCGCCGGCCTCATCCATCGTGATCTCAAGCCCGCCAACGTCTTCGTATGCACGGACGACGATGGCTCGCCTCTCGTGAAGGTGCTCGATTTCGGCCTGGTTCGGCCCGTGCGCCCACAAGATCGGAAGTCGACCCAGAAGGGCATCGCCGTCGGCACCCCTTCGTACATGAGCCCCGAGCAGGCCCGCGCGCTGCCCGACGTCGACCACCGCGCCGACGTATGGTCTCTCGCCGTCGTGAGCTACGAGCTGATGACGGGCAAGGAGCCCTGGGAAGGGGAGACGGTGCAGGAGGTCTTGGTCAACGTCTGCCGCTCCGAGTACGCCCCGATCTCGAAGCACGTGCCGGCGCTCCGACGCTTCGACCCGTTCTACGAGAGAGCGTTCCGCCGGCACGTCGATGACCGCTATCGTTCGGCGGAGGAGCTCGTCGAGGCGTTCGGCCGCGCGTGCGCATGCGACGATGCCCCCGACACCGCCCCGGTCGCCGCGGCTGAGGCCCCCACCCCCGTCACTCGATCACGCCGGAGCCCTTGGGTCGCGGGGCTCCTCGCGGCGCTGGCCCTGGCGATCGTCGTCCCCCTCGCGCTGCGCAACGGCCCCTCGGTCTCTACGAGCGCGAGCCCCGCCCTCGGATCCGCTCACGGGAGCGCCGCCGCGCCGTCGACCCCGGCGAGCCTCGCGCCTCTCGTCGCCGTGCACGACCTCCCGACGGCCGCCCCGCCCGCGAGCGCCCCCCTCCCGCTCGGTCGGCATCCGGCGGCCACCGCCAAAGCCGCATCGACAGGGCAGCCCGCTCCGATCTCCGCCGCGCCACCCAAGACCGTCGAGACGGTGGCGCCCAAGACGCCCGAGCCCGCAGCGCCCAAGACGCCCGAGCCCGCAGCGCCCAAGACGCCCGAGCAGAAGCCCCACGACAAGAGCGCGGTGTTCTGAGCGTGGAGTGCCCATGCGCGTGCCCCCCCCCGGGGCGGCGCACGGACGGTCGGCTTCAGGGCACTTGGAAGCAGTAAAAACGCCTTCGGGCGTCGCACGTGCGGCCACCGAACGCCGTCCAGTCGGTCGGGGTCGGCGAAGCGATACGGCGCGCGTTTCCAGCGACGCCGCTCTGGTTCGCGAGCGCGCTCGTCCAGCCGTTGCAGTCCTGCGTGGAGGCCGTCCCGTCGCCGTTCGAGCCCGTCCACACGTAGGTGACGAACATGTTCTCGTCTTGGTCGACGCGGAGGCCGCTCGCGAGGCGATCCATCGGCACGAGTGGCCCCTTCGTGATGAGGTCGGCGCGGCTCGCGGCGACGAGCACCGGGGGCACACCGCCCGCGGTTCCGGGCAGCGAGTACGGCCAGTCGGCGATGCGCCCCGAGGCGTTGAACTTGGTGCCGGACCCGTTCGTGAACGAGAGCCACGCCACGTACTTTCCGGGGAGGCTCGCGGCCATGGCCTCGGTTCGGCAGATGTCGTCGGCGGCGGTCCATGGCGTCTGCCCCGAGGGGAGGCCCGCACCGAACGCGCCAGTGACGCTGGCCGAGGTCACGAACACGAAGTGGAGCGGCACGGCCCCGTCGGCGGCATCCACGGGGGGCGTCGAGGTGTCGGGGATCGCCGCGTCGGCCGCGTCGACCGGTGGCGTGGCCGCGTCGACGGAAGAGGCCCCATCGGGTGTGGCGGTCGAGGCCGTGGGGGCCGTGGCGTCGGGGGCCGAGGTCGGGTCGTCTCCTACACATGCGACCATGGCGCAGGGCACGGCGAAGACAAGGGCGGCAAGGGAAGCGAGCGGACGGAGTGAGCGCACCATGCCCTAGGAATAGCAGCCTCGAAGCGCCGAGGCGCGCCTTCGCGACGCACTTCTCCGGAGGGCATGCGCGGGCTCCGCTCGAGCTCGGTCGAAAATGTCCCCGACCTGCGACGCACGATCGCGGACGGCATCGTACCGGGTGCAACGTTTCGGTCGTCGCGTCTCTCTCCTCTCCCCTCGAGAGTGCGCGGCGGCCCGGAAGGTCTCGTGTCGGCGCCTCCCTCCCCTTCGGGCGCCGATGTCGAGGCCTTCCGCCTTTTGTGGGCGCGGCGGGTCGTTCTCGGGCCTTTCGTTCTTTGCTACACCTCGTTCCATGCTCGAAGCGCCCCCGCCCTCCGGCGAGATCGTGGTGAACCTGGTCGCCGACTTCGTCTGTCCGTGGTGTTTCATCGGCGCGACCCGCCTGGATCAAGCCGTGGCGGCGCTCTCCGAGAAGGGCCAAAAGGCGTCCGTGAAGGTCGTGCACCAGCCTTTTTTGCTCGACCCGAGCACGCCCCCCGAAGGGCGCGATCTCCGGGAGCACCTCGCCGCGAAGTACGGCGGCGACCCCGAGGCGATGTTCGCGAGGGTAGAAGGCGTCGCGCGTGAGAGCGGCATCGCGCTCGACTTCACCAAGGTGCGCAGGAGCGTCTCCACGCAGAAGGCGCACACGCTCGTGCAGCACACCCTCGAGCTCGGCACGCAGCCGGCGTTCGTGAAGGCGCTCTACGAAGCCTATTTCCTCGAGGGGAAAGACATCGGCGACGACGAGGTGCTGCTCTCCCTCGCGGAGCGCCACGGCCTCCCGCGCGACGAAGCGAAGCGCCTGCTCGCCTCGCCGGAAGAGCTCGACGAGACCCTGGCCGAGGCGCGCGCCGCGAAAGACCAGGGGATCTCGGGTGTGCCGTTCTTCGTCTTCGATGGGCGCTTCGCGGTGTCGGGCGCGCAGGGTGTGCCGGTGCTCGTCGAAGCGCTCACACGCTCCCTCCCGCCCGCCGGCTGATCGCCGTGGGGGGAGCCCGATCGCGGCGGTTCACCTTGGGTCGCCCTGCGATCCTCGGTGTCGTCGTGGGCGCGGCCGGCGCCTTCGTCGCGGTCGCGGCCTCGGGCGACGCACCCACGCGTGAGCCCGTGCGCGTCGACTACCGCAGCGAAGGCCAGTGCCCGTCGGGGGCGGCCTTCTTCGGCGAGGTCCGCGCCCGCACCGACAAGGTCCGGATCGCCACGGAAGGCGAACCGGCGCGCGTGCTCCGTGTCGAGGTCCAAGAGGGAGCCAAGGACAGCCAGGGCTCGCTCGTCGTCGTCGGGGCCGACGGAGCCGCCTCGTCCGTCCGGAGGGTGCGCGCCACCACGTGCGACGACGTCGTGCGCGCCCTCGCGCTCGTCGCGGCCCTCGCCATCGATCCCGAAGCCAAGACGGCGCCGCGCGTCGCCCCCTCGCCTTTGCCCCAAGCTCCCGACGCCGAGCCCCCTCCTTCGGCCACTGCCCCCGCGACCGCCGTCGATGCCGGGGCTCCCGAAGCCGCAACGAGCCCGCCACCGCGCACGACCGCTCGCACGACGCCCACCGCCACGCCCAAGCTGCCCGAACCGCCCGAGCCCCCCGCGAAGACGGAGATCTCCCTCGGTCTCGGCGTGGGCCTCGAGGGCGCGACGGTGCTCGAGGCGCGCCCCTCGCCGGTGCTCGTCTTGGGCTTCGACGTCGCGCGAAATCGCCTGCTCGCGCCGTGGCTCGCCCTCCGCCTCGCGCGGAGCTTCGAGGGTGAGGCGGCCACGGCGGCGGGCACGGCGAAGCTCGTCTTTTCGTCGGCCGCGCTCGAGGGGTGCCCACTCCGCCTGCGCCTCGCCGAGCCCCTCGCGCTGTCTCCTTGCGCCCGCGTCGCCTTCGGTTTCGTCGAGGCCGAGGGCGCAGGCATCTCCACTCCGGCGAGCGCGCTCCGAGGGTGGGGAGATGTGGGCATGCACGCCCGGGCCGCCCTTCACCTCGCGGGACCCGTGCACCTCGACGGGCACGTCGGAGCGCGTGTGCCCCTCTTTCGCGACACGTACTTCGTCGACGCGGGCACCACGCTCTACGAGATTCCACGGGTCCTGCTCGCGTTCGGCGGAGAGCTCCGCGTCGCGTTCTGAACGTCGTCGCGCGTGCGGGCCCGGGGAGCCTCCACGCGCACGGCCTGCGCGCGAGCCCCGCGGCCGCTCCAACGTGTCGCGATTCGGTGACAGGGCGCATCGACGGGCCACGCTGCGGCGAAGTCGTGGTAGGCCTCGGTCGAAATGCGCGTCGTCTTCCTCGCCCCGCTCTACCCCCCCGAGATGATGCAATACACGCGCGGCCTCGCCGAGGTCGGGGCCGAGGTGTACGGCGTCGCCGACAGCCCGCGCGAGGCCATCCCCCGGCAGGTCCGCCCCTACCTGACCGATTACTTGCAGGTTCCACGCATCATGGACGAGGACGACGTCCTCGAGCGCGTGACGGCGTGGATCGCGGGCAAGGGCATCGACCGCATCGTCACGAACTGGGAGCCCCTGGTCGTGCTCGCGGCGCGCCTCCGCGAGCGCCACGGCATGCCGGGCATGAGCGTCGATACCGCCAAGGGCTTCCGCGACAAGCAGCTCATGAAAGAGCGCGTGCGCGCGGCCGGCCTCCGTGTGCCCAAGTCGCGCCGCACCCGCTCCGACGACGCCATCCGCGAGGCCGCCGAGGAGATCGGCTACCCCATGGTGGTGAAGCCCATCGACGGCGCCGGCAGCGCGAACACCTACAAAGTGTCGAGCCGCGCGGAGCTCGAACAGACGATCCCGAAGATGCGCGGCGTGCCCGAGATCATCTGCGAGGAGTACATCGACGGCGAGGAGTTCACGTTCGACACCGTGTGCATCGGCGGAAAGCCCGCCTTCGAGAACGTCGCGGCGTACCTGCCGAAGCCGCTCGAGATGCGCACGATCCAGTGGATTTCTCCGGTGATCATCACCGTCAAAGAGATGTACCAGCCGAAGCTCCGCCCGGGCGTCGAGCTCGGCCGCAAGGTGCTCACGGCGCTCGGTATGGACGACGGCTTCACGCACATGGAGTGGTACCTGACCTCGAAGGGCGAGGCCGTGTTCGGCGAGATCGGCGCGCGGCCCGGCGGCGCGTGCCTCGTCGATCAGATGAACTACACCTGCGACATCGATCTCTTCCGCGAGTGGGCGAACGTCGTCTGCCACAAGCGATTTTCCGCGAGCACGAAGCGCCTCTACAACGCGGCGATCGTGTTCAAGCGCGCGCTCGGCGAGGGGCGCATCTCGCGCATCGAGGGCCTCGGAGACTGGCTCCGCGCGTGCGGCGACTGGGTCACCGAGGAGCGCCTCTTGCGCCCGGGCACGCCCCGCCGTAACTGGAAGAACACCCTGCTCTCGGACGGGTACGTCCACGTGCGCCACCCCGAGTACCGCGAGGCGCACCGCATGGCGTTCATGGCCGCCACGAACATCCGCATGTACGCCGAGCCCTGAACGTCACCCCTTCGGGGATCGCGACACGGCGGGGGAGCTCCCCTCCACGAGGCGCACCGTGCCGTCCTCGCCGAGGGAGACCTTGCCCTCGCGGAGCAGGTGCCCGACCGCGCGTTTGTAGGCTTTTTTGCTGAGGCCGAAGAGCCGCCGGAGCTCGTCGGGGCTCGACTTGTCGGACACCCGCGCTTTGGGCGAGCGCGTGAGCACCCCCAGGACGGCCTCGGCGTCCTCGTGGATCTCTTCGTGCGCGAGCCCGCGAAGCGAGAGCTCGAAGCGCCCATCGGGGTGCACCTTCGCGACACGAAACTCGGCCACCTCACCGCGCGAGAGCACGTGCGGCTCGCTCGCGGGCAAGAGCCCCACGCACCTTCGCTCGACGATCACGAAGAGCCCGATGTGCGGCTCGTTGCGGTACGCCTCGCCCGAGACCCACTCGCCCACCGTGAAGCCTCGGCGCTCGCGCAGCATCTCGGAGACCCGCATGGTGCCGGCGAGCCGCCCCGACGGGTCGACGTAGAGCCCCACGGGCACGCGCATGCCCTTCACGAGATCCTGCGTGCGCTCGGCGTGCGGCACGAAGAGCTCCTTCGGGAGCCCCCAGTCCACGAACGCGCCGATGCCCGACACCTGGGTGACCTCGAGGAACGTCACCTGCCCGAGCCCGAGCTTGGGCCTGCGGGTGGTCGCGAGCGGGCGGTCCTCCGAGTCGAGCGTGACGAACACCTCGACTTCGTCTCCCACCTGCGTCCCCGACGGCACCTCGGCCCCGGGCAGGAGCACCACGGGGCCACGAGGGTCGTCGCCTCGACCGGGGAGCGCGAGGAACGCGCCGGGCGGACCGAAGCGCCGGACGACGAGCGAGACGACACGACCGAGCACGGCACGATGAGGCATGGCGGCCCACCATACCCCATCGCAGGCCCTCGAATTCTCGGGGTTTCGAGGCGCGCGAAGAATGTGAGGATAGGCTCACGTTTCCGAGACACGCGGCCGACCCTTTGGTAAGGTGGCGCCCATGAACCTCCGCAAGCGCCCCGTGCTCGAGGGCACGTACGACGTCCCCACACGAGAGCCTCTCCCGGTCTCGGCGGGCACGCTGCGGCGTGGGCGAGCCGTGGCGGAGGCCCTCTTCGCGAGCGAGGCGGGCGCGCCCGACCACGAGCGCCTCGTGTGGCTCGAGCGCGAGATGGCGAGCTTCGTGGGCCACGCCGGAGAGGACGCGCGGCGCATCTTGGGCTTGAGCCTCCTCGCGGTGACCGTGCTCGGGCCGATCATGGCCGGGAAGTGGGGCTTTCTAGGTCGCTCCCTCGCCGAGCGGCAGGCCATCCTCGCCCGGGTCGAGCACAGCTTCTTGTCGACGGCGCTGCTCGCTGTGAAGGCGGTGCTCTGCATCCTCTACTTCGAGCACCCGGCCGCCACACGCGAGATCGGCGGGCCGTTCGGCTGCCTCGTCGAGGGCGAAGGCGCCACTGCGAAAGGAGGCCAGTCATGATCGCGGTCGAGAGCGGCAGCAAGAAGAACGGGCCCTTCGAGATCGACTGCGACGTGGTCGTGGTCGGGTCGGGCGCGGGCGGCGCCGTGATCGCGTGCGAGCTCGCCGAGGCCGGGCACGACGTGGTGGTGCTCGAAGAGGGGCCGTTCGTGCCCGCGGCCGAGCACGGAAAGATGCGCCCGAGCGAGTCGCTCCGGCACGTGTGGCGCGGCGGCGCGTTCACGGTCGCGTTCGGCCTCGGGGACACGCCGCACATCAACGTGACCATGGGGCGCGTGGTGGGCGGCTCGTCGACGGTCACGGGCGGCGTGTGCTTCCGCGTGCCGGGCTCGGTGCTCTCCACGTGGCGAAACGCCCGCGGAATGGCCCACTTCACCGAAGAGGCCCTCGAGCCGTACTACGCCTCCGTCGAGAAGGCCGTGCACGTCGAGGAGGTGCCCGTCCACATGCGCTCCCAGTCGACGCACCTCTTCGTGCGCGGCGCCGAGGCGCGCGGCCTCGAGATGAAGCCCATCTCGCGCAACACGGACGGCTGCAACGGGTGCGGCCGCTGCAACTTCGGCTGCCCCCACGTCGCCAAGATGAGCGTCGACGTGACGTACCTCCCGCGGGCCGCCGCGAAGGGCGCGCGCATCTACGCCGACTGCCTCGTCGAGCGCGTGCTCATGAAGGGCGATCGGGCGATCGGCGTCGAGGGCCGCATGGGCAACGGCAAACACGGGAGGCCCAAGGACGGCTTCGTCGTGCGCGCGAAGCGCGTCGTGCTCGCGGCGGGCGCGGCCTTCACGCCGCTCCTCCTCCGGCGCTCGGGGGTGATGGGCGTCTCGGGCGAGGTGGGCAAGAACGTCACCGTGCACCCGGGCTTCCGCATGATCGCCCGGTTCGAGCAAGACGTGAGCGGGTGGAGAGGCGCGCTCCAGTCGGCCTACACCGATTCGCTCGAGCACGAGGGCATCACCATGATGGGGCTCTTCGTCCCGCCCGCCGTGCTCGCCGCGACGATGCCCGGCACGGGCCCCGAGCTCCTCCGCCGCGCCGGAAACGTGAATCATCTCGCTATTTTCGGTGGCATCATCCACGACGAGGGAGGCGGTCGTGTGTGGCCCGGCCTCGGGCGCGAGCCCATCCTCACGTACCGCATGGCGAAGCGCGATCGGCAGCTCGTCCCGCGGGTCATCCGCGAGATGGGCGAGGCCTTCTTCGCGGCCGGCGCCAAGGAAGTGTTCCCGCCCGTGCTCGGCGCCCCCGGCATGGACGCCGACGCCTTCCGCGCGTTCCCGTTCGAGAGCGTGAAGGCGCGCGACATCGAGTGCTCCTCGCAGCACCCGCTCGGGAGCTGCCGCATGGGGATGACCCGCGAGCACTCGGTCGTCGATACGTTCGGCAAGGTGTGGGACACACGGGGCCTCTACGTGGCCGACGGGAGCCTCGTGCCGACGAGCCTCGGCGTGAACCCGCAGCTCACCATCATGACCCTCGCGACGCGCGTGGCGTGGCACCTCCGCGACACGCCGTACGCCTGATTCGCACGACGGCCCGCCAGCAGACCCTAGCAGCCCGTTGATTTTCTCCCGTCGGCCGCTCGCCGCCGCATCCCGACCGCCTTCGTTGCGATCCTGCGGTGCGTCCTCACCTACAAAAGTAGGCTCCGGGCGCTCCTCGGATCGCGCCTTGGCGGGTCGGGCGCGGACGTCGAACGGCCTCGGTCCGAAAATCAACGGGCTGCTAGCGCGCGACCTCGGCCACCACGGTGATCAGGTTGCGCAGCACCGCCGCCGTGGCTCCCCACACGAGCTCGCCCTCGACGTGCCAGCCCACCTTGGGAAATACGCCCTTCGCGCGCGTCGCGAACGTGCGGAGCGGCGCCGAGAACACACGCGCGACCTCCTCGGGGTTGGGCGCGGGCTCGAACGGCGCGCGGAGCCACGCGACGTAAGGCGTGATGACGAAGCCCGTGAAGGTGACCACGTCGTCGAGGGAGCCGAGCACGTCCACGTGGTGCTCGTGGAGGCCGAGCTCCTCGTTCGCCTCGCGGAGGGCCGTGAAGAGCAGCGTGGCGTCGGATGGGTCGCGTTTTCCCCCGGGGAACGCCACCTGCCCGCTGTGACGGCGCATCGTCTCGGGGCGTTTCAAGAGCCACACGTGGGTGTCGCCGTCGCGCTCGAAGAGGCACGCGAGCGTGGCGCTCTCGGCCCCTGCGCCTTGGCTCGCGGGTACGACGGAGCGCGCGCGGGCAGCGAGAGCCGAGCGCAACGACTCGCGCAGGGTCGCTTCGGTGAGGGTCGCGTCGCGGACGGCGTCGCTCATGGGGAAATCATCGGAGAAAAGGGTTCTTCTCGCGCTCGTCGACGACCCGGGTGGTAGGGCCGTGCCCGGTGACGACCAGGGTGTCGCCCTCGAGGGTGAGGATGCGCTCGCGAATGGACGACAAGATGAGATCCGAGTCTCCCCCCCAGAGATCGGTACGTCCGATGCTTCGACGGAACAAGGTGTCGCCGGCGAAGAGCACGCGGTCGTCGCCCGCGGTGAGCAAGAAACAGACGCTGCCCGGCGTGTGCCCCGGCGTGTGGATGACCCCGAGCTCCGAAGCCCCCGCGTTCACCGTGCCTCCGTCCCGGAGGGCGCCGTCCATGTGCGTCGTCTCGGGCATCGCGATGCCGAGCATCGCCGCCTGTACCGGGAGCATGTCGTAGAGCGGGCGATCGGCCTCGTGGATCTGCGCGGTGCAGCCGTAGGCCGCGACGAGCCCCGGCGTCGCGCCGACGTGATCGATGTGCGTGTGCGTGTGCACGACGTGCGTGGGGACGACCCCGAGCGCCTCGAGCCGCGCGCGGATCTTGGGGAGCTCGCCGCCCGGGTCGACCACGATGGCGACCTTGGCCTCGAGGTCGGCCACGATGGAGCAGTTGCAGCCGAGGGGCGCGACGGGGAACGACTCGACGTGGAGGGCCATTCCCCCTCCTTAGCGCCATCGCCGCGAGATTTCCGCGGATTTTTGCGGCGTGCTCAGCGCATGCGCTCGATGGGGCGCGCGCCGGCCTTCGCTTGGAACCAGGTCGTGTCGAGGTGACGAGGGAGCGACGAGGCGAAGAGGCAGTCCCGGAGGGCGCTGGTCTCGAAGGCGACCGCGCCGTGAGCCGACGGGGTGCGCACGAGCACGGCCTCGGCGCGCGTGATGGCCTCGCGGGAGAGGGTGCCCTCGACCCGCTCTTTTTCGCAGTGCACGCCGCGCCGCTCGAGCTCCGAGAAGAGCCACTCGTTCATCTTCTCGGTGGGCCCGGTGGCCGTATACGAGACGAGCTTGTGGCGCGTGCGCTGCGGCCGCCCTCGCCCCTCGGCGACCCAGTCGCGGAACACGTCGGCGTCGGCGTAGAGCGCGTCGAACAGGTAGACCTCGTTCACCTCGACGCCCCCGTGGCGAAGGCACTGGGCCGCCGCGTGGTAGCCCCCCGAGTGCGCCGAGAGGCAGATCCGGCCGAGCGCGGCTCTGTGGAACGCGGTCGTCCCGAGGGCCTTCGCGACGGCCTTCTGGTCGAGGTGCACGAGCACGTCGCGGACGAGCGCGCGAAAGCCCCCCGGAGACTCGAGCTTGCCACACGACGAGTCGGCCGCGTTCACGGGCCCCTGAGGGACGACGAGGATCGCGTCTTGGCGGCTCGCCACGAGCTGCTCGCGGAGCTTGTGCGTGACCATCGCTCGCTCGGCCGTCGTGCCGTGCCCGTGGAAGTGCACCAGCATGGGCACCTCCTTCCCGGGCGATGCGCGGAAGTGCCGAGGCACGAAGACGAGGACGGTCGAGTCCGTGTAGGATGCACCTTTAGCCGGGAAAGGCGCGCTCTGGAGCGAGAGCGCGAAGGTCGTTCCATCCCCGTCTTGGGCCAGGATCCGAACGGCTTCGGCCGACGCCTCGCGAGCGCCTGCGACGACGGCAGCCCCGAGGGCGAGCATCAAAAAGCTGCGGCGAGAGCGGGTGGTCACCATGTAGGCCTCCTACCCACATGGACTGCACCACCACGCCAAAGAGGGCCAACTTTTCGTGACGTCAGGCCGGCCGCAGGGGCACGTACTCGGGGACGTAGGCCGTTTTTCGAGCGAGCTCCTCGAGGGCGCCGACGTCGCTCGGGAGCCCTGCCGCGCCGGCCACACCCGAGGTGATGGCCTCGTGCGCGACACGCGCCGCCACGTAGAGGCTCACGTCGCGGAGCTCGCGCACCGGGGGGAAGATGCGGCCGTCTTTTCCGTGCCGCTCGCGTGTGTAGGCGACGAGCGCGTACGCGGCGGTGAGCACCATGGAGTCCGTGATCTCGCGCGCCGCGACGAGCGTCGCGCCGAGGCCGAGCCCCGGAAAAATGAAGGCGTTGTTGCCTTGGCCCACGGCGCGCACCTCGCCGCTCGGGAGCGTGACCGGGCCGAACGGAGAGCCCGTGGCGACCGTCGCCCGAGGGCCGAGGATGCGGTACACCTCCTCGGGGAGGGCCTCGCAGCTCGCGGTGGGGTTCGACAGCGGGAACACCACGGGCCGATCCGTGTTGGCGCCCACGGCCGCGATGGCGGCCTCGTCGAAGGCGCCGGGTTGGCCCGAGAGGCCGATGAGCACCGTGACCTTCGCGTGCACGATGGTCTCGTGCAAGCTCGGCACGTCCGACGCGCACGGCCACGCCGCGTAGCGCGCCTTCTTCTGCGCGAACGGGCGTTTGTAGTCTTCCAGGGTGGGCGCGCGCTCCTCCGTGAGCAGGCCCTTCGAGTCGAGCACGAGCACACGTTCGTGCGCCGCCTCCCGCGTGAGCCCTTCGCGAACGAGTCCCTCGACGATCGCCCCGGCGACGCCCGCGCCACCGGCCCCCGCGCCGTGCACCACGTACACGTCGTCCACGATCGAGCGCTCGCGGAGCGCGGCCGCCGAGAGCAGGCCCGCGAGCGTGACCGCGCCCGTGCCCTGCACGTCGTCGTTGAAGCTCGGGATGACCTTCCGGTAGCGCGCGAGTACGTCGAACGCGGTGTCCTTCGAGAGGTCCTCCCACTGCACGATCGCGCGCGGGTAGCGCTTCTTCACGGCCGCGACGAACGCGTCGGTCAGGGCGAAGTAGGGCTCCCCGCGCAGGCGAGGCGCGCGGAGGCCGAGGTAGAGCGGATCGTTCCGCAGGGTGTCGCGGTCGGTGCCCACGTCGAGGCTCACCGGGAGCGCGTGGTACGGGGCGAGGCCACCCACGGTGTAGAGCGCGAGCTTCCCGATGCAGATCCCGATGCCGCCATACCCCTGATCGCCGATGCCGAGGATGGCGGACGAGTCGGTCGCGACGATCATGCGGACGTCGGTGAGCGGGTGGTGCTCGAGCACGACGTCGGCCCGACCGATGTTGACCGGCGAGAACGTGACCCCGCGCGGCGTGCGAAAAATGCGTGAAAACGCGCGGATCGCCTCGCCCACGGTGGGCGTGTACACGATGGGCATCACCTCCTCGGTGTGCCTCGCGAGGAAGGCGTAGAAGAGCGTCTCGTTGCGATCTTGGAGGGCGCGGAGGAACTGGTACCGGCGGAGCGCGACCGCCTCCTTGGAGCCCTCGCTCCCGAGCTCCGTGTAACTTGCAAGTGTCCGCGCGAGCTGCTCCTCGAGGGTGCTCACGTGCGGGGCGAAGTACCCGTCGACGAAGAGCGCCTCACGCTCGGCCTGCGAGAAGGCGGTGCCCTTGTTGAGCGTCGGATCGCGGAGCACGTCGGGTCCTGTGACCTTCACGAGGATCTCGCGGCCGCTCGGGGTATCGACGACGTCGAACGTGCGGGAGGTGGCCATGCGCCCGGACCCTACCAGGCCCGCCGCGCTCCACGCGACGAACAAAAGGGAAAGGCCCCACCACACTCCTCCGCGCTACCGTTGCTCCCTTTCGGACCTGGCGGGTTCACGTTTCGAAGTCGGCAGGGCCGTATCGAGAATCTGTCTCGTACCAGAGCGATCTCGTCGCGTCGAGCAGAAAAGCGCGGCGTGCAGTCCCCGCGGGGGCGCGCAAAGGCTGCACCGGCACGCAAGCGTCGGCTCGCGTCGCACCTCGACGTCCCCGAAAATCCCGAGCAAAACCGGACGCCGAGACCCGCCGCGCGCTCGTCGCGCATGGTCCCGAAATTGCTCGGTTCCGCAGCGGAGGGAGCGCCCATGACACGAGATCGCCGCGAGCTCGAAGGAGAGCTCCCGCACGCGCCGAGACACACCCCGCCGAACCGCACCAAGGTGTCGGCCATGGCGGGCCCGCCCGGTGCGCCACAGACCATCCGCAACCCGGTCCGAACGAAGGTCACCCTCGACGGCGACGGTGAGCCCGAGCGCGAGGTCTCTGTATTCTGCAAAATTCGCGGGCAGTCGCTCCCGCTCGACGCTTGCAAAGGGTGCGCGCGGCTCGTCGCCATGCCGGAGAGCACGGCCGGCCACGCCGACGTGACGTGCCAAGCGTCGTCGATCACCACGGCCAAGGCGGCCGATTTCGCCGAGAAAGCAGCGCGGATTTCGCTCTCCGAGCTCGGGCGGAGGCGGTTCGCCTGTGTCAAGCGCACGACGCCGTTCACCACCCTCGAGACGCTGCTCCTCGACGACGAGCTCGCGGCCCTCCCCGTCGTCGACGACGACGAACGCCCGATCGGGATCGTGACCCGCGAGGATCTGCTCCGCCGCGAGCGCGACGGCGCCGACGAGGTGACCTCGACCGAGCTGCCTCACGCGACCCACGTCGACCTGCACCCCGACGCCACCGCCGGCGAGGTCATGACGCCTCACGTGCACGTGCTCCCAGAGGACGCCCCCATCTCGTTCGCGCTCGCGCTGCTCGCGATGGAAAACACGGACGCCGTGCCCATCGTCGGCGATCGCGGCCACGTGACGGGCCTCTTCACGTCGCGCGACGCCGTGCGGTGGGTCGCCCAAGAGCTCGGCTACGTCGTCCACGAGCCCGGAGGCTGACCGGTCCGCTCGAGCGCTACTCGCCCGGGGCGAGGGCGATGTGGGCGCGGCAGTCGTCGGGGAGCTCGTCGCGCAGGATCGAGAGCACCCGGGCGACCTTGTCGAAGAAGAGCTCGTAGCTCTCGACGAACACGCGGTTCGGGTGTCCGTTCCACGCGGCCTCGATGCGCGCGTCGATCGCGTGAGCCTCGGCGGCCGTCTCCACACGAAGTGGGTTTTTGTGGTCGTACCCGCGGCCGTCGGGCGGCGGTCGCAAATGGACGACCCGCGCGTATTTGGCAATCTCGGCCTCGTGGGTCGTCCCGCGCTCGCGCAGGTACTCTTCGGCGGGGCCAGGATAATAGGCAATGCCGTCGAGCGTGCCGCGGTCGCACAAGACCACACGGGCCGTCGAGGCGGGGTCTTCGAGCTCGAGCCGCTCGAGCTCACGCTGGACCGAGAAGATGGCGCGCTGGGCCGACATTCGCCCGATGTCCGAAGGGCGCCGCGGGAAGCCGCCGCCGAAGACGATGCTCGCGGCCTCGGGCAAGACCACGACGTGCTCGCAGAAGTGCCGACGAACGACCTCGAGCACGGCAGTCTTTCCAGCGCCGGGCCCCCCCGTGAGCACGACGAGAGGAGGAGCGGAGCGCGCCGAAACACGAGGAGAGGACATCGTGCCTACATACGCGGTATCGGGCGTTTTCCCAAGTCGATCCCTTGGCGGCGGCAGAGCTCGGCGTCGATGAGCTCGGAGAGCGCGCCCTCCACCTCGCGCCGAAGGCTTCGGAGCGCCGCGCGATCGCTCGCGGCTCCGGGCACATACCGGGGCAAGACCGGCTCTCCGAGCACGAAGCGCCACGGGACGATGCGCGGAATGGGCAGGACGCGAGCCGGTACGGGCAGCGGGATCCCGGTGCCACGGAGCCACCTCTCGCCGCGCGCGGTCGCGTTGCCGACGAAATCGAACCACTCGTCGGCCCCGACCGACGCGAGCGGGACCACGGGCGCCTCGTTGCGGATGGCCGCCTCCACGAAGCCATACCGCTCGCCCCACAAGAGCCGATAGCGAAGCTCGCGCGGCTTCACCGCCTCGCGCAGGCCTCCCGGCATCACGAGGACGAGCTCGTCCCGCGAGAGGAGCGCATCGACGTTCTCGGGAGTCCCGTCGACGGTGCCGAGCTCGGCGACGAGCTTGCGAACGTACGGGACTCGCCACCAGAGGTGCTCCCCGAGGGCCCACACGCGCCTCCCGGTCTTCGCCCAGATCGTGGCCATAGGTACGACCACGTCCCACCCGAAGGCGTGATTGCCCACGATGAGACCACGACCCTTCGGCAGGTGCGAAAGCCCGAGGACGGGCACCTCGAGCCGCTCGGCCATGCGCGAGACGAACCCGTACACGGCCTCGGCGGTCTTCTCGGAGAACGAGACGAACGGGGCGCTTCCGTCGGGGGGAAAACCGTCGATCGACACCCGATCATCCTACGCCCAGCCCTCCGATTTCGCCCGCACGAAGCGAGGAATCGAGTAGCGAACGCGACGAGCACGAACGACGAGCGGGCCACCCCGTCGCACGAGGAGGCCCGCTCTCGCCCCGGGGGGACGGCGCGATTTCAGCCGTTCCGGTACATGGTCACGACGCAAGCGCCGCCGAGGCCGAGGTTGTGCTGGAGCGCGACCTTCGCGTTCGGCACTTGGCGTTTGTCGGCCTGGCCCCGGAGCTGCCACACGAGCTCCGTGCACTGGGCGAGGCCCGTCGCCCCGAGCGGGTGCCCCTTCGAGAGCAGGCCGCCCGACGGGTTCGTGACGAACTTGCCGCCGTAGGTGTTCTGCCCCTCTTCGATGAACTTCTCGGCCTCGCCCTCGCCGCAGAGGCCGAGCCCCTCGTACGTGAGGATCTCGTTCGCGGTGAAGCAGTCGTGGAGCTCGACGACGTCAACGTCCTTCGGGCCGAGGCCGGCCTCTTCGTAGACCTTCTGAGCGGCGCCCTTGGTCATGTCGTAGCCGACCATCTTGATCATGCTGTCCTCGTCGAACGAGCTCTTGCGGTCGGTCACCATGGCCTGACCTGCGATCCACACCGGCTTCGAGATGCCGAGCTTCTTCGCGAACTCGTCCGTGCAGAGGATCGCCGCCGCGGCGCCGCACGTGGGGGGGCAGCACTGGTAGCGCGTGAGCGGATCGAACACCTCCTCGGAGGCCAAGATCTCCTCGACGGAGAGCACCTGGTTGAAGAGCGCGAAGGGGTTCTGCGAGGCGTGTTTGCGCGCCTTCTCGCTCACCTTGGCGAACGTCTCGCGCTTCGTGCCGTACTTCCAGCGGTACTCGCGGCCTGCGCCGCCGAACATCTGCGCGGCCGGCGGGGCCTGGTTGAAGCCCTGCACCTTGTTCATGAGGTTCGCTTGCCACTCGAGCGGGTTCGCACGATCGGTGAACTTCGAGCCGAGCGCGCCCTTCTCCATCTTCTCGAAGCCCACGGCGAGCACGCACTCGGCGCCCGCCATGATGGCCTGGCGCGCGAGCATGAGCGCCGAGGAGCCCGTCGAGCAGTTGTTGTTCACGTTGAACACGGGGATGCCCGTGAGGCCCACGTCGTACACGGCGCGTTGGCCGCACGTGCTGTCGCCGTAGACGTAGCCGGCGAAGGCCTGCTCCACGTCCTCGAATTTGACCTTGGCGTCCTCGATGGCGGCCGTGATCGCCTTGGCGGCCATCACGTTGTAGTCGTCGCTCGCGCCGGGCTTCTGGAACTTCGTCATGCCCACGCCGATGACGTTCACTCGTCTGCTCATGGTGATTCTTCCTTTCTTCGCGTCCGAGGTCGCCGTCAGGCGAGCTGCTTCAAGAAGCCAATTTTCTTTGCAAGTTGCACGTTTCCGTCCACGCGGATCTTGCCGTGTTGGTAGAGGCCCTTCGGGTCCTCTCCGCGGGCGATCGCCTCGAGGTCCTCGTCGGTCAGGGTGAGCGTCGCGTCGGCTTGGGCCTCGCCCGAGGTGACACCTCCCGCGCCGTTCTTGAGGTCCACCGTCCACACGGCGTCGGGCTGGGTCACCTTGAACTTGAGCACCGCCGCGACCTCGGCCACGAGGCCCGGGGTCTTCGCGATGCGATCGCCGAGCGCCGCGAAGATGGCCTGCGCCTTGGCCTCGCGCCCCTTGGGCCCGCTCGAGGTCGCGGCCTTCGCCGTGCCCGCCGCGCGCGCCTTCTTCACGGCCTCTTCGGCGGCCTTCGGGTCGATCTTCTTCAAGAACTCGAGCTTCTGCGAGGCCATCACGTTGCCCGTGATCTTGAGCTTACCGCCGAAATAGAGCTTCTGCGGGTCGGCCTTGCCCGACGTCATGTCCATGAAGTCGGCGTCCGTGAGGGTGAGCGTGCAGTCGGGTTTGTCGATGGCGCCGGCCGTCACGCTGCCCTTGCCGTTCTTGAGGTCGAGCGTCCACGCGCTGTCGGGCCCGGTGAGAGCGAACACGTACACGTGACCTACCTTGGCGACGAGATCGGGGTTCTTCTCGATGTAGTCGCCGATGACCGCGAACGCGTCGGCGCTCGTGGGCCCGGAGCTCGCCGAGGCCTCGGCCGCCGGAGCCGCGGGAGCTCCCCCCGCGCCACGAAGCTTCGCGATGACGTCCTTCGCGATGTTCTGGTCGATCTTCTTCAGGAACGTGAGCTTCTGCGAGGCCATCACGTTGCCTGAAATCTTCAACTTGCCGCCGAAGTAGAGCTTCTGCGGGTCGGCCTTGCCCGACGTCATGTCGAGGAAGTCCTTGTCGGTGAGCTCGAGGGTGCAGTCGGGTTTGTCCATCGCGCCGACGGACACCGCGCCTTTGCCCTGCCGAAGGTCGATCGAGAAGGCCGAGCTCGGCTCGGTGAGCTGGAAGACGTAGCTCGCGTTCACGTTCGACGTGAGCTCACCGACGTTCCGCGCCACGTGGTCCTTGATGACCTCGACGATCTCGGCGCTCGTGGGCTCTCCCTGCGCCGGGGCCGGGGCCGCGCCCTTCGCCGCCGCGGCGGGCTTCGCCTTGGGCTTCGGGATCTCCTTGTAGAGCTCGATCGCGGCGTTCGAGATGCACACCTTGCCACGCTCCTTCACCTTGCAGCGGAACACGATGCGCCCATCGTCTTCTTTCCACATTTCGGTGACGAGCGTCTCGCCGGGGAACACGCTCTCCGAGAAGCGCACCTTGATGCTCTTGAAGAAGCGAGGATCGTTGTTCGCGAACTGCTTGATGACGTGCCGCCCCGCGAAGCCGAACGTGCAGAGGCCGTGCAAGATGGGCTTCGGGAAGCCGAAGGCCTTCGCGAACTCCGGGTCGACGTGGAGCGGGTTCGTGTCGCCGGAGAGGCGGTAGAGCAGCGTCTGGTTCTCGCCGATCTTCTCTTCGACGACCGCGTCGGGCTCGCGCGTCGGCGCCACGTTCACGTCGGCCGACGGGCCACGATCGCCGCCCCACCCGCCCGCGCCGCGGACGAAGGTCGTGAGCTCGTTGTGGATGAGCTCCTCGCCGGCCTCGTCGTAGCTCTTGATCTCCATGACGACGAGGGCGTTCTTGCCCTTGTCGAAGATGTCTTTCACGCGGGCCTTGTGGGAGAGCTTCGCGTTGGGCGGGAGCGGGCGCTTCACCTCGGTGTACTGCTCGCCGTGCAGCACGCGGTCGAATCCGTAGTTGAGGCCGGGTGCGTTCACACCCTTTTTGGCATTCTCGAACACGAGGCGAATGGCCGGAATGACGGCGAACGTCGGGTCGGCCACGAAGCCTTTGCCGTAGTTCTCGTAGACGTACTGGAGCTCGGTCTCGTCGTTCGGGTCCTTGGCGTGGCCGACGCCGAGGGCGTAGAGGGCGAGATCGCGTTCGTCGTACGACGAGGCCTGCGTCTCGAACGTGTAGCCGAGCGCCGTGTCGACATCGATGAATTCGTTGCCGCCGAGGCTCTTCGACCCGAGGTTCCCGAGGATGGGCTGCATCGACGAGGTGACGTCGGCCGGGTGCGTCGACTTCTCGAAGCTCGTGATCTCGGAGAAGGCCTTCTGCACCTGATCGGGCGTGATGTCGCGCCCGAGCTTGAACACCTTGCCGGCCGCGCGCTCCCAACGGAGCTTGCCCATGAAGCCACCACCGACCTCGAAAAGACCGCCCGTCTCCTCGTTCGATTCGTGGCAGAGATAGGCCACGAGCGGCGTCACGTACTCGGGCTTGAGCGCGTCGATGAGGTCCTTCGGGAGGACGGTCTCGGTCATGCGCGACCCGGCGATCGGCGCGATCGTGTTGACGAGGACGTTCTTCTTCTTTCCCTCGAGCGCGAGCGTCTGGGCGAGGCCGTGGACGCCGAGCTTGGCCATGCTGTAGTTGGCCTGCCCGAAGTTGCCGTAGATGCCCGCCGCGCTCGCGGTGAAGATGATTCGGCCGTAGCCCTGCTCGCGCATCACGTCCCACGCGGCCTTGGTGACGCGGTAGGCGCCGAGCACGTGGACACGGTAGATGAGGTCCCAGTCTTCCTGGCTCATCTTCTGGAACGAGACGTCGCGCAGGATGCCCGCGTTGTTGATGACGATGTCGACTTTGCCGAACGTATCGAGCGCGGTCTTGACGATCTTGTCCCCGTCCTCGACCGAGTCGTAGTTGGCGACGGCCTCGCCCCCGGCGGCCTTGATCTCTTCGACGACCTTGTCGGCCGCGGCGCTCGATTTTCCGCCGCCCGTGTGCGAGCCACCGAGGTCGTTCACGACGACCTTCGCGCCACGCGACGCGAGCAAGAGCGCATGGGAGCGACCGAGACCGTTACCGGCGCCGGTCACGATGGCGACACGGCCGTCAAACCTGAGATCGGACATGGGGAGCACCTCTACCTTCGAGTTCGTACGAGCCCCGGGCCTTACGGACCGAAACCTTTAGCGTGCGAAGTATCTGGTCCGATCCGGCCTTCGTCAAGGCATGGCCTTACCATTTGGTAGGACGACGATGACGCGGCGCGCCGGCCCTGCGCCCGGCGATTCGTGGCCTCCCCCGGCCGAACGGCGACGTGGCACCGACCTGGGCGGCCGCGGGAATGCGCAGCGGGGTGTGGACGTCTTCCCCACGAGGAACTACATGGGGCTCTCCCCAGGGCAGAAACCGTCGCGTCGGCCCCGGCCGTCGCGCCTTCACCGAAAACGAGGCCAACCGTGACGTTCGCGCCCCGCCGTGCATCGGCAAAGACCTTCGCTCCCTTCGTCGTCTTGCTCGGGTTCACGTCGGCTCAGGTCGGCTGTGGCGACAAGCCGCCGCCCCCGAAGGCTCCGACCCAGACCACCACCGAGGCCCCGGCGACCGCCGCGCCGAAGCGTGAGCTGCCCCCCGAGGTGCCCACCGCCGAAGGCCCGAGCTCGGTGCGCATCTCGGACGAGATCGTGCGCCTCTGCGGGATCAAGGCCAACGACGCCTACTTCGCGTTCGACTCGGCCGCCCTCCGCAAAGACGACATCCACGTGCTCGATCAGGTCGCCACGTGTTTCGCCACGGGCCCGCTCAAGGGCCGCACGCTCCGCGTCGTCGGCCACACGGACCCGCGCGGGCCCGCCGAGTACAACATCACGCTCGGGCAGTCGCGCGCCGACGCGGTCGCCGGCTACGTCTCGGGCAAGGGACTCGACAAGGCCAAGGTCCAGTCTTCGAGCCGCGGCGCCATGGACGCGGAAGGCACGAACGAAGCCGGCTGGGCCAAAGACCGCCGCGTAGACCTCATGCTCGCGCCCTGAGCCCCATGCGACTGGCAAGCCTCATGGGGGTGTCGCTCGGCCTCGAGCCCACCCCCGGCGACACGAAAATTTCCCTCGATTTGGTGACGTTGCTCGGTCACGCGTCGTGGCCCGTGCGCGTCACCGTGGGCATCTTGGTGCTCTCGTCGCTGCTCGTGTGGGTCATCGCCGTGGCCAAGCTCCTCCAGCTCGGTCGACTCCGCGCGGCCGAGCGCGCGTTCGAGCACTCGGCCCGGCGGAGCGTGTCGGCGATCGCGCTCTTCTCGCTCGTTCAGAGCCCCGTCGATGCCCCGGGCGCGCGCGTGGTGCACGAGCTCCGCGCGAGACGCACGCAGAACCTCGAGCGGCTCCGCGCGGCCGCCGATCGCGCCATCGTCGACGAGAAGGTGCGCGCGCGGTCGCTCTTGTCGGCGCTCGGCTCGATCGCATCGGCCTCGCCGTTCATCGGCCTCTTCGGCACGGTGTACGGCATCATGGACGCCTTCGTGCGCATCGGCGAGGCCAAGAGCGCGGCGCTCCCCGTGGTGGCCCCCGCGATCGGCGAGGCGCTCGTGTCGACGGCGATCGGCCTCGGCGCCGCCATCCCCGCGGTCATCTTCTACAACGCGCTCGACAAACGCGCGGCGGAGCTGCTCGCCGAGCTCGAGGCCTCGGCCGCCGAGTGGGTCGCGCTCGTGGCCGAGGGAGGGACGAAGGAGCCCGAGTCGGTCGTCCCGCTCGTCTCGCGGTCGCAGTTCCCGCCCGCGCGAGGGGGTTAGGGCCGTGGCGCTCTCACGTGGCGGCTCGAAAGAGGGCGAGGGCGGCGGCTTCCGCGACATCAACGTGACGCCGCTCGTCGACGTCATGCTCGTGCTCCTGATCGTGTTCATGGTGACTGCGCCGCTGCTCACGACGGGGCTTCACGTCGACCTCCCCGAGGTGAACGCCGCGAACACGCCGGTGAAGGACGCGAAGCTCCTCGTCACGGTCACGAAAGACGAGAAAATCCTGTTCGGTGAGCGCGACGTGACCGCCACCCTCGAAGACGAGCTCAAGACCAACAAGCGCATCCAGGCCGAGCACGAGGTCTACATCCTCGCCGACAAAGAGGCCCGGTACGGCGTGGTCGCGCGCACCGTCGCGGCTGCCCGCGCCGCAGGCGTCACGTCTCTCAACCTGCTCGTCGAGCCCGAGGAGGGCAAGCCGAAGTGAGCGCGGTGGCCACGTTCCGGCCCTACGAGCTCGCGATGGCCTTCGCCGCGGCCACCTTCGCGCAGGCGCTCTTCGCGGGGCTCTTCCTCCTGCCGACGCCCGAGCACCGCGAGGCCGCGATCTCGGACGAGAACGCGAAGCCCATCGCGATCGCGGTGACCCCGGTGCCGCTCTTGAAGAAGGGCAGCCTCACCCCGGGGAAGCTGCCGACCGCGTGGGAGCGGCAGGCCCCCGCCGCACAAAAGACCGACGTGGCGCAGCCCTCGGCCCAAGCCGACAAGGACTCGCCCTCGAAGGCCAAGCTCGACGCGGGCGTGGCCGCGCACGACGCCCAAGCAGGCCCGCAAGCGCTCGCTGCGTCGGGCGACGGAGGCCCGGGTGAGCCCGGAGGCAGCACGCCGGGCGTACCGAACGGCTCCCCCAACGGCACCGAGACCGATCCGTTGAAGGGCCGCGCGGCGGACGCCTACCGCGGTCAGCTCGCGTCGTGGTTTCTCGCGCACTTCATGATCAAGGGCAAGGTGCCGTTCGACGAGCTCCAGAAGCTCCGCGGCGAGGTCATCGTCTCCATCGGAGAGGACCGCCACGTCGGGGGGCACTCGGTCACGCGCCTCTCGGGCAACGCGGTCTTCGACGCCGAGGTCGAGGCCACGCTCGCGCGCATCCGAGCGAGCGGCGCCGAGGTCCCCTCACCTCCACCCAACTACCCGGATCTCTTGGGAAGAACCGTCACGGTCGGTTTTCGTTGCACCACCCGGAGCCAGTGCGAATGACGCCCCTTCACTCGGACGATCGTGCCCTCGACCTCACGCACCCGCCCGCCACGCGAGCCGCCCTGCGGCCACGTGCGAGGCGCACCCTCGGGCTCACCCTCTCCGTGATCGCGTGTCTCGGCGTCGTGCCGTCCGTGTCCTCGGCTCAGGGCGCGGGCGCGCCTCCCGACGACGCGCTCCTCGGCACCGTCGAGGTCGACGGCTCGGGAGACGGAATCACCCCGCTTCCGAAGCTCGGGTACGTGCCCGTGGAGCCCGCCTCGGCGACCGAGCGCGTCGCCCAGTCGGTGGTGCGGCGCGACCTCGAGCTCTCCGGCCAATACGACGTGCTCCCGCTCGAGAAGCTCCCCGAGACGACGGCCACGCGCGACGCGGCGATCGATCTCGCGGCCTACCGCACGAAGGGCGCCGAGGTGGTCGTGCGCGTCCGGTACGAGGTGCGCCCCGACGGGAGCGAGGTCATGGGTGAGCTCTTCGACACACGAGGCGCGAGCGCGGCGGCACCTCCGAAGCCGCTCTTCACGACCGGAGTGAAGGCGAAGTCCGAAGCCGACGTACGCTCCGCGGCCCACCGCGTGACCGACGCGTTGCTCGGCGCGGGCACGGGTCGGCCCGGCCCGTTCGAGAGCCGCCTCGTCTACACGAAGCGCGAAGGCAAGTGGACGAGCGTGCACACGATCGACGCCGACGGCGAGAACGACGCACGTGTCTCGCCGCTCGAGGGCACCGTCCTGTCTCCCGCGTTCGGGCCGAGCGGCGTGCTCTACTACGTGATGAGCAAGGACTTTGCGCCGTTTCGCGTCGCCGCGGGCCCGAGCGCGACGCTCCTGCCCATCGACGTGCCCGGCTCGGTCATGGGCGTCGCGATCTCACCCGACAAGACCCGCGCGGCGCTCACCGTCATGCGCGACGGCAAGAGCTCGGTGCTGCTCGGCGAAGGCGGAAAGCTGACGACGCTCGACGCGGCGCCGTTCGCGCACCACCCCACGTTCGGCCCCCTCGGCAAGGTCTCGTACGTGGGCGGCGCGCCCGTACAGCGCGTGCACGTCGACGGCAAGGCGGTGTCGCCGGCGGGGTTCATGGCGAGCTCCCCCACCTTCTGCGACACCACCCACGGACTGTGGATCGTGTTCACCGTCGAGGTGCAGGGCGGCGCCGAGCTCGTCGCGACCGACTCGAGCGGCGGCAACATGCGACGACTCACGCAACGCCAGGGAGAGAACCGCTACCCCGCGTGCAGCCCGGACGGGCGGCTCGTGGCCTTCTTTTCGACCACCAAGACGGGCCAAGGCCCCGGCCTCTACCTCATGCCCGTGGGGCGCCCGTGGCTCGCGAAGAAGGTCTCGTCCGACGTGGGGCAAGGCCTCCAGTGGGAGCGCGTGGGCCGGCCCTGAGCGCCCCGAATCACATGCATTCTACATAGGAGCCTCAGCCCCCGACGGCGCGGAGCACGAGGTCGGCGTGCACGTAGAGGCAGAGCGTGGCCACGATCACGAGCGCGTGGAACACCTCGTGGTAGCCGAACACCGCGGGCCACGGATCGGGCTTCTTTTTGGCGTAGACGAGCGCGCCCACGCTGTAGAGCACCCCGGCGCCGATGATGCACAGCGCGGAGGCCCCTCCGGTCACGGGGACGCGCGTGTACACGGCGAAGGCGCCCGTCCACCCGAGCACCACGCACACGACGGCGGTGACCCACTTCGGCGCGTGGGCCCACAGGAGCGACTTCACGACGCCGAGCAGCGCGCCGGCCCACATGGCCACGAGCGCCACGCGGCTCCCGTCGGCCGCGGGCACGATCGCGAGCAGCGGCGTGTACCCGCCCGCGATGAGCACGAAGATCGCCGAGTGATCGAGCTTTCGCATGCGCGCCCGCGCCTCGGCCGTCCAGTCGATGCGGTGGTAGAGGGCGCTCGTGCCGAAGAGGAGCGCGACCGCGAAACCGAAGGCCCCACAACCGAGCTTACCCGTCGTCGTGTGCGCCCTCGACACGAGCCACGCGGTGAGCGCAAACGACAGGACGAACGCCACGGCGTGCGACGCGCCGCGAAGCTTTGGTTTTTCGACCACGACGGGCCCCGCCATTGCCATCATGTGGGAGGGTGTACTCCACTCTCCGCCCGCCGAAAAGTCGCGTCGTCACGAAGAAGGCACACGGGAGCGAGCGCCTTCCGATTGACTCGGCCATGGCGCCCGGGGCACGGTCCGAAGATGCCTCGGAACGTGGTCTTCGTCGCTCCCTTCCCCGCCGAAACGACGATGCGCTTCGTGCGCGCCGTGCGAAAGCTCGAGGGCGTGCGCCTCTTGGGGGTCGTCCACACGCCACCCTCCGGCGAGGACGCAGGCATCTACGACGACGTGGTGCGCGTGACCGATCCGCTCGCGACGGCCGACATCGTCGAGGGCACCCAGGTGCTCGCTTCGCGCCACGGCGCGCCCGACCGCATCGTCGGCATCCTCGAGTCGCTCATGGTGCAGCTCGCCGAGGCCCGCGTGCACTTCAAGGTGCCCGGCGCGCGCCCGAAGACGGCCGAGCTCTTCCGCGACAAGTCCCGCATGAAGGACGCCCTCCGCGCGGCGGGTCTGCCCGTGGCGAAACACGCGCTCCTCACGAACGAAGCCGAGGGCCTCGCGTTCGCCCAAAGGGCCGGGTTTCCCCTGGTGCTGAAGCCCCCGGCAGGCATGGGCGCCAAGGCCACCTTCCGCGTCACCTCGGCCGACGAGCTCCGCGCGGCCCTCTCGGGGATGCGCGTGTCGAAGGAGTCGCCCGTGCTCGCCGAGGAGTTCCTTCGCGGCCGCGAGTTCTCGTTCGAGACCGTGACGATCGCGGGAAAGCCGCGCGTGTGGTCGGTGTCGCACTACCTCCCGAGCTGCCTCGAGGTGCTCGAGAACCCGTGGATCCAGTGGACGTGCCTCTTGCCCCGCGACGTGTCGGGCCCCGAGTACGAGCCGGCACGAAAGATGGGCTTCGCGGCGATCGAGGCCCTCGGGCTCGAGAGCGGCATGACCCACATGGAGTGGTTCCAAAGGCCCGACGGCTCGCTCGCGATCGGCGAGATCGCGCAGCGTCCACCGGGGGCGAACATCTCGCTCATGACGGGCCTCGCGCACGGCATCGACCCGTACCGCGCCTGGGCCCGCGCCGTCGTCGACGACGAGCTCGACGCCCCGTGGGACCGAAAGTTCGCCGTGGGGTGCGCGTTCCTCCGCGGCATGGGGCGCGGGCGCGTCGTGGGAGTGACCGGCGTCGCCAAGGCGAACGAGCTCGTCGGCAAGATCGTCGTCGAGTCGAAGCTCCCGAGCATGGGCGCACCCAAGAGCGACGGCTACGAGGGCGACGGGTACATCGTCGTCCGCGACCCGAGCACCGACGTCGTCAAACGCGCGCTCAAGATCCTCGTCGAGACCGTGCGCGTGCACTACGCCTGAGCACTACGCCAAAATACCGAACGAAGTCGGAACCTTACAGCGCGCCGTGTGGCGCCACTTTGCGGTACACGGCCTCGTAGCCGCCGACGCGCTCGTCCCACCCGAAGCGGAGCGCCATGCCCCGGCGGCGGAGCGTCTGCATCGCCACACGATCCGCGCCGTGCCCGGAGCCCCACGCGGCGAGGGCACGCCCCAACGCGAACGCGAGGCCCGCGTCGTCGAAGTGATCGAACACGAACCCGGTGCCGCGGTGGCTGCCCGGCTCGTGGTGCGAGACGGTGTCGGCGAGGCCGCCGGTCTTGTGCACGATCGGCGGCGTGCCGTAGCGGAGCGAGTACATCTGGTTCAGGCCACACGGCTCGTAGCGCGAGGGCATCAAGAAGAAGTCGGAGCCGGCCTCGACGAGGTGCGCGAGGGGCTCGCTGAAGCCCGCGCGGTGCACGACCTGCTTCGGGTACTTTCGCCCGAGCTCCGAGAAGAACGACTCGTACTTGGGCTCGCCCGTGCCGAGCACGAGGAGCTGCGCGCGGCCGCGATCGAGCAGACGAGGCAGCACGCCGAAGCACAAATCGAAGCCTTTTTGCCACACGAGGCGCGACACGATGCCGAAGACGGGCACGTGCTCGGCGTAGGGCAGCCGGGCCGACCGCAAGAGCTCGCGCTTGCACGCCTCTTTGCCTTCGAGCGCGTCGGCCGAGTAGCGCACGGGCAGGTGCGGGTCGGTCTCGGGGCTCCACTCGCCCTCGTCGATGCCGTTCAGGATGCCGAAGAGCACGTCTTTGCGGTCGCGCAGGAACGGATCGAGCCCGACGCCGTGCTCGGGCGTCTGGATCTCGCGCGCGTAGCTCGGGCTCACCGTGGTGATCGCGTTCGCGTACTGGATGCCCGTGAGCAAGAAGTTCACGTGGCCGTCGCGGAGCCTGTCTTGGTGCAGGTGGTGCGTCACCGCGCCGAGCCCGAGCTCGCCCACCGTTCCCGCGCCGAACGTGCCCTGGTGGCCGATGTTGTGAATGGTGAGGACGCTCTTCGAGGCCGAAAAGAGCCTGTCCCAGGCGTACGACGTCTTCGTGAGGAGAGGAAGGAGCGCGGTCTGCCAGTCGTTCGCGTGCACCACGTCCGGCGAGAACCCGAGGCGCTGCGCGATCACGAGGGCCGCGTGCGACAAGAGGCCGAAGCGGAGGTGCTCGTCGGCGTCCTGCGTGTAGATCGACGCGCGGCCGAAGAACCTCGGGCACCGCACGAAATACACCGGAACGTCCGTTCCGGGGAGTGCACAGGTGAGCACCGAGAAGGGGACCTCGGCACCGGCGAGCCGCACCTTGGCCTCGCGGACGACGAGCTCGAGCTCCTTCGCCTTCTCGAGCACGCGCGGGTAGAGCGGCATCACCACGCGGACGTCGTGGCCACGGCCGCGGAGCGCGCGGGGGAGAGCGGCAGAGACGTCGCCCAAGCCGCCCGACTTGGCGAACGGCGCGACCTCGGAGGCGACGAAGAGGACCTTCACGGCGCCCCCTATACACACTCTTCGGGAAGAACGGCACCACCACCGTTCCAATAGAATGCTGTAAGGTGGGATCGAGTGGACATCGTCTTCCTGGAGCCCTGCTTCCCCCTGAACCAACGAGAGTTCGTCCGCGCCCTCCACGCGGTCGGAGCTCGTGTCATCGGCATCGGCGAGCGCCCGAAGTCTTCGCTCGACGGCGAGCTACGGCACTGGCTCTCGCACTACGAGCAGGTCGGCAACATCACCTCCGAGGCCGAGGTCGAGCGCGCCGTCCGCTTCGTGCAGTCGAAGGTGAAGGTCGCGAGGCTCGAGGCCGTCGTCGAAGCGCACGTGATGACCGCGGCGAAGGTCCGCGAGAAGTGCGGCATCCCCGGCACGAGCGCCCGCACCACGTTCCTCTGCCGCGACAAGCCCTCCATGAAGGAGGTGCTCACGCGCGCGGGCGTCCCTTGTGCGCAATCCCTCGGGTCGGGTGACCCGGCCGAAATTCGCGATTTCGTTCGTAAAATCGGCACCCCGGTCGTCTTGAAACCGCGCGACGGCGCGGGCGCGTCGGGCACGGTCAAGGTCGAGCGCCTCGAGGACCTCGACGCGGCGATGGCTCAGGTGGGCGTGGGCGCCGGCGCCAACGTGGCGGTCGAGGAGTTCATCGAGGGCCACGAGGCCTTCTACGACACGCTCACGATCGACGGGCGCGTCGTGCACGACTTCGCCTGCCACTACTACCCGAACGTGCTGCACGCGATGCGCACGCGGTGGATCTCGCCGCAGTTCGTCGCCACGAACCGCCTCGACTCGGCCGCCTCGTACGCCGAGGTGAAGGCCATGGGCCAGAAGGTCATCACCGCGCTCGGCATCGAGACGTCGGCCACCCACATGGAGTGGTTCTTCGGCCCGAAGGGGCTGAAATTCAGCGAGATCGGCTGCCGACCTCCGGGCGTGCGCGCGTGGGATCTCTACGCCGCCAGCAACGACATCGACATCTACCGCGAGTGGGCCATGTGCATCGTGCACGGAAAACCCTCGCAGCGCCTCTCGCGTCGCCGCGCGGCCGGCATCATCGCGCTCCGCCCCGATCGTGACGGCGTCATCCGCGGCTACGAGGGCCTCGACGAGGTCAAGCGCGCGCTCGCGGGCCACTTCCTCGACATGCACCTGCCGCCCGAGGGCACGCCCACCCAGCCCGTCGAGGCGGGTTACATGGCCAACGCGTGGGTGCGTCTCGTGGCCGAAGACTACGACGAGCTCCGGGGGATGCTCGACTACGTGGGCAGGACGCTGAAGGTTCGCGGAGGTTGACGTTTGCGTAGAAGCACACGGATGAAGGTCGCGCCGGAGGTCCCCGCCCGGCGCGAGACCGACCCGAAGCCCGAGAAGAGCCGCGCAGCCCCGAAAGCCATCGTGCTGCTCGGCGCCCAACGCTTCGACCCGACGCTCGGCGAGGCCATGGAAGCCCATGGAATCAAAGGCAAAATCGCCACGATCACCGCGGGCTGGCAAGAGCGCGAGGACGACGACGAGGACCTCCGCGAGCACTGCCAGGGCCGCGCGACGAACCTGAAGCTCCACGCCCGCGCCGAGGCCATCTTCACCGGGGACCCGGTCTTCAACGACGGTCACCGCGAGCGGCAGTCGCGCCTCCGCCACCGCCAAGATTTCTACCGTATCCGCCTCGAGCACGCCCTCGAGGCCGAGCGCGTCGTCAAGAGCCGGAAGGCGCCGCCGCACATCCTCGACGACGAGACCACCGCGTCGATCCTCGACATTCGCGACCTCGACGCCATGCACCTCGAGCGCTGCGTGCGCGATCACAAGGCGTGGGAGGATCGCTGGCAGCCGCGCGAGAGGCCGGCCGTCGCGCGGCAACGCGCCGAGATCGCGTCCATCCTCGACGACTGCGAGGCGGTCTGCATCGCGGGCGGGCACGTGGCCTCGCTCTTGAACCGCCTCACGCTCTTCGGCATCGCCGATCTGCTCGCCGGCAAGGTGGTGCTCGCGTGGTGCGCGGGCGCGATGGCCCTCGCCGAGCGTGTGGTCATCTTTCACGACTCGCCGCCCCAAGGGCCCGGCGCGGCCGAAGTGCTCGACGTGGGCCTCGGCGTGGCCAAGGGCGTCGTGGTGCTGCCTCAGCCCGAGATGCGCCTCCGGCTCGACGACACGCGGAGGGTCGAGCTCATGGCCCGAAGGTTCGCGCCGGCCACGTCGGTCGCACTCCCGGCGCGCTCGTGGGTCACCTGGGATCGAGGTTTCGCGAGCTGCGTGCACGGCGCCATCGAGCTCCGCGTCGACGGCACGTACGGCCCTCTCCCCGAGAAGACGGAGGCCGCGTCGTGAGCCACTCTGCGATCCGAACCCTCCTCGAGGGCCACGTCGACGGCAAGAAGGTCGACGAGTTCCTCGCGAAGCACACGTTCCCGCTCGTCGAGGGCCGGAGCGCCACCGTCGTGTGGCGCGGCGAGGCCGAGGGCGTGAGCCTCCGGCACTGGATCTTCGGCCTCGAGTCGTCGAACGCGCTCGCCCGGGTGCCGAACACCGACCTCTGGCACCTCACCTTGGAGCTGCCGCCCCGGTCGCGTGTAGAATACAAGCTCGAGATCCACCACCGCGGCGGAAGCCAGTGGATCGAGGATCCGCGCAACCCGAACCGCGCCAAAGACCCGTTCGGCGCGAACTCGGTGATGCAGGGCGAGGGCTACGAGACCCCGGCGTTCATCACCCCCGACCCCGACGCGCGCCCCGGCCACCTCGAGCCCTTCAAGTTCAAGAGCCGCGCCCTCGGCGGCTTCCGTTCCGGGCACATTTACCTGCCGGCGCGCTTCCGCAAGTCGCGGAGGTACCCGCTCCTCGTGGTGCACGACGGCAGCGACTACCTGAACTACACGGGGATGAAGGCCATCCTCGACAACCTCATCCACAACCTCGAGATCCCCGACGTCATCGTCGCCTTCACGGACTCGCCCGATCGCCTGCGCGAGTACGCGAACGACGAGACCCACGCGAAGTTCGTGACCGAGGAGCTCCTGACCGACCTCACCCGCAGGCTCCCTCTGCTCGACAAACCCCAGGCGCGCTGCCTCATGGGCGCGAGCTTCGGCGCGGTGGCGGCCTTCTCGACGGCGTACCGCTACCCCGACGTGTGGGGGCGCCTGCTCCTCCAGTCGGGTTCGTTCGCGTTCACCGACATCGGCAAACAGAACCGGCGAGGTCCCCTCTTCGACAAGGTCGTCGAGTTCATGAACACCTACCGCGAGACGCCGACCGCAGTGTCGGAGCGGGTGTTCGTGAGCTGCGGCGTGTACGAGTCGCTCATCTACGAGAACCGCTCGCTCGTCCCCATGCTCGACGCGACGGGGATGCAGGTGAAGTTCGTCGAGTCGAGGGACGGCCACAACTGGGAAAATTGGCGTGATCGCCTGCGCGAGGGCCTGAGCTGGCTCTTCCCCGGGCCGCTCATGTTCATCTACGAATAAGGCACGAAGGGCACGGAGAGGGCAAAAGGCACCATCATGGCGGAGATCACGAGGAACATCGGCCTATCGCTCGGCGCGGACATCTGTTGGCCGCTCTGCTTCGAGGCCATCATGAAAGACCTCGACCTCAAGGTGCCCACGGCCGACGGCGACACGCTGCGCTTCGCCGTGGAGCGCGTGACGATCGAGCCCTTCGATCTGCGCCAGTCGTGCAAATACGACCTCGTCGTCGACCGGCTCACGCACTGGTACCACACGAGCCGAGAGTGGATAAAAAAGTCCATTCTCATGAACGATCTCTACGTGTTCAACAACCCGTGGAGCGTCCAAGCCAACGAGAAGCACACCTCGTACTGCGCCATGATGCGCCTCGGGATGCCCATCCCCGAGACGTGGATGCTGCCGCCGAAGAGCTACGAGCCGGGTAACCCCGACCTCCGCCCCACCCTCACCAAGTACGCGAAGCTCTTCGATCTTCGGAAGCTCGGCACGAAGCTCGAGTATCCCCTCTTCATGAAGCCGTACGACGGCGGCGGCTGGCGCGCGGTCACCAAGGTCGACGACGAGAAGGCCCTGCTCGCGGCCTACGAAGAGAGCGGCAAGTCCGTCATGCACCTCCAGGCCGGCGTCAACGGCTTCGACCGCTTCGTCCGGTGCATCGGCTTCGGCCCGCAGACCCACTGCGTGCTCTACGATCCGGCGGCGCCCCTCCACGACCGCTACACCATGGCGAAGGACTTCATGTCCCAGGCCGAGGACGATCACCTCCGCAAGATCACGCTCACCATCAACGCGTTCTTCGGATGGGAGTTCAACTCGTGCGAGTCTCTCCGGAAGAACGGAGTTTGGCACCCGATCGATTTTGCCAATCCCTGCCCCGACTCGCAGGTCACCTCGCTGCACTACCACTTCCCGTGGCTCGTGAAGGCATACGTGCGCTGGAGCGTGTATTGCGCGGCCACGAAGCGGAAGATGCGCATGAACCCCGACTGGGCCTCGTTCTACGCCATCGCCGATCGTGACCTCCCCTTCGAGGAGAAGCTCGACCTCTACGAGAAGCTCGCGCTCGCGCAGATGGAGGGCGACCGCTTCGAGGAGTTCTGCGCGAAGCACCTCTCGCACCTCGACGAGGTGGCGTGGGAGTTCTTCGGGACGCCGGCCGCCAAGGACGCCGTGCGCCAAAAGGTGACGGCGCTCTTCCCGGTCCACGAGATCGAGCGTTTCACCGAGCTCTTCTTCGGGCGCATCCAGGCGTGGCGCAACGACCAGCGCCCGGCCTTGCTCGCACGCTAGAAGAAGAGTCTGGGCCCGAAACGGCCGCGGTCCTCGTTCGAGGGTCGTGGCCGTCGACGCGATCGGCGCCGCGCGCGAAACGAGCCCGAAACGCGCGCGCACGGTGACCTACCTTCTCCTACGTGAGGAGAACGTCGCCGTGCGTTGAATGCACCTTGGCAAGCGCGCATGCCGCCCGGTAAAATAAGGTACTTTGACGACGTACGAAACGTCCCGCTGGCACTCTGCAAGGCTCGGCTGCGAAGCCACACTCTCACGCTGGGGTCACTCGGGGCAGCCCGTGCTGGTGTTCCCCACCGCCGGCGGCGACGCCGAGGAGATCGAGCGCTTCTTGATGATCAAGGCGCTCGCCCCGCTGCTCGACGCCGGGCGCATCAAGATCTACTCGTGCGACAGCGTCGGCGGTAAGGCCTGGTTCGACAAGGACAAGAGCCCCGAGCACCGCATGTGGATGCAGCACCAGTACCACCAGTACGTGCGGCACGAGGTCGTCCCCGCCATCCGGAAAGACTGCAAATCGCCCGACATCGGCGTGTGGTCGGCCGGCTCTTCCATCGGCGCTTTCCACGCCGCGGCCATGGTGTGCCGCTTCCCCGACGTGTTCGAGAAGGCGCTCGCGATGAGCGGCACGTACGGGATCATGAAGTGGATGGAGCGCGACCACCCGACCGACTACTTCTTCGTCTCGTCGCCCCTCCACTTCGTGCCCACGCTCGCCGGGCGCCACCTCGACGTGCTCCGTACGCGCTACGTGCACATCGCCACCGGCGAAGGCAAATGGGAGGACATCGGCGAGAGCTTCTGGCTCGCCAAGGTGCTCGGTGAAAAGGGCATTCCGAATTACGTGGAGTCGTGGGGCCCGGACTGGCACCACGACTGGGTGACGTGGCGCGCCATGATGCCGAAGATCCTCGGCAAGTGGACCGAATGAGGGGAGCTCCGATGGAGAACGAGGCGCGCAAAGAAGACACCCGCGAGCACAAGTCGATCTCCGGAGATCTCTCGGGCGACCAGCGGCGCAGGTACATGCGTCAGGTGCTCCGCGACCTCCGGGGGCTCGAGCGGATGCTGTCGGGCGGTATGTTCGAGCGCGGCGTGTCACGCATCGGCGCCGAGCAGGAGATGTTCCTCGTCGACGCGACCTTCGGGTGTGCCCCCATGGCCCTCGAGACGCTCGTGCGGCTCGCCGATCCCGCGCACTACACGACCGAGCTCGGGCGCTTCAACCTCGAGCTGAACGCCGACCCTCAGCCCCTCGCGGGCAAGGGGCTCGCGCAGCTCGAGCGGCAGCTCGGCGACCTCTACGGCAACATCCAGAAGCGCTGCGCCGAGATCGGCATTCAGCCGGTCATGGTGGGCATTTTGCCCACGATCGAGCAGAGCGACCTCGGGCTCGACAACATCGTCCCGAACCCGCGCTATCTCACGATCAACCGCGTCATGAACGCGGCCCGAGGCGAGGCCTACGATCTCAGCATCAAGGGCATCGACGAGCTCATGCTCAAACACGACTCGATCATGTTCGAGGCGTGCAACGCGAGCTTCCAGGTGCACCTCCAGGTGGCCGAGCCCGAGCGCTTCGCCCACTTCTACGACATCGCGCAGCTCCTCTTGGCGCCCACGCTCGCCGTCGCCACGAACTCACCCACGCTCTTCGGCAAGCGGCTCTGGGCCGAGACGCGCATCGCGCTCTTCGAGCAGTCGTGCGACATCCGCGCGCCGAGCCACCACCTCCGCGAGCGCACCGCGCGCGTGAACTTCGGCAAGGGCTGGGTGCGGAACAGCGTGCTCGACATTTTCAAAGAGAACGTCATGCGGTTCCGGCCCCTCGTCGGCACCGAAGAAGAAGAGGACGCGCTCGCCACGCTCGACGCCGGGAAAATCCCCGAGCTCCGCGCCCTCCGGCTCCACAACGGCACGATCTACCGGTGGAACCGCGCGTGTTATGGCATCTCCGAGAACGGCAAGCCGCACCTCCGCATCGAGCTCCGCTGCCTCCCCGCAGGGCCGACGATCGTCGACGAGGTCGCGAACGCTGCCTTCTGGCTCGGCCTCATGACCGAGCTCGGCGCCACGATCGAGGATCTCCCCTCACGGCTCGAGTTCGACCTCGCCCAGGCGAACTTCTACGCCGCTGCCCGCGACGGGCTCACGGCTCGCTTCACGTGGCTCGACGGCGAAGAGGTGGTGGCGCAGCCCTTCGTGGCCGATCGACTCTTGCCCCTCGCCGAGGCCGGGCTCGCCCGCGCCGGGGTCGACGACGCCGACGCGAAGAAGTACCTCGGCATCGTCGATCGCCGCGTGCGCTCCTTGCGCACGGGCTCTCGCTGGATGCTCCAGTCGCTCGCGGGCATGCAGTCGAAGGGGTCTCACGGAGAGCGCCTCGCCGCGCTCGTGTCGGCCACGATCGACCGCCAAAAGAGCGGAAAACCCGTGTCGGAGTGGGAGCGCGCCCGCCTCGACGAGGTGCTCCCGAAGCGCACCGGGTACAACAAGGTCTCGCACTACATGCAGACCGACGTGCTCACCGTCCAACCGGACGACTCGGTCGAGATGGTCTCCGACCTCATGAGCTGGGAGCGCATCCGGTACCTCCCCGTCGAGGACGCGCAGGGCAAGCTCGTGGGGCTCGTGTCGCTGCGCGCCGTGCTGCGGCACATGGCCGAACAAGCCAAGCTGCCCACGCGCGGAGAGGACACGGCCGCGGTCGCCGACATCATGCGCAACGATCTCGTCACGGTGTCCCCCGACTCGCAGACCCTCGAGGCCATCTCGCTCATGCGGCGCCACCGCATCGGGTGCTTGCCGGTCGTGCAGAACGGGAGCCTCGTCGGCGTCATCACCGAAGAAGACTTCATGGAGATCGCGGCCGACCTGCTCGAAGGTCAGGTCGGGCCCGTCGAGCCTCCATCCACGCACCCGCGCAGGAGGACCCGGACGTGAGCCACGAAGACGCCCCCAAGCCGTTCGAAATATCCCGCAAAATCGGGCACTTGCACGGCAAACGCCCCGGGCCCACCGTCATCGCGATCGGCGGGATCCACGGCAACGAGACGGCCGGGATCGTCGCGGGGCGGCGCGTGCTCGAGCGGCTCGCCCACGAAGAGCTTCGGGGTGACCTCGTGCTCTTCGGCGGCAACCTCGCGGCGATGCGAAAGAACGTCCGCTACGTCGCGAAGGACATGAACCGTGTCTGGGTCGACGCCCACATCCACGACCTCGAGGCACGCGGGCACGACGAGCCCTCACTCGACTCCGAGGACCGCGAGCAGCTCGAGCTCCTGTCGGCCATCCGCGGGGCGATCGACGAAGCACGCGGCCCCGTCTTCTTGATCGATCTCCACACGACGAGCGCCCACGGCGTGCCCTTCGTCATCTTCGGAGACACGCTCCCGCAGCGGCACTTCGTGTCGGAGCTGCCCGTGCCGATCATCTTCGGCCTCGAGGAGCAGGTCGACGGCGTGCTCTCCGAGTACTGGACGCGGCACGGCTGCGTCACGTTCACGATCGAGGGTGGCCAGCACGACGATCCCGGCTCGATCGACAACCTCGAGGCCGTGTTGCTCTTGGCCGCGCAGGCGGCGGGCATCTTCCGCGCGGGCCAAATCCCCGAGACTCGCACGGCCTTCGCGCTGCTCGAGAGCCGGCGTGGGAACCTCCCTCGTGTGATGGAGGTCGTTCGGCGCCACGCGATCGCCGAGAGCGACGCGTTCGTCATGGAGCCCGGCTTCCGCAACCTCGATCACGCCAAGGAGGGCCAGCTCCTCGCCCGCGACAAACGCGGCGAGATCCGCGCGCCGGCGAACGGGCTCGTGCTCTTGCCGCTCTACCAGGGCCTCGGGTCCGACGGCTTCTTCTGGGGGCGCGCCGTGAGCACGGCGAGGCTCGTCGCTTCGGAGGCGTTGCGGAGCCTCGATCTCGACAGGTTCATCGACTGGCTCCCCGGCGTCGCGCGAGACCGCGAGCGCCCCACGCGCCTCGTGATCGACACGAAGATCGCCCGCTTCTATCCGCTCGACGTGTTCCACACCCTCGGCTACCGGCGCGTGCGCGAGCGCGACGGCGAGCTCACCGTGGAGCGCCAGCCCGGTTGACGCGACGCGATGCCGTGGCCGCGAGGCGACGGCGCCGAGAAAGCTCGAACACGAAGGGGCGATGTGGCACCCTACGAGGTGGCGGACAGATCGTCCTGCCTTTGCTTCAGGGGTCGGCATGAGGCTACGCGGTGTGATCGCGGCTGGGGTGCTCGCGGGGGCGGTCGGGGTGTCGGTGGCGTGCACCAAAGACCCACCCGGCGAGGTGGTGCTCTCGTTCCAGACCGACATGTCGGTCCCGAAGGACGTGTCGGCGGTGGTGCTCTCGATCACGTCGAGCGGCCGCACGCTCTTCGAGGAGCAGTACAACGTCGGCCCCACGGGCGTGAAGCTCCCGTCGACGTTCGGCGTGGTCGAGGGCGAAAAAGACGAGCCCGTCACCATCAAGCTCATCGCGCTGAAGGGCACGAAGCCCGTCGTGCTCCGCGAGGTCGTCACCAAGATCCCGAAGGGTCGCGTCGCGGGCATGAAGATGCCCATCGAGTGGCTCTGCGCCGGCGAGTCGTCGGTCAAAGGGGAGATCCGCCAAGCCGCCGAGAACCAGTGCCCCGCGGGTCAGACGTGCTCGGCGGGCTCGTGTGTCCCGTCCGACTCGTTCCCCCTCGACGACCCGTACGACGCAAAGAACGTGTTCGGCGGCGGCGACGACAAAGGCCAGGGCGGGAGCTGCTTCTCGACCGAGTCGTGTTTCTCGGCCGTGCAGACCGTGGCGGTCACCCCGGTCGACGACGGCTCGGCCTGCGCGTTCACCCTCGACGGCGTGAGGAACGTGGCCCTCGAGCCCGAAGACAGGGCGACCGGGATCGGCACCGGCCCGAACGGAACGGGGCCTTTCCTCGTCCCGCTCGACCAGGGAAAATCCGGCTTCGAGCTGCAAGGCAGCCGCGTCACGTTGCCACGCGCCGTGTGCACCCGCATCGCCAAAGGCATCGCCGGAACGTCAGAGCGCCTTCGCGTGTATGCTACACGTTCTTGCTCGCCGAAGACGAACCGTACCCCCACGTGCGGCGCGTGGAGCGCAGTCACGAAGCCCACGCCGACCGAGGACGCGGGCACCGCGGCCGAAGGTGGAAACCCGAACTGGAAGTCGGTCCCCGTCCGGAAGCCGCGTTCGCTCCGCGTCGCCGGCCCACCCAACGCGCGCCGCCTCTACTTCGTCGTCGATGAGGGAACCGGCAGCAAGGTGCTCTCGTGCGACGCAGCCAGTTGCAGCGAGGCGGGTTTGCGGTGCGAGGCCAGCTTCACGAGCCAGATCGGTGTAATTTCCCCGTTTCAGCGGACGAACACCGATCCGGTGGCGGCGATCTACGCGATCAACCGAGCTCAAGCCGTCGAGGTGGCCGACACGTCGAGCGCGTGCGCGGTCGGAAAACCCGTCGCGTTCCCGGGAGCTCCGCCCCTGATGTGGGACCTCGTCGCCCTCGAAAAGGAGCTGCTCCTGATGGGTGACAACCAGCTCGGCTCGTGCTCGATGAGCGCGCTCGACAAGTGCGACGTGGTTCGTCCGATCAGGTCGTTCGGCGCGCCCGCGCCCGGAAAGCTCTCTGCGGGCAACGGCGTCGCCTACATCCACGGCACCGAGGTCGGCGGTTGCACCACGAGCGCTTGCTCGACGACGACGAGCAAAGACGTCGCCGTCGACAACGCGACCCCGCTCGCGATCGTCGCCGACTCGCCGCTCTACTACTGGATCCAGGGGAGCGTTGGCGGCAGCACAGTCGTTCGCGACTGCCCGACGTCGCCAGAGTGTCGAGGGGCGGACCGCACTGAAGCGGGCGTCTATTTCGATCTCGCCGTGAACAGCCAGTATGTCTACGTGGCGACCTCCACAGGGCTCTCGCGCATTCGGCAGCTCCAACAAGGGGAGCCCCCGGGACCCAAGCGGCCCGAGTCGGTCGACAGCTCGAGCCCATACAACGAGGTCAAGGTCGACGGAGACGTGGCCTATTACCTGAGCGACACCGCGGTCGTGCGCTTCCGCGACGGACAGTGAGCGCGCGCGAACGACGCTCCGTTCACGGTCCGCCTCACCGGAGGAGCGGGGCCTGCACGGTGCCGGGGTCCATCGTGCCGATGACCTGGGGCTGGGCCTCGCCCGGCTTGAAGATGAAGTAGCCACCGACGGCCGCGCCCGACGCGAGCACCACGCCGCCGGCGACCCACACCCACGCGGGGATGCCCGAGGCCTCTTTTTCCAGGGTCACGTCGACCCGGCGCGTCTCGCCGTCTTGCACGAGCACCTCGCCCGTGTGCGCGCGGAAGCCCTTCGCGGTGACGCGCAGCGTGTGACCGCCGCTCGGGACCTTGCCCACGTACGCGCCCGTGCCGACGGCTTTCCCGTCGACGAAGATGGCATCGCCCGGGGCAGCGTGCACCGAGATCGTGCCCTCGTGGACCTCGCGCTCGAGGGGCCACGCGAGCACGAGCGGAGCGCCTCCGGCCACCTTCACGCGCTCGGTCCTCTCACGAAACCCCTTCTTTTTCAGGGTGATCGTGTGCTCGCCCACGTCGACGAGGGGCTTCTTCTCGAGGGGCGTCGTGCCGAACGCGAGCCCGTCGACGAGGACGTCGGCCCCCGCCTCGTTGGTCGTGAGGTCGAGCGGTGACACGAGCGCCTTCACGCTCTCGACGAGCCCGTCGACCTCTTTCGTGTCGGCCTCGGTGAGCTTGTCGCGCGCCTCGACGCGGTAACGCTCGAGGAGCCCGAGCATCTTGGCGTAGTGGCGGAGCGACTTCTCGCAGACGGCCATGTTCCAGAGGAGGAGCGGATTCTTCGACGCGGCGAACGCGCTCTCGAACTTCACGAGCGCCGAGGCAAAGTCGCCGTCTTGGTAGAGCACACGCGCCGCGACGTAGTCGGCCTTGGCCATGCCGGTGAGCGTGTCGCCGAGCGAGGCCCCGGCCGGGGTCGACTCGGCGGGCTTGGGCTCGGTCGCAGGCGCAGCAGGGTCGGCGGCGAGGGCGGGGCGGGCCGCTCCCATGGCACCCAAGAGCGCGAAAACAATCGATATTTTGGCAACGTTCTTCATTTGAGCCCGCTCATCGTGTGAATGTTCGGTGCAGCTTGGGAGGGCGCCGGGGGAGCCGACGCGACGGGAGACGCCGTGGCCGACTTGGCGGGCACGGGAACCTTGGGGGCCTTGTCGACCTTCGGGCCGACGGGCGCGGACGACACCGAGGGAGCCGGCGCCGCGGACGGGACCAACGCGACGAGCGCGCTCGGCGACGACGAGGGCTCGGTGGTCGCGGAGGGCAACGCCGAGGGCTTCGGAGGGAGCTCGGCGACGACGCTGGCGGAGCTCGACGGCGCGCTCACGGGCCCCGGATCCCCGACGCTCTTCAGCGCCAGCCCACCTGCCGCGACGAGCGCCACGACCGCGAGCGCCGCGCCCACCACGAGCGGGCTGCGCGAGGCGCGAGGGGTGACCGGGATCGCCGTGACGCCGCGCACGCTGCCCTCTTCGGCGTCGCGGACCTCGATGGCCTTGGGCGTCGGACCGTCCTCATCGGAGACGACGAGCTTCGGAGACGGCGCGACCTGCGTGACCACGGGCTGCGCGGCCCGCTCTTCGGCATCGACCAGGGAAGGTGGGCGCACGGTCTCGGCCGTGCCGAGCGCGGGGTCGTCTCCGCTGCGCCCGAGCACACGCTCGATCTGAGACACTCGCGCCTTCGCGCTCTCGTCCTGGGTGAACGGGAGGAGCGCACGCGCGAGCGCGCCCACGTCGCGGTAGCGGTAGTCGCGGTCCTTCGAGAGGCACTTTTCGCACACGCGGGCGATGCCCTCGTCCACGCCGGGCACCACCTCTCCGAGCGGCTGGGCGCGATCCATCGAGATGGCGGCGATGATCGACGCGGCGTTGTCCCCCGAGAACGGGAGCTTGCCCGAGAGGAGCTCGAACAAGATGACACCGAGCGCCCACACGTCGCTCCGCGCGTCGACCTCGGCCGCCGAGCGGATCTGCTCGGGCGACATGTAGTACGGCGTGCCCATGATGACCGAGGTCGCCGTGAGCTTCTTCGTGTCGTTCTTGACCTTGGAGATGCCGAAATCGAGCACCTTGAGCACGACGCGGCCGCCCGGCTGACGCGCCATGAACAGGTTCGCGGGCTTGAGATCGCGGTGCACGATGCCGAGCGCGTGCGCCTCGGCGAGGGGGAGGCAGGCGTCGAGGATGGCCTTCACGGCGTCGTCGGAGGAGAGCGGCCCGCGGGTCTCGAGCACGCGCTCGAGGTCCTCTCCTTCGAGGTACTCCATGACCATGAAGGGCTCGCCGGTGTCGAGCGCGCCGACGTCGAGCACCCGGGCGACGTTCTCGCTCTTGATGACCGCCGCCGCGCGCGCCTCACGCTGGAACCGCTCGGCGATATCCGGGTGGGACGCGACCTCGCTGCGCAAGAGCTTGAGCGCGACGGGCTGATCGAGCACGAGGTGCGTGGCGGCGAACACCACGCCCATGCCGCCTTCACCGAGCTTTCGCTCGAGCCGGTACTTGCCCCCTAGGACTTCACCCGTGACGTCACCGTCGAGATCGAGGCCCACGAGCTCAAGGATAACCGAAAGGACGCCCTCGCGGAAAAAGTCGCGCGTAGCATGAGGCGAGGAGGCGCACTTTGACACGACCCGACACCACCCAGTCCGACGCGTTCGTGTTCTTCGGAGCGACGGGGGACCTCGCGTTCAAGAAAATCTTTCCGGCCCTTCAGGCGCTCGTGAAGCGTGACCGGCTCGACATCCCCGTCGTGGGCGTCGCCAAGGCGGGCTACACGCGCGAGATGCTCGTGAACCGGGCGAGAGAGAGCCTCGTCGCCGCCAAGTGCCTCGACGAAGAGGCCTTCACGAAGCTCGCGTCTCACATCCGGTACGTCGACGGCGACTACAACGACCCGCACACCTTTCAGCAGATCCGCACCCAACTGGCCACGGCCTCGCGGCCCATTCACTACCTGGCGATCCCGCCGAGCATGTTCCCCACGGTCGTGCACAGGCTGCACGAGGCCGGCTGCACCACCAACGCGCGCGTGGTGGTCGAGAAGCCCTTCGGGCGCGATCTCGGCACGGCGCGGGCCCTGAACCACACGCTGCACACGGCCTTCCCCGAGGATTGCATCTTCCGTATCGACCACTACCTCGGCAAAGAGGCCGTCCAAAACATCTTGTATTTCCGGTTCGCGAACGCGTTCCTCGAGCCCATCCTGAATCGGCAGTACGTCGAAAACGTGCAGATTACACTCGCCGAGTCGTTCGGCGTGCAGGGGCGCGGGCGCTTCTACGAAGAGGCCGGGGTGGTGCGCGACGTCATCCAGAACCACCTCCTCCAGATGGTGAGCTACCTCGCCATGGAGGCGCCCTCGAGCACGTACGCCGAGGCCATCCGCGACGAGCAGGCCAAGGTGCTGCGCACGATCCGCCCGATGAGCCACGAGGACACCGTGCTCGGGCAGTTCCGTGGCTACCGCGACGAGGCGGGAGTCGCCCCGAGCTCGACGGTGCCCACCTACGCGGCGCTGCGCATGTACGTCGACTCGTGGCGGTGGGAGGGCGTCCCGTTCTGCGTACGGGCCGGAAAATCGCTCGCGATGTCGTGCGCCGAGGTGATGGTGGAGCTCAAGAACCCGCCTCAGGTGGTGTTCAAAGAGGCCGCGCCGACGATGGGCAACTACCTTCGCTTCCGGCTCGCGCCGAAGGTCACGATCGCGCTCGGGGCGCGCCGAAAACAGCATGGCGAGCGCATGATCGGCGCGCCCGTCGAGCTCTCGGTGGTCGAAGAGCCCGCGCAGGGCCAAGACGGCCGCATGGAGGCGTACGAGCGCCTCTTGGGCGACGCGATGGCGGGCGACGCGACGCTCTTCGCGCGCCAGGACGTGGTCGAGGCCGCGTGGGCGATCGTCGACCCCGTCATCGGCGGCGACGTGGCCCCCCTCCCCTACGAGCCTGGGAGCTGGGGGCCCGTCGAGGCCGACCGCTTGGTCACCGACATCGGCGGCTGGAACACGCCCGTGCCCTGAGCGCATGGCCAGCAACGGCCTCGCGGGGAGGAAAAAATCGTCGAGGGTCGAGATCGTCGCGTGGACCCGCGCGTCTAGGACCTCCCATGCGCAAAGCCCCACGCCTCGCCGTGCTCTCCGCCGCGCTCCTCTGCCTCCTGTCGGTCTCGGCCCCGTCCCTCGCTTGCGGCGGCGCCGAGCCCCCACCGCCTCAACGCCCCGTCTCGACGCGGGAACAGGCCGACCGCCTCCTTCGTGAAGCGAGCCAAAACGAGCGCGAGGCCGACGAGCTGCTCGTCTCGGCCAAGACGCTCTCGGCGCGCGCCATCCTCCTCCGAGACCGCGCACAAAAGCTCACGGGGCGGGCTCGCGTCGAGCTCCTCGCCGACGCCGCCGACCTCGACAGGGACGCCGCCGAAGCCCGCGCCTCGGCAGCATCTCACCGCGTCGTCGCGGCGCGTCTCCGCGAAGAAGCGACCCGAGTCTTGGCGGGCAACCCCTCCCCGAGGCCCCCGGGCTGGAAGCCTCCGGGCTGGAAATCGCCCCAGCCCGTGGTCGCGATCTTCTGACGTCCCCTTCTGCGCGAGGGGTCAGGCCTTGGGCTCGTCGCGGGTGCTCGGAGGCGCCGCGTCGACCTTGGTCATCGTTCCCTGGTCCTCTTGGTCTTTGACCGGAGGAACGGGGAGCGAGGCTTTTTTGCGGCCCACGCCGGGTGGGTACTGTTTGGGGAGGCCCTCGAGCGGAATGGCCGCGAGCATCGCCTCGAGGGCGGCCGCGTCCTTCGGGCGATCCACGGCCTTCTTCTTGAGGCAGAGGAGCACGAGGTCGTCGAGGGCCTTCGGGATGTCGAGGTCGGGGCGACGGGTGCGCATCGGCTCGGGAGCCTGGCGCTGGTGCATGTCGAGCAGCTCACGCCGCGAGGGCGCCTGGATGGGGAGCTCGCCGGTGAACGCCTCGTACATCAGCACACCGAAGGCGTAGAGGTCGGTGCGCGGCTCGACGGGAGCGCCGATGCACTGCTCCGGGGCCATGTACTCGGGGGTGCCGAGCGTGTAGCCCTGCTGCGTGAGAGACTCGGCCGAGGTGAGCTTGCTCATGCCGAAGTCGAGCACCTTGGCGTGGCCGTCGTCGCACAAGAAGATGTTGCCCGGCTTGAGATCGCGGTGGACCACGTCTTTCGTGTGGGCGGCTTGGAGCGCGCGGCAGACGTCGATGAAAATGGGGATGCCGAAGCCCGGCGTGACGACGTAGTCGCGTGAGAGCTTGTCGGCGAGCGACTTCCCGTGGAGCCGCTCCATGACGACGTACATGGAGCCGTCGGGCATTTGGTCGAGGTCGAGCACGCGGCACACGTTCGGGTGCTCGATGTGCACCTGGATGTGGGCCTCGCGACGGAGCCTCGCGATCTCGCCACCGTCGCGCGCGGCGGCCCCGCGGAGCACCTTCACGGCGACCTCGTGACCGAGCGAGGTGTGCTCGGCCGCGTACACGACGCCGATGCCGCCGGAGCCTATTTTTCGCCCGATTTTGTACTTGGCGCCCAGCACCGTGCCGGTGAGCTCGCCCTGCATTTGGGGCGCGGTCTCGCCGCGGAGATCGAGGCCACGCTCGAGCGCCTTGATGCGGTTCTTCTCGAACACGCGGAGCGCCTCTTCGCCCTTCGTGCGGTCGAAGAAGAAGCCCACGCCCGCGCCGAGCGCGCCGCCCAAGACCGCGCCCAGGATGGCGGCCGGGATGCCACCCACGACGGCCATGAGCGCGCCCACGAGCACCGCCGCCGCGAGGCCGACCGCGAGCGCTCCACGCGCCGGGCGAGAGGCCTGCCACGATACGTGATAGATGCACGAATCGCCGCCCTTCGCGAGGCAGCTCTCGTGCGTGATCGTCGCCTCGTCGAGGCCCCAGATGCGCGGAAACGACGAGAGCTGGCCCTCGCGCGCGGCGCAGAGCACGTCCTCCCCGGCGGCGTCGGCGTCGATGCCGTCCTCGATCGCGTCGGGGCGAAGCTTGTAGGCTACACGGAGCTCGGAGATCGTCGACTTCTTGGCGCCGGCCTTCTGTTTGCCGCCGGCGGTCTCGTCGAGCTCGTACACGGCGATGCGTGTGATCTCTTTGTAGTTTTGGGCGAGGAACCGGTACGCGTCCACCGGGTGCTCGGCCGTGCGGAGCATGCGCACGAGGGTGCCGAGGGCCTCGGGGCTCGTGGCCCACTCGCCGGGTTTTCGGAGGGCATCCTCGCCGAACACCGAGACGATGCCCCGAAGGGCGCGGCGCACGGCCGTGACGGAGAGCCACGAGGTCTCGTTCTCGGCGGCGGCCGGGTCGATGCCGGCTCCGTTCAAGAGCTGACGCACGCCCTTCTCGCCCTTCTCGGAGCGGAGGCGCAGGAGGTACGGCTTCAGGACGGAGGCCCGAAGCTCCTCTTTGCCGCCCTTGGCGGTGGATTGTTTGAGAGCTCCCACGGCCAAGGAGCGTACCCGACACGGGCCCCCACGGCAGGGAAAAGACGCGGCCTCGAGCCACGCGCGCGCGCTCAGGCGTTCGCGAGCACGGGCACGCCGAAGGCCTCTTCGCGTGAGCGAAAATCGTCCATCATGGCCTTGGGGCCTGCGACCAACACCGCCGCGTGGTGCCCCGGCCTCGCGGTGAGCTCGGCGTCGACCGCCGCTTGGACGAGGCCGTCACGCACCTCGAAGGGAGGCATCGGCGCGGCGGGCTCGTCGGACAAACACACGACCACACGCGCCCCCTCTCGCACGAGCGACGCGAGCTCGCCCTCGAGCGGCACGAGGCTCGGCGTGCGGACACCGAGCACGAGGGTCACGTCGCTCGCGCGGCCCGCCTCGGACAGCGCGAGGTACACGCCTCGCACGGCCCCGAGGGCGCTCCCGACGGCCACGAGGAGCACGGCGCCCGGCTCTCCAACGGGCCTTGAAAACCCTGCAAAATCGGGCACATGAGCGGGGATCGAGGCGCCGAGGGGCGCGGAGATCAGGTGCTTCGCGGTCGTCCCCGCGTCGCGGACGAGCAGCGCCCAGAGCGGGGCTCCGGGCGGCGCGGCGAGGGCGAAGTACGCCTCTTCGGGGTCTCTCACGACGAGCACCTGGCCCGGTCGTGTGTACTTTGCAACGAGATCGGGGGACGGCTCGATCGTGACGAGCGTCATGTCTCCCCCGGCGGGCGCGCGCGCCACGAGACGGACCCGCGCCTGGGGAGCCACGGGCCTCGTCACCTCAGAACCGACCACCGAGCACGAGACCGCCATACCCACTTCCGATGACGGGAACGGGGCGAGGAAGCGAAGAAGTTTTCTCGACGGGGCCCGTGGGCTCGAGGAAGTGCCAGAGGAGACCACCGACGACGAGCACGGCGCCACCGATGATGGTCCCGGTGCCGCCGGTGCGCATGTTGACGCCTGCAGCAGCGCTGTCCTGGTCCTTATCGCGCTGAGCCTCCTGCTCCGGCGTGAGCTTGATATTGCCCTTGCTCGTATCGATACGGTTTCCAGCGGAATCGAGGCCGTAGCATTTCTGGGTGTCTCCGTCGCAGCTCGCTGGCAGCACAGGAGACGCAGCGTGCAGGACGATGCCCGTGGCGATCGCGACGACGCCACTCGCCATGACGACCCACGGGCCGGCGGTGTGCTCGCGGACGGTGACGACCTCGGTCTTGGTCTCCGGGGCAGGTGTCACGCCCGGCTTCGGCGCCTCGGAGGCGGCCTTTTTTCGCTTCTCTTCGGCGGCGGTGCGCAGGTTCGCGACGCGCGTCTCGATGGGGGCGCGATCGGCGGGCGCGAGGTTCTGCCTCGCGAGGTAGAGCTCGAGGGCGCGCACGGCCTCGTCGTACTCGCCCTGGCGCTCGAGCACGCCCGAGATCACCTGGAGAAAGCCGTGGCGGCTGCAGTCTTTTCGGTACGCCGTGAGGTACGCGGAGAGCGCTTCGGCGTAGAGGGCCTGCTCCGATTTGGTCTTGCCCTCGACGAACGACTTTCGCGCCTCTTCGGCCTCGGAGGGCTTCACCTCGGTGCACGCCGCGGGGTACGTGATCTTGTCCGCGGCCTCGGCGCGCGCCTCGACGGCGGCGACGAGAGCGAACGCGGTGAGCGCGCCGAGAGCAGTGGACCGGAGCGACGAGCGACGAGGGGAAGCCATGCGGAAGGCCCCCACGATACCGCGCCTCGCCGTGCACGGTCACGGGCCAAAACGCGCAGCACGTGGCTTACGTGCCCGCGCGGACCTTCGTGGCCTTGTCGCCGAAGCGAGTCGCGGCGTCGGCGAGCCACGCGAGGCCCCCGTGATCGGGCGGGAGGGCGCTCGCGCACAAGATGAACCCTCCGGGGCGCACCTCGGCGTGGAGCGGGGTTTGCCAGCCCATGACGAGCTTCTTGAGGCTCGGGGTGAGGCCCTCGGCGACGGCCTCGCGGCTCTCGCCGAAGGTCGCAAAGACACCATCGAACCAGGCGTCTCCGCCGCTCTGACGAGGCATGGAGACGAGGTCGAGGGGCTCCCCGAAGACGAGCTGACGGTCGCTCACGATGGCGAATTTCGCTTTGATTCTAACATCTTGTGCGATGGCCACCCAGGCCGCGACCGGCCTCACCCCCGAGGGCAGCGCGGGCGCCGGCACCTCGTGGATCATGAGGGCGATCGTGATCGACCCGATGTCTCCCGTGGCCGAGAGGGCGTGCTCGTAGCGGAGCGGCACTCGGAGCGTGGCGAACGGCTCCCAGACTCGGAGCCAACGTTCGTCGGGGCTCGGCTCGTACTTGAAGCCGTTCGTCGCCGCGAAGTGGGCGATCCACGGGATGGGCGCGGTCATGGGAGGGCTCGCGTCGAGGGGCGGAGCCCGCTCACATGGTGGGAGGCGCGTTGTGCGGCGCTTTTTCGCCGTTCTTCTGGCGCTCTTTCATCTCGTACTTGCTGGGGCACTTGGCGAGCACGGTGGTCGCCTCGAAGCTGTTGTCGGGCTGGAGCTCGCCCTCGACGGTGACGGCCACGTCCATGTCGGGCACGTCGCGGAAGGTGTCGGGCACGACGCACTGGGCGAAGCGCACGGGCACCTCGACTCCGTTCTTCTCGATCGTGAAGCGGTACTCACACGGCTGATCGCGCTTCTTCAGGGTGCCGTGCACGAGGTTTCCCTCGGCCCGGACGGCGCGGCCGGCGTACGTGGACCGGTTCTTCACGAGCTCGTCGACCGGCTTCGAGTAGATGCCCTTGCCCTCCATCCCGGAGAACACGAGCGCAACGATGGCCGCGCCCGCCATGACGAGGGGGATGACGACGAGCAGGCCCTTGCGGGTGCTCGCTCCGCCCGAGGGCTCGTCGCGCCGGCGGCGGCGCACCGGGACTTCGTGGCCGTCGTCGGGGGACTCTGTGTCGGGCGCCTTGGGCTCGGTCATGGCTCCGAAAGCTTAGGGCGTTCCCGGGCCCCCGTCCACCCGGGGCCTCCGCTCGAATTTCTTCGAGGCGTTGCTACGTTTTCCTGTGGGCCCTCCGAGCCTGTCGGAGCTTCTCCTCGAGGTGCGTGCCGTGAGCGACGTCCTTACCAAGCCGGTCCTCGTCCTGAATCGCTACTTTGCGCCGGTGCAGATGACCACCGCGAAGCGCGGCATGGTGCTGCTCTACGGCGGCGCGGCCCACGCGCTCGACGAGTCGGGCGAGCCGTGCGACTTCGAGAGGTGGCGCGCGCTCCCGGTCCGCGCCTCGGACGACGCCCTGCCCATCGTCGGTGGCGCGCTGCGGATCCCACGGGTCTTGCACCTCGTGCGGTACGAGCGCACGCCCCGGCTGGCGATTCGGCTCACGCGCCGTAACCTCATGATCCGAGACGATTTTCAGTGCCAGTACTGCCAGAAGCGGCCCCCCACGCGGGACCTCAACATCGACCACGTGCAGCCGCGCTCGCGGGGCGGCGGAGACACGTGGGAGAACCTCGTCATCGCGTGCCGCACCTGCAATTTGAAGAAGGGCTGGAAGACGCCCGAGGAGGCCAACATGCGCCTCTTGAAGAAGCCCGTGCGCCCGCGGTGGGCGCTCACGACGCACCTCGTGATGTCCACCGAGACGCGTTTTCCCGAGTGGGAGCCGTACCTCGAGGCGGGCTGAGGGTGTCGGGGGGCCCTCCCCTGAGCGGCGGAGCCGCGATTTGGGGAGGGCCGACGGCGCGAAGCGCCGGCGGGGTGGGGCACCTCCTGCTGGAGGATGCCGACCCGAGCGCCGTGGGCGTGCTCGGCGACGCGCGCCGGCCGGGTGGGGCACCTACTGCTGGATGATGCCTGCGTCGCGGGCGGCGCGGAACTGGTCGAGGTTCCGCTTGAAGTTGAACGGGTAGTGCGCGCGCGTCTCGAGACCCTTGGCGCTGGGCGGGAATTTCAGGGTCTTCATGACGTCGACGAGGCACTTGCCGACGGCCTCGTCGCCCACGTTGGTGTGCGCCGGATCGACGGCCACGTCGGTGAGGTTGCCCTGCGGGTCGATGACGAATTTCACGTCGACGTCGCCCTCGATTTTGGGGTTCTTGGAGGCGACCTTGTCGTAGCAGGCGCGGGTCTCGGGCTTCTTGGCGCGCACCTTGGCGGCGATGTCCTCGGCGGAGCGGCCGTCGCTCTTCGTCTCGAGCTTCTGGCCGAGGCCCGCGTCCTCTTCGACGCGCGTCGTGGTGGAGCCGGGGCTCGTGGGCTCGGCCGACGGGGTGGGCGCGGAGCTCGCGGCGGGCTGCGGGTCCGGGGCCTTGACCGTGCTGCCTCCGCACGCGGCGAAGACGGCGACGAGCGCGGCAGGGGCGAGGACGGCGAGGCGGACGAGAGATCGCATGCGCGAAACGCTACCTTATCCGCGCCCGAACGAGGGATTTTCCACGCCCGATCACGCCCACGGCTCGACGGGCGGGCGGCTTCGTGCTGAGTAAGGGGCGTGATGCGTCGAGCGCTCGCGGTTCTGTTCGTCTTGGGGGTGGCCGGGCTCGGCGGCGGGCTCTTCCTCGCCTGCCGCGACGACTCCCCTCCCGCGCAGGCGTGCCGCAACATTCCGGCCGGGGGCTGCCCGCGCGCGCGCGGCGTCGCGTGCACCGATCCGGCGTGCGAGGCCGTGTACCTCTGCAACGAGGACGGCACGTGGACCCTCGAGCGCACCTGCCCGAAGCGCCAAGAGCTCCCCGACACGGCCCCGCCCCCCGCCGAGGGAGACGGCGCTCCGCCCGCTCAGGACTCGGGCTTCGTCGTCCCGCCCGGCGCCAACGGCGGCCCCGGCTGCCTGCCCCTCCAGTCGCCCGACTGCAGCCTCGGCCTCGCGCTCTCGTGCACGAAGGGGTGCTGCGGGTGCGAGGACCTCTTCGTGTGCGAAAACGGCGGATGGAACCCGTGGGGCGTGTGCGGCGACGCGGGCGTGACCAAGACGGGCAAGTAGCGCGGGGCGCGCGCGATCGTCAGAGCGTGCCGAGCGCCGACTCCATCTCGCCGAGGGCGTGGCTGTTGCCGGTCTTTTTGGCCCACGCGATGCCGTCCTCGAGCCAGGTCCGCGCCTCGGGCTTGCGATCGGCCTCGGCGAGCATCTGGCCCACCATGAGGTACATGGCCACGTAGTCGGGCTTCTTTTGGCGGAGATCGCCGAACACCTTGAGGGCGTCGTCGACGCGGCCGCGAGTGCGGTACTCCATGCCGAGGCCGTAGTAGGCCATGGGGTCGTCGGTGCCCTTTTGCACGAGGCTCTCGAGGAAGAGGAGGCGCTTTTCGCTCATGAGGACCGCTTAGCAAACCACGGCGCGAGGGGTGAGCCGGACGCACGTGGCCGATTGTGCAGCGCAGCGCGCTTCGCAGCGCACCTTGTCGCACATTCGCATTTCCATGCGGCAATTGGTCGATTTTGCATTGCACAAATTGTTGCAGGTGCACATAGTACGGCCCAGTGCTTCCCATGCTCTACCGCCTCCACGAGCTCCAGCGTTCCCTCCTCGACCCGATGGCCCAGATCGCGGGTGTGGTCTCGTCCACGCTCCGCGACCCCACGAGCCCCTACGCGAAGCTCCCCTTCGCGCGCACGGTGGGCGCCAACCAAGGCATCGTCCATCGCCTGACGAAGCGGTTCGAGAAGCCGCCGTTCGGCATCGAGCGCGTCATGGCGCACGGGCGCGAGGTGCACGTCGCCGAGGACGTGATCCTCGAGGAGCCGTTCTGCGAGCTCGTGCGGTTCTCGCGCTCGACGGACGACCCCGCCGTGGCCGAGAAGCTGAAGAGCGACCCGAAGATCCTCGTGTGCGCGCCGCTCTCGGGCCACCACGCCACGCTGCTCCGTGACACGGTGCGCTCCCTCGTCGCCGTGGCCGACGTGTACATCACGGACTGGATCGACGCGCGCGACGTGCCGGTGTCGGCGGGCGAATTTCGCCTCGACGACTACGTGCACACGCTCGAGCGCTACATGCGGCACCTCGGCGCGAAGGACATCCACGTGATCGCGGTGTGCCAGCCCACGGTGCCCGCGCTCGGCGCCGTGGCCCTGCTCGCGGCCCGCGGGGAGGACACGCCGCGCTCGCTCACGCTCATGGGCGGCCCCATCGACGCGCGCAAGAACCCGACCCAGGTGAACGAGCTTGCGACGAAGAAGCCGCTCTCGTGGTTCGAAAAGCGCCTCGTGCACAAGGTGCCGAAGGCCTTCGCGGGCGCGGGTCGGCGCGTTTACCCGGGCTTTTTGCAGCTCACGGCGTTCGTCGCGATGAACCCGAGCCGCCACGCCGAGGCCTACTGGGACTACTGGTTCGACCTCATGAAGGGCACGAAGGGCGAGGCCGGGAGCCTCCAGCACGAGCGCTTCTACGACGACTACAACGCCGTGCTCGACATGGACGCGGCCTACTACCTCGACACGGTGAAGACCGTGTTCCAGGAGTTTTCGCTCGCGAAGGGCACGTGGGACGTGGACGGCGAGCGCGTGCGCCCCGAGGCCATCACGAAGACGGCCCTGCTCACCATCGAGGGCGAGCTCGACGACATCTGCGGCATCGGCCAGAGCGAGGCCGCCCACGGGCTCTGCTACGCGATCCCGCCCGAGAAGAAGAAACACGTGCTCGCCCAGGGCGTCGGGCACTACGGCATCTTCAGCGGCTCGAAGTGGCGCGAGAAGATCTTCCCTGTCGTGCACGAGTTCGTGCGCGAGCACGACAAGGCCCCCGAGGCGAAACTGCTGGCGAACGGCGCGACCAACGGCGTCGCGGCGAACGGCGCGGAGGTGTCGTGATGCTCCACGGGAAGACCGCCCTCGTCACGGGCTCCACGAGCGGCATCGGCCTCGCGATCGCCATGGCCCTCGCCGAGAAGGGCGCGAGCGTCGTGCTGAACGGCTTCGGCAACCCCGAAGGCCCCATCGGTGAGGTGTCGCGCTTCGCCAAGGCGGGCGCGCGTGTCGGCTTCCACGGGGCCGATCTCCGCCGCGAGGACGAGATCGCCGCGATGATGGCCTACACCGAGGCCGAGCTCGGGGGCGTCGACATCCTCGTGAACAACGCGGGGATCCAGCACGTCGCCCCGATCGAGAGCTTCCCGGTCGACAAGTGGAACGACATCCTCGCGGTGAACCTCACGGCGGCCTTCCACACGACCCGCCTCGCCCTCCCGAACATGAAGAAGCGCGGGTGGGGCCGCATCGTGAACGTCGCCTCGGTGCACGGGCTCGTGGCCTCGGCCGAGAAGAGCGCGTACGTCGCGGCGAAGCACGGCATCGTGGGCCTCACCAAGGTGACGGCCCTCGAGAACGCGCGCACCAACGTGACGTGCAACGCGCTCTGCCCGGGCTGGGTGATGACGCCGCTCGTCGAGGCGCAAATCAAGGCCCGCGCCGAGCGGGACGGGCTCGACTACGCCGAGGCGAAGCGCCTCCTCATCTCGGAGAAGCAGCCCTCGGGCGAGCCCGTGACGGCCGCCCAGCTCGCCGAGATCGTGCTCTTCTTCGCGAGCGACGCGGGCGCCCAAGTGCGCGGCGTGGCGTGGACGATGGACGGCGGCTGGACCGCGCAGTAACGCGCGGCAAGATCCATCGTAGTTACGGGAATTTGCGAAGCATGCGCGGCGCGTGCTCCTTTCCCCTTTACGGCGGGGCGCGCCGGCGCGATATCCCTCGCATGACCGAGCGCCTCGTCGAGATGATCTCCGCCGATACCCTCCGCGCACGCACGAAGGAGCTCGGCGCGAAGATAAGTGAAGACTACAAGGACCGGAACCTGGTCCTCGTCTCCATCTTGAAGGGGAGCTTCATCTTCGCGGCCGATCTCATGCGGGAGATCACGGTGCCGTGCCGCATCGACTTCTTGGGCGTGCGGTCGTACGGCGAGGGCACCGAGACGAGCGGCGTCGTGCAGATCACGAACGACCTCTCGCGCCCCATCGACGGCGCCGACGTGCTCATCGTCGAGGACATCGTCGACACCGGGCTCACCATCGCTTACCTCATGGATCTCTTCCGCACGCGGAGCCCGCGGAGCGTGAAGGTGGCGGCGCTCCTCCACAAGCCCGCGCGGGCCCGCGTGGTCGTGCCGGTCGACTATTTGGGGTTCACGATCGAGGACAAGTTCGTGGTCGGCTACGGTCTCGATTTCAACGAAAAGTACCGCAATTTGCCGTACGTCGGCATCGTCGAGCGGACCTGAGGCCCGCGGGGCGGCGTCACGCGCGGGGGAACACCTTGAAGAACGCGCGGGGGGCGCGCTTCTTCCTGCGGCACTCGGTGCGCGCGTCGAGGTAACACACGGTGAGGGCGCGGCGGGGCTTGCCCGTGGTGCTGCGCGAGGTGCGGTGCCACACGTGGTTGTGCACGAGCACGACCTCGCCGGCCTCGGCGGGCACCATGACGCTCCGAGCCTCGGGCTTCTCGCGCTCGACCGCGAAGTCGGGCACGACGCCGCCGAGCTTCGTCACGAGGCCCGCAGCGTGGCTCCCCGGCACGATCTCGAGGCACCCGCCGCCGAGGGGCGCGTCGTCGAGGGCGGTCCACACTTGGAGGCCCGGCTCGCGATCGAGGCCCCAAAAGTCGCCGCCGTCTTGGTGCCAGGGGAGGTCGGAGCCGCCGGTGCGCGCGGCCTTGTTGAAGACGAGCGCGCGGTAGAGGGTCACGTCCCCCCCGTAGACCGTGCGGGCGAGCGGCTCGAACATGGGGTGCGCGATCCACTCGAGAAAAACAGGGTCTTTCTCGAGCTTCTCGACCTTCCTGTACTCGAGGGTCGGCCCCTCGAACCCCTTGCCGTAGGAGAGATCTTCGTACCGGCCGGTGTCCGTGTCCTTCTGGAAGAAGAGCCCCGGGTAGGCGACCTCTCCCATCATGATGGCGTCGATGCGCGCGCGCATCGCCTCGAGGCGCTCGGGGTCGCAGAGCCTGCCGAGGCGGGCGTAGCCGTGCTCGCGGTAGTGCGCGAGGGCGGCGTCGAGATCGTAGGGCAGGTCCATGGGGTGTCTCTCTCGGCTCAGCGCGCGTAGCGGGCGTCGGTGCCCATCCATGCAAGATGCAACTTTTCGATCTCCGCGAGCAGCTCGGCCGGGAGCGGGGTCGCGAGGGCGTCCTTTGCCTCGTCGAGCTGAGGGAGGGTCGCCGGGCCGATGCACACGCCCGCGAGACCTGGGCGCGCGGCGAGGAAGCCGTACGCGAGGTGCACGAGAGACACGCCGTGCTCCCCCGCGAGCCGGGAGAGCGCGTCGCGGCGTGCGAAGAAGGCCTCGGACCAGTAGCGCCGCTCGTAGAGGCCGTTCTTGAAGAAGCGCGAGCCGCGTTTGTCGGCCTCGGGGCTCGCGTGTTTGGGTGTGAGGAGCCCGCCGGCGAGCGGGTTGTAGGCCTCGACGGGGAGGCCGTACCGCGCGGCGAAGGCGAAGTACTCGACGTCGAGCTGGCGCACGAGCACGTTGTAGAGCATCTGCGCGCGGGAGGGCCCGGGGAGCCCCATCGAACGCGCGGCGTGCACGACCTCGAGGGCCTGCCAGGACGCGAAGTTCGAGAGCCCGTACGCGCGGATTTTCCCGGCCTCGAGGAGGCGGGCCACGGCCTCGAGCGTGGCCTCGATCGGGGTCTTCGGGTCGGGCAGGTGGAGGAAGTACAGGTCAATGCATTCTACACCCAACCGCACCAGGCTCTCGTCGCACGCGGCGAGCACACGCTCGCGCGAGAGCCCCTCCGCGCCGCCTTGGCCGCGCGCCGCGCCCACCTTGGTCGAGAGGAAGACCTGCTCGCGCTTGCCGCGGATCGCCTCGCCGACGATGGACTCGCTGCGGCCCGACTCGTAGAGGTTGGCCGTGTCGACGCGCACGACGCCGCGCTCCGTCGCGCGCGCGACGAGGCGGAGGGCCTCGGCCTTCGGGGTTCGGCCGCCGAAGGTCATGGTACCCAAGGTGACCCTCGAGGGTGGCGGCGCGCCCTCGGCGGTCGTCGTGTCGCGTTCTTCGCCGCTCATGGCCCGGCATCGTATACCCTCGAACCCCATGGCGAAATCGCGCTCCGAGCCGCCCGCGACGGCGCTCGGCGCCCAGCTCCTCGGGTTCGCGGCGCTGGTCGCCCTCGTCGTCGTGTCGACGCTGTCGGTCGCGCACGTCGTGTCGCTGAAGCGCGCCCTCGACGGGGAGACCCACTTCGAGGCGGTGGGCGTCGCCACCGACCTCGCGACCCTCCGCGACGGGGCCGAGGCCCTCGACCCGGGGGAGCTCCAGCGGGCCCTCGAGCGCTTCGTTCGGCACTCGAGCGACGTCGCCTACGTGCGTGTCACCGACGCCCGCGCCCCGGACCGTGTCCTCGCCGCGGTGCCGCTCGAGGGCAAGCTCGCCCCGATGATCGACGTAGGGACCGAGCGCGACGCGGGCCTCGAGTACGCGGTCGAGGCCAAGCTCCTCCGCGACGGCGCGTGTGGCGCCAAGGCGGGTGAGTGGATCGTGCACGCGTCGGCGCTCGTCAAAGCGCGAGACGGAGCGCCGCTCGCGATCGTCGGCGTGGGCGTGCGTCCGCAGCGCATGGAGGCCCTCGTCGCCCGGTCGTTTCCCCTCGCGCTCGGCGCGAGCCTGCTCGCGTTCGTGGTCGCGGTGCTCGTCGGCCAGAGGCTCGCGCGCCGCATCACACGCCCCATCGAGGCCCTCACGGCCCGCATGGGCGACGTGGCGAAGGGCGAGCTCGGTCCGCCGGCCGACACGACCGAAGGCCCACGCGAGGTCCGCGCGCTCGCGTCGTCGTACAACGTGATGCTCGAGGGGCTCCGCCAGAAGCTCGCGCTCGAGCGCTACGTCCCCTCCCTCGCGCGAGACGGCCTCCGGAACGACTCGGGCGAGGCCGTGATCGAGGCGCGCGAGTGCTTCGCGGCGGTGCTCTTCGCCGACCTCCGCGGCTTCTCGACGCTCTCGGAGAAGCGGAGCCCCCGCGACGTGCTCGACCTCTTGAACGTGTACGCGGACGCGATGGCGAAGGTCGTCGCGGACCACCAGGGGGACGTGATCGAGCTCATGGGAGACGGCATCTTGGCCGTATTTCCCGAGACCTCGGGCGGCTTCGTGCGGGTCGTGCGGTGCGCCCTCGCGATGCAAGCCGAGCTTTCGACGCTGGCCCTCCCGGAGCTCCGCATGGGGATCGGCATCCACGCCGGCGAGGTCGTGCTCGGCACGGTCGGCACGGGCGAGCGCCTCAAGTACACCGTGGTGGGCGACGCCGTGAACGTGTCGTCGCGCATCCAGGAGCATGCACGGGATCCGTCCCGGTCGTGCGTGATGGCGAGCCGCGCGATCTTCGACCTCACGAAGGACGACGTGCCCTGGGTCCCGCGCGGCTCCGTCCCGATCCGCGGCCGCGACGGGACGATCGAGCTCTTCGAGGTCGAGCGCGCGCGCGACGATCGCCATGAAGAACATCTGCCTCCACACGACGGATCGTGAAGTATCCCTTACGTGTTCACGTAGCGTTCTGCCCATGGTTTCGAGGGGTTTCACGCCGCAAAGTAGGTCTATGAACATCGTCGCTCGCCCCATCGCCGCAGCCCTCCTCGCCACCTTCACCGCCCTCTCCGCCGCCGCCTGCGCCCCGGGAGGGGACGACGGCGCCCACGCCACGTCGGCCCTCGAGGCGCGCGGCGACACCCTCCAGACGGAGCTCGATCGCATCGTCGAGACCACGCAGAAGGAGCTCGGCGTGCCCGGCGTGCGCGCCGACGTGATCGTGGGAGATCGCCTCCGCTACACGGCCCGGGCCGGCCTCGGCGATTTCGTCGCCAAGACGCCCATCGGCGAGCACGACCACGTGCGCATCGGGAGCGTCACGAAGACGTTCACGGTGACCACGCTGCTCCGCATGGCCGACGCGGGCGTCGTGTCCCTCGACGACCACGTCTCGCGCTGGGTGCCGGGCGTGCCCAACGGCGAGGCGATCACGCTCCGCATGCTCGCGAACATGACGAGCGGCCTCGGGAGCTACACCTTCTCGCCGACGTTCCAGAAGCCGTTCTTCGCCGACCCGCAGCGCGCCTGGCAGCCGTGGGATCTCGTCGCGATCGGCGCCGGCGAGACCCGCGCGGGGTGCCCGTCGACGAAGGGCGCGGGGTGCTTCGCGCCGGGCACGGGCTTTTTCTACTCGAACACGAACACGGTCGTGCTCGCCCTCGCGCTCGAGGCCGCCGGAAAGCGCCCGTACGCCGACCTCGTCCGCGACTACGTCTTCGTCCCGTACGGCCTCCACGAGACGTCGATCCCCAAGGGGACGGAGCTCCCGAAGCCCTTCGTCCGCGGCGTCTCGACGCAAGGCCGCGACGACGGGGCGCCGCCGTACGAGGCGACGTTCTCGAGCCCGAGCTGGGCGTTCGGCGTGGGAGACGTGGTCTCGACGCCCGCGGATCTCGCGAGGTGGGCCCGCGCGCTCGGGACCGGAGAGCGGCTCTCGGCGAAGGCGAAGGCCGAGCGCTTCACGAAGCTCACCATGCCGCCGAACACGCCCGAGCGCGCCTACGCGATGGGCATCGGCTACGAGAACGGCTTCTGGGGCCACACGGGCGAGCTCCCCGGCTACAACACGTCGATCCAGTACCGCCCCGACATCGACGCGGTCGTCGTCGTGACCACGAACCGCGACGCCATCGAGGTGCCCGGCAAGGACAAGCCCGTCGACCCCGCGACCGTCGCCGCGCAGAAGATCGTCTCGGCGTTGAACCGCGAGTACCCGCTCCCGAAGTGACACGTCAGGATGCGCACGCGCGCCCGTGCGACGCCTGACGGTCCACCGGGCTCACGCGAAGGCACGAGGAAGAGGCCGCTCCCCACGCTCGGGGGCGGCCTCGTTTGCGCACATGGTCCGAGCTTTGCCTACGTGGAGCTCGTGGCCCGATCGGCCGGGCCTCGTGACAGAATCGGACCCTTCATGAAGCTCTCTCTTCTGCCGCGCTCACGCGGCTCGCTCCCGACCGTCCGCGCGCGGTCCTCCCGCGTCGGCGCGGCGCTCGTGCTCGCGGCGCTCGCGGGCACGGCCAGCCTCTCTCTCACGCACACGGGCGCGGCAAAGGCCCGCGAGCCGAGCGCGTCGCACACGATCCCGTCGAGGGACGCGTGGGACAGGTTCGTCGAGCACGAGCGGCGCGAGGCGATGCGCGCGCGGTTCTCTCCGAGTCGGACCGTGGCTCCCCTGCCCCTTCGCCCCGAGGCGCCACGCCCGCGCTCCGGGCTCGACGTGCAGAAGCGCACGATCGACCTCGACGTGGATCCGGGCACGGGCGCGGTCACGGCCACGATCGACCTCGACGTCACCGCGATCACGAGGGGCTTTTCGTTGTGCGGTCTCTCCCTCGCGCCGGGGCTCACGGTGACGGCGGCCGAGCTCGAGGGGCGCGCGGCGGAGGTGAAGGCCCTCTCGCAGGATGGCTTCGACTACTTCCAGGTCACGCTGCCCGAGGCGGTCGCCCCCGGAAAAACGTCGCGGATCCGCCTTCGGTACTCGGGCACCGCGGCGTGCTCGGATCCCGATGGCGCGTGCTCGCGTCAGCCAGGCTTCGCGCGGTACACGACGGGCTCCGTCTTCCCGTATTTTTTCGATCTCGAGAACCCATCGCCCGGGTTCGACGGCACCACGACCGACCTCACGCTGCGGGTGCCCGCGGGGCTCGACGCGGAGGTGTCGGCGGACAAGACGGGCGAGCGCGCCGAGAACGGAAAGACCGTCACGACGTGGAACGTGCCGAACCGGGTCGACCACCGGTACGGCTTCTATGCCTTCATCGGCCAGCTCGGGCGGAAGAGCATCGCCGGGCGGACCGCGCCGACGACCCTCGTCTCGCCGCCGACGCCGACGGGCGCTGACTCCAAAATCGCGGCGTGGTCGGCCGGGGCGCTCGGGTTCGTCGAAGACGTGATGGGCTCGAAGCTCCCCTTCGCGAAGCAGGCCCTCGTGCGCCTGCCCGACACGCTCCGCGACGTGGGCACGGTGAGCTACGGGATGACGCTCTTGAACGAGTCGTACGGGCGCTCGGGCGACGACGTCTACCACGAGACGTGGGTGCACGAGAACGCGCACCTCGCGTGGGCCATCGTCGTGCCCGAGGCCGAGGCGTCCCGCACGAAGATGTTCACCGAGGGCCTCGCGACGATGACCGAGATCGATTTCTCGAAGTCGCTCTTTCCGGCCGAAGACAGGGATTTTTACCTGGCGCGGCGCTACCAGGCCATTCGGCTCGACTGGCTCGTGAAGGGCACGCTCGACAAGCTCCCGCCCGTCGTCGCAACCGAGGCGGTGGCCGAGAAGATCATGCGCTCGGGCACACGCGACTACTCGGGCTGGGCCTACGAGAAGTCGAGCGCCACGCTCGATCACATCCGAGCGACGGTGGGCGACGACGCGTTCACGAAGGCGCTGCACGAGTACGTACGCACCTACGCGTGGACGGGCGCGACGCTCGACGAGTTTCGCGCGCTGCTCGAGAAGTCCAGCGGGCTCTCGCTCGGGCCGCTCTTCGACCGCTTCGTCCTGAAGACCGGGCGCCCCGAGCTCCGGATCGGCCTCACGAAGGACGCGAGCGGCAAGGTCACGGCGACCATCACGAAGGACGAGGACGGCACGTTCCCCTACGTGCTCCGCGTCACGACCGAGGACGGGCAATCGCGCGACGTGCGCGTCGTGCTCGAGGGCCAAGAGACGAAGGTGCCCCTCGAGGGCGCGGTGCTCTCGGTCGCGCATCAGCCGCGGCTCGGGGTGCTCACGAAGCCCGTGTCGGCGACGACGGGCGACGTGAACTTCGACGGGGACGCCGATGGACGTGATCTCCTCGCGTGCGCGGCGCGTGTCGGCGAGAAGTTCAAAGCCGACGCGACCACGCTCGGGCTCTGGGAGCTCGACTCACGCTTCCCCGTCGAGTGCGATCTCGACGACGACGGCGACGTGGACGACGACGACTTCGCCGCGCTCAAGTCGGCGTTCGGAGGCAACCCGTGAAATCCATCGTACTTTCGACCATTTGCGCCGCATCTTTGGCACTTTTCGGGTGCTCCGAGAGCACGCCGGAGGGCCCAGCCCCGCTGCGCGCCGTAAACGATGCGAGGCCCACGGGACCGTCGGTCACCCTCGAGACACGCGTGGAAGGCGACCGCATCCTCGTCGATGTCGTCGCGCACGACGTGCCCGAGCTCTCCGGCGCGGCCTTCCGCATCGCGCACCCCGCGTGGGCGAAGCTCGAGTCCCGCGAGGTCGGCAAGGGCTGGGCGCCCGAGGCGCTCCACCTCGTGAAGAACGCGAACGAGACCGAGATCGCGCTCGCCGACACGGTCGTCGGGAAGAAGGTCGGGCACCCGGGCGGCGCCTCGCAGAAGCTCGCGACGCTCACCCTCCTCGCCTCCGGCGCGCCGCCTCAAGCGGACCTCGGGGCCATCACCGTCGTCGGCGCACGCTCCGAGCTCCGCGACAAAGAGGGTGGCGTCGTGAAGTTCGGTGTCGCCGGCGCGAAGCTCACGCGATGACACGATGACGCGTGCCCGGATGCGCGCGCGGGGCCCTCACGACCTCGCGTGCGCACGCCCGGAGCGGGGCGCGAAGGGCTCGTTGTTACGGCGCCGGAACAACGACGTGATCGTCATGATATCAAGTACTTCCATGACACTCTGGGGCGAGACACTGCCACTCCGAGGCGGCTCGATGGCGCTCTCCGCGCGACGGTGACGTGCAATCATTGCGCGGGAGAGAACGATTCCTTCCGCAAGAGCTCCCTTCCGCGAAGGAAGCGGGTCCTCTACGGAAGAGGCATGTCTCTCCGTACCCTCGCGCTCGCCGCTCTCGCACCGCTGCTCCCCCTCGCCTTCGTGGCGTGTGACGGGGCCGCAGCTCCCCCCGCCGTGCCGCCCGTGCCCTCCGCTTCGGCGGCGCCCGCGGTGCCTTCCGCCGCGCCCGCGGCCTCGTCGGCTGCCCCCGCGGCCGCGAACGACGCCGTGCCCGCCACGTGGAAAGAGGCGAAGACCCACGAACAGCAGATGGCCTACATGAAGGCCAAGGTCCTGCCGGCCGCGCAGAAGGCGTGGGAGGGCAGCAAGAACCCCGAGGTCACCTGCAAGACCTGCCACGGCCCGAAGTACGTCGAGCCGAAGGCGTTCTTGCCCAAGCTCACCATGAAGGACGGCAAGATCACGGCCTTCGCGGAGAAGCCCGAGATCGCCAAGGCGATGGCCACGAAGGTCGTGCCGACGGTGGCCGAGGCGATGGGCGAGAAGCCCTACGATCCGGCGACGCACCAGGGCTTCGGCTGCGCCGGCTGCCACACGATCGAAATGAAGTGAGCGAAGCGCCCCTCTCCCAGGGGCAGCCATCGATCGAGGCCTCGTGGCGTTCGCGCCGCGGGGCCCTTCTTTTTTCGAATGATCGCGCGGACCTGCTCCGTTGCGCGCTGACGGCGCGCGGGGACCTTGGTAGGTTCGGCGCATGAAGACGCTCATCTTGGGTGCCACGTCGGCCATCGCGGCCGAGGTCGCGCGGCTCCACTCGCTCCGTGGGGACCGCCTCCACCTCGTGGGCCGGAACGCCGAGAAGCTCTTCGCCGTCGCGGCCCGCTGCGACGCGCGCGCCACCGTCACGCGCGAGACGTTCGACTTCACCGAGACTCACGAGGCCGAGGCGCTCGTCACGCGCACGATCGAGGCCATGGGCGGCCTCGACACGGTCCTCATCGCGCACGGAGACCTCGGAGATCAGCTCGAGAGCGAGCGCTCGTTCTCCCACGCCGACCTCATCTTCAAGACGAACTTCACGAGCGTGGTCGCGCTGCTCATCCCGATCGCGAACTACCTCGAGCCCCGGAAAAAGGGCCGAATCGGCGTGATCACGTCGGTCGCCGGCGACCGGGGGAGGCCGAGGAACTACACCTACGGCGCGGCGAAGGGCGCGCTGAACGTCTACCTGCAGGGGCTCCGCACGAGGCTCTACGCGTCGGGCGTCGCGGTCACGACGCTGAAGCTCGGCCCGGTCGATACGCCGATGACCACGTCGCACGAGAAGAACGCGCTCTTCGGCAAGGTGCCGGCCGTCGCGAGCGACATCGTGCGCGCCATGGATGCGAAGGTGGCCGAGGCGTACGTGCCGCGGATTTGGGGGATGATCATGCCCGTGGTGAAGAGCACCCCGGAGCCGATCTTCCAGAAGATCCCGTTCCTCTCGGGCCGCTGAAACGCGGTATCGCGGCCCGGCCGTTTCGCGCTCGTCAGAAGCCGATTTTGCGCATGACGAAGCGCGGGAGCCAGCGGATGACGAGCATCACGAGGGCCCACATGCCCGGCGTGTAGATCATGGGCTTCTTCGCGTCGAGCGCAGCCACCACGTCGCGTGCGACCTGATCGGGCTCGCCGGCGAAAGGCGGAGGCTTGAGGCCCGCGGTCATGCCCGTCTTGACGAAGCCGGGCTTCACGCAGAGCACGTGGAGGCCCTTCTCGAAGTACTTGTGATCGAGCGCCTCGAGGTAGTGCGAGAGGCCCGCCTTGCCCGAGCCGTAAATGGCCACGGGCTTTCGGCCGCGATCGCCCGCGACGGACGAGAAGACGGCGAGGCTCCCGCCCCCGCGCTCGAGAAGACGCTTGCGGACGTGCTCGCAGAAGACGAGCGTGTTCGCGTAGTTCACCGTGACGAGGCGGCGCGTGAGCTCGATGTCGGCCTCGAGCGCCTCTTGGGTGGCGAAGAGCGCGGCGGTGACGATGACCGCGTCGAACTTGCCGAGGGCTTCGTCGGCCTTGTCGAGCGCCTTCGCGAACGTCTCGGGCTTCTCGAGATCACAAATGGCGTACCCCGCGGCCTTGCCGCCGGTGCTCCGGGCCTTGAGATCGGTCGCGCTCTTCTCGAGGTCTTCTTCGCCGATGCCGAGCAAAAATACCGAGTCGCCGCGGGCCGCGAGGCGCTGCGCGATCGCGCGCCCCATGCCCGTCGTGCCGCCGAGAACCACTGCTTTCATGCCTTGTCTCCGAAGAGCCGCACCGACTGGGCGCTCCTCAATTTTCGCGTGGGGTCCCACTTGTCGCGCAGCGCGAAGAAGGCGGGGAGCCTGCGCTCCTCCATCTTCGCGAAGTGCTCGGGGCGCGTGAATTGGTCTTTGGTGAGGTAGATGCGGCCGCCGGTCGCGATGACGAACTCGTTCAACCGATCGATGATGCCCTGGAGGCTCGGCGAGACGGCCATGTCGATCGCGATCGACGTGCCCTCGAGCGGGAACGACAGGTTGGCGCGGCTCTCGGGGCCACAATCTTTGATGACGCAGAGGGGGGAGGCCCCGCCGAGCTTCGTGAGGAGGAACATGAACTCCCTCACGGCCGGCGCGCCCGCCGCGCGCGGGATCACGCACTGGTATTGCGTGAAGCCTCGCGAGCCATAAGCCCGATTCCACTCGAGGATCGCGTCGAGGGGATAAAAGAACTTCTCGGGCGAGACCAACGTCTCGAGGCGCTGCGGGAGGTGCCGCCAATAGTAAAGGGAGTTGAACAAACCGCCGGTGATCGGGTTGAGCGCCCAGTTGGGCAGCTCGACCGGGAAGGTGACCTGCGGGCCCTCGGCGGGCGGGTTCTTCTCGGCCTCTTCGGGCGTGGCCCAGCGGCCGGCCATGAGGATGCCGCGGCCAAGCGAGCTGCCCGTGGTGATGCAGTCGATCCAGCCCACGGTCATGGGCCAGCGCGGAGCGGCGTTGCCGAGGCCGCCGAGGAAGGTGTCGATGTCGGGCATGCGCTCGCTGTCCATCCAGATCCACGGGGACGGGATGCGGTGCATGGTGAACTCGACCTCGAGGATGTGCCCGAGCAGGCCCATGCCGCCGATGGTGCCGTAGAAGAGATCGGCGTTCTCGGCGGGGGAGCACTCGACCACCTCGTCGCTCGCGAGGCGGATCTTCATCGCGTGCACGTGCGCGCCGAAGCACCCGTCGACGTGGTGGTTCTTTCCGTGCACGTCGGACGCGACCATGCCGCCGAGCGTGACGTATTTGGTGCCCGGGGTGACCGGCGAGAAGAAGCCGCGAGGCAGGAAATACCGGTTGATCTCGGCGAGCGAGAGGCCGGCCTCGGCGCGCATGCGGCCGGTCTGCTCGTCGAACGAGAGGATGCGGTTCGCGAGGCGCGTGTTGACGACCTTGTCGCCCTTGGCGGCGGGGAGGGACGAGTCACCGTAGGAGCGCCCGAGGCCGCGCGACAACGTGGCGCCGACCGTGACCTTCTCGAGGTTCTCGGAGAGGATCTCTTTGCCGGGCTTCGGCAGGCGGCCCCAGCCGGTGAGCGTGGGCTCGGGATGGCTCTTTTGCGACATCGGACTTTCGGCGCCGCGAGGGCGCCCCTCCTCAGGAAAGGGCCTTGGCGATCAGCGCGTCGGCCTCGGCCGGGTGCCTCTTGCACTCGAGCAGAGCGTGCAGCACGAGCGGCGCCACGATGGTGGCGTCGGACTCGATGACGAACATGGGAGTGTCCTGGGTGAGCTTGTCCCAGGTGATCTTCTCGTTCGGGGTCGCGCCGGAGTACGAGCCGTACGAGGTGGTCGAGTCCGAGATTTGGCAGAAGTAGGCCCAGGGCTTCGCCTCTTCTTGCATGTCGTACTTGAGCGAGGGCACGACGCAGATCGGGAAATCTCCCGCGATACCGCCGCCGATCTGGAAAAAGCCCACGCCCTTGCCGGCCGACAGCTCTTTGTACTGATCGTAGAAGGCGCCCATGTACTCGATCCCCGACTTGGCCACGCTCGCCGAGACCTCGCCCGTCTTGGCGTAGGAAGCGAAGATGTTGCCGAAGGTCGAGTCTTCGTAGCCGGGGACGACGATCGGGAGGCCCTTCTGCGCCGCGGCGAGGAGCCAGCACTGGTCGGCCGGGCCCTTGTGGAGCTCGGGCCCGATCGTGGTGATGAGCTCGTAGAAGTACTCGTGCCAGTACCTCCGGGTGCCCGTCTCGTGGGCGTGCTTCCACATCGGGACGATGAACTTCTCGACGGCGCGGAAGGCCTCGTCCTCGGGGATCGAGGTGTCGGTCACGCGGCGCATGCGATCCTCGAGGATCTTCGTGTCGTCGGCCTTGGTGAAGTAGCGGTAGTCGGGGAAGTCTTTGTAGTGGTCGTGCGCGACCAGGCGGAAGAGCGACTCTTCGAGGTTGGCGCCGGTGACCGAGAGCCCGTGGATGAGCCCCTCGCGGATGGCCGGCGCGAGCGAGATGCCGAGCTGAGCCGACGACATGGCGCCCGCCATGGCCCAGAACATCTTGCCGCCCGCCTGGATGTGCCGGTGGTAGGCGACGATGGCGTCCCGCGTGGCCCGGGCGTTGAAGTTCTTGAAGTTCGTGAGGACGAGCTCGAGGGTGGGCAGGCTGGCCATGATGCGCCCCTCCATAACACGCCTACGCGCGCGTCACGATTCGGCTCACGACGCACGAAGCTGAACGCGCGTTCAATGTTCGTGCGCCGCCGCCGCCGGGACCTTCCAAGGGGCGCCCGAGGCGATCGTCCTCGCGGTCTGCTACGGTGACGAGTCGGCCGCGGCCGTCTTCTTCTCGTGCGCCCCTTTCGGAGGTTTCTCCCTCGATGTCGACCCTGTCCCGCGCCTCGCTGGGGGCGCTCTCGGCTTCGTTCCTCGTCGCGGTGATCGCCGCCTGCTCCTCGACCTCGTCCGACCCGGGCGCTCCCGACGGAGGCTCCGGGGACGCCGGCGTGGTCGTCACGCCCGACGGAGCCGTGGCCCCCTCGGACGGCGCCGCCCCGACCAAGGACGCAGGCCCCGGGACCGACGCGAGCGAGGTCGACGCCGAGCCCCCTCCCCCACCCGACGTGCTCGACGAGATGACCCTTCAGGTGGGCTCGCGCACACGCACCTACGGCGTGAAGCTCCCGAAGACCTACGATCCGGCCGTCTCGTACCCGGTGGTCATGGTCTTCCACGGGGACGGCGGAGACGGGCCGTCGATGTACGCGTTCTTCAAGATGAACGCGGCGACCGGCGAAGAGGCGATCGTGGTGTACCCGAGCGGCGAGGGGCAGACGTGGGACCTCTACACGCCCACGGCCTCGAACAAAGACGTCGCCTTCATGACCGCGCTCGTCGCGGATCTGTCGGCCAAGTACACCATCGACACGACGAAGATCTTCGCGTTCGGGTGGAGCAACGGGGCGTACTTCGCGAACCAGATGGCGTGCCGCAGGAGCGCGTTTTTCCGCGGGATCGCCTCGCACGCCGGCGGCGCGCCGTACGAGCCCTCGGACCCGAACCGCAAATGGCCGAACGGCTTTCAGCAGTGCCCAGGGCAAGCGGCCGTGCCGTTCATCGGGTTCCACGGGACGAACGATCCGGTCGTGGGGTATTCGGGCGGCGAGTTCTCGGCGACGTACTGGGGCTACGTGAACGGCTGCGCGGGCGCACGCACGGCGAGCACGCCGGCCCCGTGCGAAGAACATGCAAACTGCACATCGGGGAAGCCGGTGCTGTTCTGCCCGATCGGCGGCATCGGGCACGGCATCTGGAGCCAGGCCGCGCAGGCGAGCTGGGACTTCTTCAAGGCGCTCTGACGGCGCACGCGCGGGGCGCGGAGCTGCCCGTTCCACCCCGGCGTGGTAGCCTACGACCATGGCCAACGCGGCCGGCCGACGCGCCACGTACGAGGACGTCCTCGCCGCCCCTCCCCACGTCGTGGCGGAGGTGCTCTTCGGTGTACTTTACACGAGCCCGCGCCCGGCGCCCCGCCAAGCCCGGGCAGCGTCACGCCTCGGTGGAACGCTCGACGGCCCCTTCGATCGTGGGCGCGACGGCCCGGGCGGCTGGGTGCTCCTCGACGAGCCCGAGCTCCACCTCGGAGGCGACATTCTGGTGCCGGACATCGGAGGCTGGAGGCGCGAGCGCATGCCCACGTTCCCCTACGACGCCACGTATTTCACGCTGCCGCCGGATTGGGTGTGCGAGGTGCTCTCGCCGTCGACCGCGGCGATCGATCGTGGCGACAAGCTCGACATCTACGCCCGCGAGGGAGTGAAGAACGCCTGGCTCGTGGACCCCGTCGCGCGCACCCTCGAGGTCTTTCGCCTCGAGGGCGAAAAGTGGCTGCGCGTGTCGCACCACAAGACGGGCACCGAGGTGCGGGCCGAGCCGTTCGACGCGATCGCGTTCGAGCTCGACGTCCTCTGGCCCGAGTGACGAGGGGCCGCGTTCTCGGCCGCGGGCGAGAGGCGAGGTACCCCCTCAGGGCACAGGCGCGGACTTGGGCAGGAACACGGCGTACGAGCTCGGGCCGAGGGTCATGAGCACGGCGCCCTGCGTGTGGCGCTCGGGCTTGTATTTGCCGTACCACGCGAGCCCCTGCCACGCGGGGGTGTCGCGGATGCCCTCCGGCGCGACGAGATCGATTTCCATGTATTTTGCACCGAGCTTCTTCTCCATCTCGGGGCCGAAGCTCCACGCCTCGTGGCCCTTCTTCGGGGTCACGTCGTTGTGGAGGGCGCCGCCGTAGGCGAGGAGGAGCGACTCTTTGCCCTCGGTCTTCTCGAGGAAGGTGCGCATGTCGTTCGCGGTGAGGCGCGCGATCATCTGGAGCATGGCGTCGACGTCGCCCGCGCCAGCGTCGAGGATCTTCGCGTACTCGTCGCACGGGGGGACGAGCACGTGCGGCCTCACCCCGAGGCCCTTGGCGACGTTGCCGAGGGTGACGAACTCGTTCTGGTTCGTCTCGGCCTGGGGCGCCGCGACGGCCTTCTGTTGGGTCGCGACCTTCTGCTCGGTGGCCTTGCCGCAGCTCCCGTTGGCGACCCACAGCTCGATGAGCAAGTCGGTGGCCTTGCCCTTGAAGAGCGGGAGCATGCCCTCCGTGAAGCGCTTCGTCGTCGAGGGGAGCTTGGGGCCGTCCTTCTGGGCGTGGGACTCGCCGAAGGCCATGATGCGCGGCTTCGTGTCGAGGAGCTTCTGGACCGCGGCCTCGGCCGACGGGAAGACCTCGCACGGGGCACCCTCGCAGGGACCGGCCACGGTGGGCGGCGGCGCCGAGGCGGCCACGGACACGGGCGCCGACGGAGTGGACGGAACCGTCTCGGCGGGAGGGCTCGGCGGAGACTTGCAAGATGCAAGCATCGACAGGACGAGGACCGACGAGGAGAACGTGCCCGCGCGGAGCGCCTTTCGCACCATGGGCGGCATGGTACGGGAAGCTGCTCGGAAATGTCAGCGGTACGGCGCGGCGGTGCGCTGCTCGACGAGCGCCTTGAGCTGTCGAAAGCTCCTCGCGTAGACCTTCTGCGGCCCGCGCTCGGGCTCCTCGGCGCCGAGGAGCCCGGGGGAGCGCGCGAGGAGGCGGAGGAGCCCCGCGTCCTCGACGAGCTCACTCGACGCGCCGAGCCGCGTCCCCCCCGAGGACGGAGCGAGCTCCACGCGATCCATGAGGACGAGCTTGTCGCGCACGCGCGTCTCGAGCGCGAGGAGCGCCCCCGGGCGGAGCCGCGTCACGTAGGTGGTGGCCGAGATCTTCTTCTTCCCGTACGTGAAACGACGTCGAAGCTCGAGCCCTCGTCGAACGTAGGGGCGCCTTCGTGCTCGACGCCGACGAGGCCCTCGACCCACGCCAGGTACGCGGCCGCGTCGGAGAGGACCTGGAAGACGAGCTCCGGCTTGCGGGGAATGTCGAGCTCCGCGGAGAGGTAGATCACGCCTCTCCGGTATACCTCCTCTCCGCGCGGAGCGGATCAGCGAGCGGCCGCGAGGGCCTCGTCCACGAACGGGGCGTTCTCCGGGTGCGCGAGGGGCGCGAAGTAGTTCGCGCGCTGGGACGTCTCCGAGCACCACGCCTCGCCCCAGCTCAGAATGCCGGATATCTCGGTCTCGCCGGGGGCGACGAGCGGACCGCCCCCGAACCCGAAGCACACGTTGCCGTCGCGCGCCGTCCCTTGGATGAAGCCGCGCGTGTCGAAGCCCGCCTTCGTGCAGACGAGGGTGCGGCTCTTCAGGTCCGTGACGGCCTCGGCGCGGGTCTTCGGTCCGTATCCGATGGTCTCGTAGTCGCAGCGCTCTTTGTGGGTCACGACCTTCAAGGGAGCGACCTCGGTCACGGGGCGCTCGAGCACCAGGTAGGCGAGGTCCGTCGGGTGGCCGTGCATCGGATCGTACCCCGGGTGCACCACCACCTTCGCCGCACGCACACGGCGAAGATCGGCCACGCGGCCGATCCCGAACGCGACGCCGTACTTGGCGGCGTCCGCTCCGTAGGCGAGCTCGACCTCCTTCGGGGACAGGATGCAGTGCGCGGCGGTCAGCACGATCCTCGGAGACACGAGTGTGCCCGTGCAATGCGCGCCGGTCGCGCGGCCCGGCACGTCGTCGATGACGTAGCCCACCGCGGACGCCGCCTGCGCGACGCCGTCCTCGCTCGTGTCGGAGGCGCCGCTGGACGCCTCGGCCGAGCACCCGACCGTCAGCGCGGCGGAGGCGAGAGCGACGAGGAGCGCGAGGGTGCGACCGAGGCCCATGGTAGAAGCCTACGGGACGCCCCTCGACGGACCAGGTATTTCGTCGAAATCATGGCCGTTTTCGTCGCCCTTCGTGCGCGGCGCGCCCACAGGTGGGAGAGCAGTGCCCGAGGTGAGGCGGTCACGCCGATCCATTTCGTCCAGTTCCTGGACCGCACGGCGGGACGGCCGACGCGAACGCGCCCGTCGACGCCGCGACGCCTCCCCCGCCGCCGCTCGTCGTACGCAACGAGCCGACGAAGCTCGCGGGCGGGCACGTCATCGCGGGCCCGTGTGTCACGCCGGCGATGGACGCTTCGGTGAAGAGCGGGAAAGGCGAGAGTCGCCTCGACCCGGACTTCTTCACGCCCTCGTCGCACGAGCTCGACGTCGACGGCGACGGGACCCCCGATTTCGTGCTCAACGGCGGCGCGTCGCGCACCATCATGAACCTCCGCGTCTACCTGAAGCGCGGCACGTGCGGCTACGATCTCGGCACCCTCGAGGCCGAGGGGGCGCCGGAGCAGCTCGCGACGAAGACGCTCGGCCTCTTCGATATCCGCGTCATCCAAGATCTCTGCGCCGCGAAGACGCGCACCAATCGCTGCGAGGTGGTCTACAAGTTCGACGGCCGACGCTACCGGCCGGTGTCGTACGCGCCGAGCAACCGTGGCGGCCTCTTCTGAGTTTGGCAGGCTCGTCGATGACGACGGACGGAAGTGAATCGAACGGGAAGCGAACCACCAGCGCCTCGCGGGGGTAAGCTTACGCCGCATGGCGGCGACGGGACACGAAGGGATGATTCGCGCCGCAGCCATTTGCCTCGCGCTCACGCTCGCGGCGGCCTGCCGCGAGAAGCGCGATGGCGCCGCCCCCGACGCGGGGGCTACCGCGAACGTCGACGCGTCGATCGCGGCGCCGTCGGCCCAGCCTCCGCCGATCCGAAGCGCCCCACGGGCACCTACGCGCGCCAACGCGACGTGCCCCGCGCCGAAGCCGGGCACCACGAAGGTGTACGCGTCCGCGAACGGCAACGACTGCATCATGCGCGGCGGAAAGCCCACCGCGGTCGACAGCGCCGGACGAATCGCGGCGCACCGCCACCCCGCGTCGGTTTGCGTCGACGACGATTGCACCACCGACGCGACGTGCGGCGCCGACCGCGTGTGCGCGTGCGCCGGCCCGGACGCGAGCACGCCCGAGGGGCACCCTCGCTGCATCTTCGGGAACTGCACGAGCGACGCCGACTGCGATGGCTTCGCGTGCGTCGAGGCGACCGCGCTCGGCATTCCGACGCGACCCTCGGCGGCCCTCGGCGTGCTGGGCCGCTATTGTCGCTCGCGGAGCGACACCTGCCAGAACGACGCGCCGTGCCCCAACGCGCAGCAAGGCGAGCGCTGCCTCTTCGTCGACGGCGCGTTCCGCTGCCACGTCGCGCGCTGACCCGAGCGTCAGGATCGCGCGAGGCCGCGATCGTACCAAGTGAGCATTTCGATCGCGCCGGGCCCGCGGTTGAACGGGTAATCGTGAGGCCCCGGCACCTCCAAGAAATCATGATCGAGCGCTGCGCTCCGCATCGCCTGCGACGTCGCGGTGACCACGCGTCGGAAGTAGTCGCGATCGCTCGTGAGGAGTCGCAGCTTGAGCTTCGGGTTCGACGCGCGGGCGAGCTTCAAGGCCTCTACGAACTGGGGAATTTGCGGGTCGTCGATCGCGGCTTGGAGCGAGCCCACCATCCCGAAACAATCCGGGTTGCCGAGGCCCACCCGGAGCGCCATCGCGCCGCCGAGCGACACGCCGTCGATTCCGGTCGCGTCGCGCGAGGCGAAGACCGGGAGCTCGCGCCGCACCCGCGGGAGCAGCACCTCCTTCACGAAGTCTCCGTAGTCTTTGATCGCGAGTGGGCTCTTCAGGTCGACGTCCGGCAAATACGGACACACCACGACGAGGCCCTGGTAGGCCGCCGCGGCGAGATCTTTGTTGTGCTGCGCGAGGCGCTGGGGCGTCACGAAACCCTCGAAATCCTCGGTCGTCAGCGGCGGGGAGCGTAAGTAAATCAAGGCACTTTTCAGGGGTGTCGGCTGGGCTCGCGGGGATGGCGTTTCGCGACCTTCCGGGGTCGCGGCGGCCGCGCCGAGGCGGTCTCGGTCCTGGCACGGAGGTTGCCGAACCCCACCAAGCGCCATGCCGGCGCAGCGCGGCCTTCGGGCGCCCCTTGCGCACGTTCTACTCGGCTGCCTCGACGCTACCGGCACCTCGACGGAGGACTCGACTTGCCCAGTACGGAGGCCCTCGAGCGGGCGTGCGCTTCGGCACGTCGGTGGGCTCGCCAATGCCCCGCAGGTACCGAGCGACGCTGGTCGGATCGGTGACGAGCGCGAGCAGCTTCATCCTTCCGCTGCAGCACGGGCAGGTCAAAACGTCGAACCCAAAGGTCCGTTTAAGAAGCTCCGCCCACGGACGATAGCCGCCTCGGCGCGGTCTCTCGGGCACGTCCACCGTGGGTATTGGAGCAACCGCCGGCTTCGGCGCCAGACGAGCCCGAACCTTACTCGCCGACGCGAGCACCCCCGCATACCGAACGGTGTGCAAGCGCGGCGCGGGTACCGACGCCGCGAGACGGCTGAGCAGCGAGAGTGGATCCATGTCCACCGCCACCGTGCCGTCCGAAAAAGGCTTCTTCAGCGTGATCCGGACGAGGCCGTCAGGCCCTCGGGTCACGCGTTCCTGCGCGACCGCGGGGCGCAACACGTACTTCAGCAGTGCCTCCCGGCCAGCTTCGTCGTGCCCACCGGCCCGCGTCGCCGCGTGGAGGGTGAAACCATCGAGCGCGACACACAGCGGGCGCTCGAACACCATGGGTCGGCACTCGAAGAGCAGCGCGCCTCGGCGCCACTCCGGACCGGCAGGCGGCGTAGTGCCCGAGACCGCCGACGCCGCGAGCACGGCCCTCCCGTCGCCCTCATCCTCGGAATCGCTGTCCTCGACGAGAAGGCCCCGACGACGAAGCCACTTCACCATCCGGTCGCGCGTGCGCTCCAGCACCGCCCCACGTCCCGCGTCGACAGGTGCCGAGCGGCACGGAAGTCGAGCTCGTCGCCCTTGTCCCGATACGCGCCGTCGAGGAATACCGCGTGCACGTGCGGGTTCAGCTTCAGATCGGAAGACGTGCGCTGAACCGCGACCACCGCTCCGCTCTGTCCGCGTGGAGGTCCACCACCTCGTTCGCGGTAGAAGCCGAGCACGGTCTTCACGAAGATCCGCGTCAGCGCCGACATCAGCCGGCCGTCGTACCCAAGGCGCTTTCGCCACGCAAACGGCACCGTGAGCACCCACTGCCGCAGATCCACGGGTGGCAGCACGTCCTCGATGAGATGCGCCGCGGTGGCGCTCATCTTCCGACCAAGGCACGACGGGCAGAAGCCTCGTCCCTTGCAGCTGAATGCCACGAGCCGCGTCTCGTCGCAGCTCCCGCACGTGAGCCGTGCGAACCCATGGCATAGAAGGCCGCACTCCAGATATCCCTCGAGCTCCTTCTTCACGAACTTGGGCAACGCGATCGCGAGTGCCCCGTCCTCCACCGCGCCATACAGCGTGTTCAAGTTCTCCTGCACCACATGGTAGAGCGTGCTCCTCTCCGGTCTTCGACGCTCGTAGACCCGAGAAGCCACGTCGGCCGCTCAGCAAGCCCAAGGCCCACGCGACGTCGTGCGAACACGTGTTCGGAGCCCGCACCGGCAGACGGCGGAAACGAGAGCGCTTTTCTGGTGGGGGCTACCGGCGAACGACGCGAAGGCGTGGGTTGCGTACCGGGGAGGGCAGCGTCACCCAGTCCCGCCCTTCGCGACCGACCACGAGCACGGACCCACCGGCGAAGCGCTCGTCGTGGACGCGCTCGACGCTCGCCCCGCTGGGCCACGCGCCGAGGAGCGCCTTGCACTGTGGCGATGTCTCGAACTCCTCGCGCGAGACGGTCTCGGCGAGAAGCTCCTCGTTCTCGTAGACGTTGGCATCGGCGACGATGTTACGGCCGACGGTCTCGCGCAGAATGCGGATCGCGCGGAGCATCGGGCTACTCGTCTGGGCCCGGCGGCAGCGCGCTGCCCTCGCGTGCGTAGTACCACCAGATGAGCGACTCGACGATGCGCACGCGCGAAGCGTTCGCGAACGGCTCCCCGGCGACGCTCGCACGTACCGCGTCGAGAGCACCTCGCGCGGACACGATGTCGTCGCGCATGAGCGCGAGCAGCTCGAAAGCATACTCGCCCCAGCTCGCCCGTTGCAGTCGACGAAACCGTGCTTCGTCCGCGATCGATGTGGCGTACCAGTAGTAGTACTCGACCACGCTATCGAGGACTGCGAGGAGCGCCGGGCGGAAGGGGTAGAGGATCTTCGTCGCTCGCGAGATGCTGATGTCCTTCTCAACGACGAGGTCGAAGAGGCCGACCAGGGGACCGCGAATCGCGTCGAGATCCACGTCTTCAAGGGCCGCCTTCGGCAACTTCACGAGGAGCGCATTGATCGCTGGGCCTTTGGCGGTCACGAGGCGCTGCCACACCGCGTAGGAGAGGCGTGCGCCGAGCCGGTTCGCGCGCTCCACGTCGGCCGCCGTCACCGCGTCGGGGTCCGGTGGAAGGTCGCCGTCGTACTTGCTCCACGGCCACTGAGCGAACTTCGCGCGCAGCATTCCCGTGGGGTCGGCGAGGCGGAGTCCGCTGCGGAGGTGAAGCTCGTTGGGTGCCGGGTTGTTCATGTTTCGCCCTCATTCGTCGTCGTCGTCGTCATCGTCGTCCGGGTCGAAGCCGCGCTCACGCATCATCGCGGCGAACTCGCCCTCGATGTCGTCCGTACCGTCGTCGTCATCTTCGTCGGCCTCCTCGTCGTCGTCCCCGCGATCGAAGACCGAGACCTTGCCGACCAGCTCTTCCAGATCGGGCCGATGCTGCTCGAAGTGCTGAAGATGGCCGCCGCGCTGCGGGTCAGCGTCGAACACGGCGACGTCGCGGAACGTCTTCCCGAGCCGCTGAAGCACTCGCTCGCGCTTCCTCCCGAGCTTCAGCAGCCGTTCAACCCGATCGCGCCACGAGACGAGCGCGACGATCGCGCGGGTGTACTGGTCGTGCTCCCGGTCGTAGCGCGCCTCGTCCTCCGCTTCGAGACGACGCGCACGCCCCGACAGGATCGCCAGCACGATGGCCAGGACGACCCCGAGGCCGCCAACGGGTGAATAGGCGATGGCCCCGAAGTAGAGTCGATCGGTCCAGGGACCATCCTGCGAGTAGAGCGCGCCTCCGGCGAAGATCGCGCCGATTCCGATGACCCACTTCACCGTCGTCCCCGCGGCAGTGGAGGATGGCGACCGCGCGCCCGGGCGCGACGGCGGGCGTGCTTGCCCGAGGTAGTTCCATGCCTGTTGCGCAGCTTCGTTCGATGGCTTGCCTCCGGGTAGCTCCGCGACGATGCGCTCGCGGTCGTCGCGGTCCGTCGAACTGAACTGCTCCACGATGTGCTCCGGGATCGGAGGGGGCTTCTGCGCCTCGTAGCCCGCCATCTCGGAGCGGAGCGCTGCGATCTCTTCGTCGACCGCGCTTGCTGACATCGGGGCGTCGTCGGCGTCTACGCCCTTCTCATCGAGCGCTTCGAGCCCTTCGGCGATGTCCGTGAGCCAACGGCCACGCTCGCGGCGAAGGCGCACCCATGAGCGCATGCTCTCGACGTTGCCCGCACCGAGCGCGTTTTCGGCCGCGGCGGCGCCCTCATCGAGCGTGTCCACGAAGTCCGTGAACTCGGACTGCTGGGACGGGTGGAAGCTCGTCGGAGAAAGCAGCCGGGCTTCTGCTACCAAGAGGCGCCATTCGAGCCACGAGCGCGTCGAGTCAGATGCGCCGGTCCGGCGTAGCGCGCTCGCACGGCGCTTCATCTCGTGCAGCTTGGTCGCGGACTCCTCGTACCGCTCTTCGCGCTCGCGCTGTTCCTCATGGCGCTCGCGCTCCATCTCCTCCGCGCGCTCCGCAGCGTGTCTCGCCGCAGCGGCTTCCTTCTCGACGCGACGATGATGCCGCTCATCCTCGGCGCGTCGGGCGCGCTGCTCGCGTTCGCCGCGTTCGGCTGCTTGACGGGCGGCGCGAGCCTCCCCCTCCATTCGCCCTTGATGTTGCTCATCGCGGCGCCGCTGTTGGTCTTCGCGTTGCTTGACCGGACAGTTCCATTGATTGTGATCGTACCTGCCGCAGTACCTACAGGCGTCCATAGGTGCCTCCCCCGAGCGTCCCCTGACGCTCGTCGAGATCGGCCACAGCGATCAAGGCCCGCGCGCCGGGAGCGGATGTCACGAAGATTCCCGCGCCCACGAGCGCTTGTGGGTGGGTCGCGTCCAGCGCGTCGACGAGTTTCGACAGCTCGCCGAGTCGGACGCCCTCGCCCACGTACGCGGCGAAGATGCCGGCACGCCTTTCGAGGCCGTCGAGCGGAACCCGCGCGCAATCCGCGAGCCAGGCGGCGACGTCCGTGGCGACGTACACGCGGGCCTCCGTCCGCGATGCCCAGAACGCGAACTCGTCGGGGTGAAGACAACCGAGGTGGTCCCAGCCGAGCACCCACCGGAGGCCAGTCTCGACGCATTCCTCCGCCGTCGCGACGCGCAACGGAGGCGGCGGCGAGCGGTGCGCCGGCCGGACACGCATGGTGCGGCCGTCGAGGGAGACGACGACGGCCGCATCTCGCTCGACCGCGACGTCGACGTCGATCAGGGGATCGGCGTCGGTTGCGTATTCGCGTGAGCCCGCGAGCTGCCATCCGAGCTTGCACGCCTGCCATCGGGTGCGCTGGTCGAGCAGGTCGTCGACGGTGCGACGCGCGGCAGAATCATGAGCCGCGAGCACGACCCGCCACGCACGGCCGGTGCAGACGCTCACGACCTCCACGGCGCGCTCCCGCCAGGGCTCGCCCTTCCTCGGATCTCCAGCATGCTCACGACCTCCACGAAGACGCACCGCACCCTTACCCGTGGTCGCCGAATGGTGGCTCGGCCCGAAGGCCGCCGTTGCGGTGGGTGCGCCGCGCTCGTGGAAGCGAGCAACTTTACCGACGACGCGATGAGCGTACGCGGCCGATCGACCGCCGGTCAACGGCGGAGGCGCCGGGCGGGTCGAGGTCAGCGGCTCCGAACACGTGTTCGCGTTGCCGTTCACGACCGATAACTACATCAAGTCTGATGTTTTATCAGCACGCCCGATCCGGCGACGCACGTTCAGGTGCGTCCCCGAGAGGAGCGTAAGTAAATCAAGGCACTTTTCAGGGGTGTCGGCTGGGCTCGCGGGGATGGCGTTTCGCGACCTTCCGGGGTCGCGGCGGCCGCGCCGAGGCGGTCTCGGTCCTGGCACGGAGGTTGCCGAACCCCACCAAGCGCCATGCCGGCGCAGCGCGGCCTTCGGGCGCCCCTTGCGCACGTTCTACTCGGCTGCCTCGACGCTACCGGCACCTCGACGGAGGACTCGACTTGCCCAGTACGGAGGCCCTCGAGCGGGCGTGCGCTTCGGCACGTCGGTGGGCTCGCCAATGCCCCGCAGGTACCGAGCGACGCTGGTCGGATCGGTGACGAGCGCGAGCAGCTTCATCCTTCCGCTGCAGCACGGGCAGGTCAAAACGTCGAACCCAAAGGTCCGTTTAAGAAGCTCCGCCCACGGACGATAGCCGCCTCGGCGCGGTCTCTCGGGCACGTCCACCGTGGGTATTGGAGCAACCGCCGGCTTCGGCGCCAGACGAGCCCGAACCTTACTCGCCGACGCGAGCACCCCCGCATACCGAACGGTGTGCAAGCGCGGCGCGGGTACCGACGCCGCGAGACGGCTGAGCAGCGAGAGTGGATCCATGTCCACCGCCACCGTGCCGTCCGAAAAAGGCTTCTTCAGCGTGATCCGGACGAGGCCGTCAGGCCCCTCGGGTCACGCGTTCCTGCGCGACCGCGGGGCGCAACACGTACTTCAGCAGTGCCTCCCGGCCAGCTTCGTCGTGCCCACCGGCCCGCGTCGCCGCGTGGAGGGTGAAACCATCGAGCGCGACACACAGCGGGCGCTCGAACACCATGGGTCGGCACTCGAAGAGCAGCGCGCCTCGGCGCCACTCCGGACCGGCAGGCGGCGTAGTGCCCGAGACCGCCGACGCCGCGAGCACGGCCCTCCCGTCGCCCTCATCCTCGGAATCGCTGTCCTCGACGAGAAGGCCCCGACGACGAAGCCACTTCACCATCCGGTCGCGCGTGCGCTCCAGCACCGCCCCCACGTCCCGCGTCGACAGGTGCCGAGCGGCACGGAAGTCGAGCTCGTCGCCCTTGTCCCGATACGCGCCGTCGAGGAATACCGCGTGCACGTGCGGGTTCAGCTTCAGATCGGAAGACGTGCGCTGAACCGCGACCACCGCTCCGCTCTGTCCGCGTGGAGGTCCACCACCTCGTTCGCGGTAGAAGCCGAGCACGGTCTTCACGAAGATCCGCGTCAGCGCCGACATCAGCCGGCCGTCGTACCCAAGGCGCTTTCGCCACGCAAACGGCACCGTGAGCACCCACTGCCGCAGATCCACGGGTGGCAGCACGTCCTCGATGAGATGCGCCGCGGTGGCGCTCATCTTCCGACCAAGGCACGACGGGCAGAAGCCTCGTCCCTTGCAGCTGAATGCCACGAGCCGCGTCTCGTCGCAGCTCCCGCACGTGAGCCGTGCGAACCCATGGCATAGAAGGCCGCACTCCAGATATCCCTCGAGCTCCTTCTTCACGAACTTGGGCAACGCGATCGCGAGTGCCCCGTCCTCCACCGCGCCATACAGCGTGTTCAAGTTCTCCTGCACCACATGGTAGAGCGTGCTCCTCTCCGGTCTTCGACGCTCGTAGACCCGAGAAGCCACGTCGGCCGCTCAGCAAGCCCAAGGCCCACGCGTCCTCCTTGGAATCTCGCGGGCTTGCGCTCGCCGCGCCCTGTCCCGGACGTCTTCTCGTGTGTCCCGGACACCTAACCATCAGGCGCGGTGGGAGCGTAAGCGAGTCAGGCCGCTCGTCCTGTGCCTCGATTATCCCGGGTTTCGCGTCGAGGCCACCACGATCACCGACGCGTGGCTGGTGGTGCTCGAGTCCGACAATGGCATCGCGCGGGTGCGTTGGCGGAGGGCCATCACCGGTGAAGACCGCTACCTCGCGATCGGTCAGGGCCGCACCACACTCGACGTACTCGGCGACCGCGCGCTTCTCACCCAGGACACAGGCCTCCGTACGGATGGAAGGAGGGTGGCTCGTTCCGGGCATGGGTGCACCGGGCGCGGGCGCACGCATGCTACGGGCCGAGGGTGGCGCTTACGAGCCCGCCTTCAAGCCCCTCAGCCATTGCACGAGGGGCTGCGCCGCCGCGGGGACTGGGCGCGCGCCAGCGGAGAGCGGCACCACGGTGTTCGTACCCGGGGCGGTGCGGGCGAAACACGTGAGCTCTCTTCCAGCTGGCGGCCCGCTTCTCGCGGTCGGGCGCCTTCACGAGATCGTCGTCACCGCAGCATGGCCCACCGGACCGGTCCACGCGTAGAGGCGATCGCGGCCCCCGCCAAGTGCGGCGTGGGCGGGGCATTCGGGGGTCAGTGCTCCGTCGACGAGGGACAGCGCGACGAGCTCGCGGTTGCCTTGGAGGAACACGCGGTCCCCAACCACGATCGGCATCCTTGGGAAGAGATCGACGCGGGTTTCCCACACCGAGGCGCCTGTGCGCAGATCGATGGCTGACAGCGTCGCACGATGCTGGCGTGCGCTCTCCTTCCTTACATCACGATGCACGAGCACGTGGCCCCGGCCGTCGAGCGCGAAGGGGGGCGTGGCGCGCGGGTCGGTCCAAAGGGGGGGGCCCTCGCGCGCGATGTCTACGAGGTGCAGACCTCCGTCACCACCGAGGAGGACCTTACCTCCGCCCGCGTCTGCGATCTGCCATGCATCGGGGCACGGCGTGGTGGACCGTACCTCTCCGGTCGCCGAGTCGAGGAGCACGAGGCGCTCCACATCGTCGGCGACCACGACCAAGAGCCCTTCGGACGCCAAAGCCGCGCAGGCGCGCGCGTCGGGGCCCGCCAGCGTGCTCGCCCACAGTCGCGTCCCGGATCGTGCGTCGAGGGCGACGATGCCAGCGCCTCGCTGCACGAGGAGACGCCCGCCACTCGCGAGGAGCTCGGGGCCCCAAGCGTCTTCTGGGAGCGTCGCGGCCCACGCGCAGGTTCCGTCGGGATCCACGGCCCACACCTCCTGGCCGTCGTCGCCTTCGACCACGGCGTAGAAGCGCCCGTCGCCTACGGCGTGCGCGCGCGTGAAGGTTCGCGCTCCCCCCTCCTCGCAGGGGAAGATCTCTGCGCGCCGTGCGGGGTTCTCGCGGTCGGCGGCGACGAGCGCCGTGTGCGCGAGGATCCACACGACGTTCCCCACCTCCCGCACCGCATATGGGCTTGCCCCCCGGATTGCGCCAATGGGGACCGACCAGTTGCTCGCGCCCGAGCGAGGGCTCACCTCGCGCTTCGCCTTCACCGGCGCGCCTTTCGCCGCCGTTCGCGTCTCGCTCGGAGCTGCTTTCGCGCGGTCCTTCGCTGAGGCAGGTTTCCTCGAGATGCTCTTCGGGGGCGCCTTTACTACCTTCTTCGGCGTGGCGGCCGCCTTGGGCGGTGACGTTGCGCGCTTCTTCGCAGCCATTGGCCAACCTTGGACCAAATTGGCTGGCGAGCCAAGCGATTGCCGTCGCAATGGGGACGCATGCTACGGGCCGAGGGTGGCGCTTACGAGCCCGCCTTCAAGCCCCTCAGCCATTGCACGAGGGGCTGCGCCGCCTCGGGGACTGGGCGCGTGCCAGCGGAGAGCGGCATCACGGTGTTCGTCCCCTTCCTCGGCAGCGCCCCGACGATCGTTGCGTGGGCGCCGCGTAGAATTTCACGTTTCGAGCATCCCTTCGTAACGTCTCGCATTTCTTCTCCTGGAAGCGGGCCCTGGGTCGCGCTCGGGGCCTCGGGTGCTCGCCGAAGCGAACCCGGGTTCGTTTTTGGACCTCTGGAGGGCGGAAAACCGAACCCGGGTTCGATCTCCGCACCTCCCGAGGTCTCCCGACCGAACCCGCGTTCGTTTTCGCGGCCTCGGGAGGCCTCGCGGTCGAACCTGGGTTCGTTTTTGGCCCTTCTGAGGGGCTCGATCGAACCCGGGTTCGCCTTTCCCGCCCCTTTTGTGGCCCAAACGGCCCCCAGGCCGACCGCCGCCCCTTCGCAAAACACGACGAGCGCAACCCCTGGAGCCAAATTCCAACGGGTGCGCTCGTGGTGGCGGCCAGAGAGGCCGCGGCGGGCCAGCGAAGGCGAGGGCTACTCGTCGCTGCCGTCGCCCTCGTCGCTTCCGCCCTGGCCGTCGCCCTCCCCGTCTTCGGGCGGCTCGGCCCCGCCACCCCCGCCGCCGCGTTGGTTGTTGCGGCCACGGATCTCGTAGATGGGGAGGAGCAGCTTCCGCGCGACCTCGCCGTTTGCCTCTTGTTGGTCGCTGCGCGAGCCGTAACCCACGACGGCGGCCACGTAGCGGCGGAGCTGCTCGGACGCGTTGTCGCGCGCCTCTCCGATCTTCGGCGCGGCCACCTTCTCGTCTCGGACGGTGGTGATGCCGAGGACCTCGCCGTAGGCTTTGTGGGCCGTGCGGAGGTCGTCCAGGAAGGCACCGCCGCCGAGCTGCTCGATCTGCTTCGAGTACCCGTTGGCGTCCAGCTGCTCGATGCGGGCCTCCACCTCGCCCCACTCTTCTTCGTGGCGGAGGTTCAGGAAGCTCGTGCCGCTGCCGAACACGGCGCCCAGGATTTTTGCGGCGACCTTGGCGGTCTTGGCGGCCTTGGGCCCGGTGCGCTTGGCGTGGGCCTGAAGGAACGTGACGAGCGCGCCGACGGCGCGGTCTTCTTCGTTGTCGGCCTCGACGGCCTTGGGGTTGTCCGCCTCGACCTTGTGCGTGCGTCCGGCCAGGGCGGTGGTGAGGTTGGCCTTGGTTTCGGTGAGCAGCCCGACCCGCTCTTTGAGGAGCGTAAGTAAATCAAGGCACTTTTCAGGGGTGTCGGCTGGGCTCGCGGGGATGGCGTTTCGCGACCTTCCGGGGTCGCGGCGGGCGCGCCGAGGCGGTCTCGGTCCTGGCACGGAGGTTGCCGAACCCCACCAAGCGCCATGCCGGCGCAGCGCGGCCTTCGGGCGCCCCTTGCGCACGTTCTACTCGGCTGCCTCGACGCTACCGGCACCTCGACGGAGCGGCCGCGTGTGCCCACTCCCCCCGAGTCGCAGCCCCCGAGCGAGCGCACCGACTACGAGGTCAACGACGTCCCCGCCGCGGTGCTCTGCGCGCAATGCGGGCTCTCGGACTGCACGGGCTCGTGCGAGGAGCTGACGGCGTCGGGCGTGTTCGTGCTCGTCCCGTGGGAGCGTGGGGACGGGGCCGTGCTCCGGCGGCTCTTCGCCACGTCGCGCGCCGCCACGTTGGATGCAGAGCCGTTTTTCGAGCGCCTGTCGGACGGTCCGGTCATGCCCGCCCTCGGGTTCGCCGTGGTGGCCGAGCTCTTTGCCGCGCTCTCCCTGGCCGTGCTCGTCACCTTGCCCCTCGCGTTCCTCTTTCCCGAGCTCGCGCACGACTGCCTGTTCGTCCCGGGCCTGCGGCACCAGGTGGTGCTCGCGTTCCTCCTCGGCGTGCCCGGCCTCGCGGCCCTCCTCGTTCTCGCGCACGCCGCCCACGGCCTCTCCGTCGACGTCGGGGCGCGGCGCCAAGGGGCTCGATCGTCGCGCACCCGAGCCCTCCGGTTCGGCCTTTATGCCGCCGGTTGGGACTTGGTGATGGGCCCGCTCGGCGCGCTCGTCATCGCGTTCACCGAAGGGCCGCGCGCCGCGCTCGGCATTTTCACGAAGGGGGTGGGCCTGCCCACGGTGTCCACGCTCGCCTTCTTGAAGAACGGGTACCGCCTCGAGGGCGACGCGGCCCGCCGCGCGCTTCGTTTCTCGTATTGGGGCGCGGGGCTCGCCACCACCGTCACGGCGTTCGTGATCCTGCTGGTGGCCTTCGCGGCCCTGTCTCGCTAGCCGGTTCGGTCCCTCTTCTCCGCAAAGGCACGGCGGGATCGAGCCACCCTTCTCGGGGTGAGCACGCAAGCAAGCATGGCGAGGACCATGCGGCTCGGCGGGAGCCTCGTTTCAGCGGCCTGCGAGGGCTCCCGGGCCGAGCACCTCGGCCACCCACGCGTCGATCAGGCGCCGCGCGATGCTGAGGCGGGGCGGGATCTCGGGGAGCGCATCGGCCGAGAACCACTGGGCGTCGGCGATCTCCTTCGGGTCGATCGCGATCTCCCCGGAAGCCCAGTCGGCGGTGAACCCCACCATGAGCGAGTTCGGGAAGGGCCACGGCTGGCTCCCGAAGTACCGCACGTTCTTCACCTTCACCGAGACCTCTTCTTCCACTTCGCGGACGAGGGTCTCCTCGAGCGACTCGCCGATGTCGGCGAAGCCCGCGAGGGTGCTGTAGAACGCGCCCGGGAACGCCGCGTTCCGCGCGAGGAGCGCCAAGTCGCCTTTGCGTACGAGGGTGATGATCGCGGGGCTAATTCGCGGAAAAACCCGCAGCCGGCAGGAGGGGCACTCCACGCACCGTTCCGTCGCGCTGCGCGTCGTGGGGGTCCCGCAGCGGCCGCAGAAGCGGTTCGTCGAGAGCCAGTCGCACGTGTGCATCGCACGGCCGACGACCCCGAACATTTCCGGGCTCAGCAACGCCGCGAGCGCACGAAGGCCGAGCGCCTCGAACGGCTCGGGGAGGTGCCCTGTGGCAGGCAACGCGAGAGCGTCGGTCTCGTCGAGGGTGCCGAGGCGGTGGGCGTCGTCCATGCGCGCACCGAAGAGCTCGAGCTCGGAGTCGGTGGGGAACGCGAGCTGCCCGGCCTCGCGCCTCGCGACGAGCCCTCGCTCGTGGACCACGAGCCAGGTGCGCTTCTCGTACCGGTTGGTGAAGGTCGCGTCGGGAAGGAAGGCCATGGGCACGTGCTACCACGCGCGAAGGCCGCGGGCCGCATGCTGGTGGGCGGAATGGTGTGCGTAGGTTTTCGAGAACACTGAGAAATCGCGTGCGCGCTAGCCGATGCCAGCGGCGTGGAGCGCGGTTTTCGCCGGGACGATGGGGCCCGGCGCGAGGGTGCCCGGGCGAACGGCGAGCTCCCAGTACCCCACGTCGTGCCACTTCCCGTTCTTGAAGCCGACGCGGTGGAAGGTCCCGCACCGCTCGAACCCGAAGCGCGCGTGCAGCTTCTCGCTCGCGACGTTCGGCAGGGTGATCCCGGCGACGAGCAGCGCGTACCCCTGAGCGCGCAGCGTGGGCACCAGCACCTCGTAGAGCCGCGTGCCCACGCCTCGGCCGTGCGCCTCGGGGGCGACGTAGACCGTGACGTCGGCCGACCAGGCGTACGCGCCGCGCGCTTTGTGCGGCCCCGCTTTGGCGAAGCCGAGGGGCTTCCCCTGCGCGTCGGTGGCCAAAATCCAAGGGTAACGTTCCTCGGTGCTCGCGAACGCCTCGCTCCACTCCGAGAGCGGCTCCGGCGCGGTGGCGAGGTTCGCGACCGTGTGCTCCGCGGCCCAGTTGGCGAACCCGAGCATCGCGGGGACGTCGTCCAAAACCGCCCTTCGAACGGCAATCATCTCGTACCTCCTTTCCCTCTTCGTAGGGCGCGGAGGTTTCCGGGAGGCTTCGCCTGGTGGCGCGGTCACTCCGGCCAGGGCCACTCTTCGGGGGCGAGGCCGTCGAAGACCTCGAGCTCGTACTCGCGCGCGGCGATGCAGCACTCGCTCGCGACCGGGAAGACCGAGCAGGCCGCGGGCCGAACGTCGTAGATCTTGCACTTGTTGTCGCGGCGGAGGTGGTGGCAGCGCCCGTTGTCTTTCAGCGTGAGGATGACCTTGCCGTCCTTCCGCTTCGACCACGGCTTCTTCAGCAGCTCGGCGCGCCCCGCGTCGCGGAAGCGCTTCATGTCGTCCTCGTCGAGCACCACCTCGTTGTCTCGGCAGCACGCGCCGCAAGCGAGGCAGTCGTAGCTCACCTTGAGGGTGGCCTTCGGGTGCACCGAGTCGCGCTCGGCGCGCCGCTTCACGATGTGGAGCGCGTCGTCCGGCACGCGCACCGTCGCGAGGCCGGGGAACTTGCCGTCCTTGCGGACCGTCCAGCGCTCGAGCCCAAGGTCGAAAATCGACCAGATGCCGAGGTCCGTCCAGTCGTCGTTGCGCTCGGGGGCCGGCACCACGAGCCGTGCGCGTGCGGGAGACTCCCAGTACACGGCGTGCCCACCGAGGCGCACGAACGCCGCGGCTTCTTTCCAGTATTTCGCCTTGAAGCTCCGAACGACGCTGCGAACGACGGCGGTCATGGCGGTGCGTCTACTCGAGTTCGAGCGCGTCGGAGCGAAAAACGTGGCCCCGGCGTGCTTCGAGCGGCCCCTCGTGCCCGGACGAAACCCGCGATCGGTGCTATCGGGACGCGAAGCGCATGAAGCCCAAGGTCCCGTTTCCGCGCGTGTTTTGGGTCGCGATCGTGCTCGAGGTGATCGAGCGGATGGCCTTTTACGGCGTCTACATCAACCTCAGCGTGTACCTCGGGACCACCGTGGGCCTGTCCGACAAGGAGATCGGGAGCCTGCTCGGTGTGTTCGCGCTGACCCGCTCCTGGGTGCCGGTGCTGACCGGCGCGCTCTCGGACAAGCTCGGGTTCCGTCGCTCGCTCGTGCTCTCGTTCGGGCTCTATGCGCTCGCGTACCTTTCGCTCTACGGCGTGGCGGGGCTTGCCGGGCATTCGCTCGCGCGGGCTTGTGCGTGGACCACGGTGCTCGCGATCGCGGTCGCCGGCGCCTTCTTGAAGCCCGTCATTCCCGGCACGGTGCGCCGTTATTCCCCGGCCGACCGTCGCACCCAAGGCTTCTCGATCTTCTACGCATCGGTGAACGCGGGGAGCGTCGTCGGCAAAGTGCTCGCCAAGATCGTGCGCGTGCTGCTCACCCTGCGCGCGAGCATCGTGAACTCGGTGGCCGCGTCGCTTCTGGGGCTCGGGGTCGCGCTGGCGGCCTACTTCGAGCCGTCGTCCGTCGCCTCGGAGCCGTCGCCGGATGCGGCCGCCGACACGGAGGAAGCTCCAGCGGAGAACGTGGGCTTCTTTCGGAGCCTGCTCGCTGTGGTGACCGAGCCGCGGCTCGTGGGATTCCTCGTGATCGTGAGCGGGTATTACCTGCTCATCGAGCAGTTTTACCAAACGTTCCCCGTGTACATCACGCGCATGTTCGGGGAGAAGGCCCCCCGCGAGGAGATCTCGCTCATCAACCCCTTCGCGATCGCGCTGTTTCAGGTGCTCGTGGCGAAGCTCACGAAGAAGCTCCCTCCGGTCCCGGCGATGGCGTTCGGCATCTTCGTAGGCGCGATCTCCATGGCGCTGATGGGCAGCATTCCGACGCTGCTCGGCGCGTGCGGAAGCTTCTTCGTGTTCGCGTGCGCGGAGATGATCTACTCGCCGCGCTACTACGAGTACGTGTCGTCGTTCGCTCCGAAGGGGCGCGAGGGGCTCTACATGGGCGTCGCCCTCGTGCCGTTCGGGGTCGGTGGGCTCGTGGGCGGAGTGCTGTCGGGGAGGCTCATCGCGGCCTACTTGCCGAAGAGCGGAGGGGTGCTGCGTCCCGGCGTGGTTTGGGGCACCTATGCCGTCATCGGCGTGGTGTGCGCCCTGCTGCTCGCGGGGTTCGCGGCGCTCTTCAAGGCGCCGAAAGCGAGAGAAGAAGAGCCGGGCGCCTAGGGCGCTTACCAAATGGTAAGGCGTGCCCCGTTTGCCGCTGCCTTCGCGTGGGCCGCGTTCTCCCGTATCGTCCGGGAATGCGCGCCTCCTGGGTTCTCTTCGTCGCCGCCGGGTTGCCTCTGGTCGTCACGGTGGCGTGCGGGGGATCGGGCGCTCCTGCCGTCCCGCTGCCGGCGCAAGAGGTCGTGCTGGCCTCTCCGGCCGCGCCCTCGGCGTCGAGCGCTTCTCCCTCGTCTGCTTCGGCGCCGGCCTCGGCCAGCGCCGCACCGAGCGCGGTCGCGTCGAACGAGGACAGGGTGGACCTGCTCCACGCGGCCGACGTGCAAGGGGGGCCTTTGGGCATCACGGGCACCGGCGGTTCGGGCGGGACGGGCGAGGGCATCGAGGCGGGGATCGGCCTCGGCACGATCGGGCACGGTGCAGGTGTGGGCTCTGGCCCGCCGTCCCAGGCGACCCTTCGCCAAGGGAGCGTGACCGTGCGGGGGAAGCTCCCTCCCGAGGTCGTCATGCGCATCGTGAGGCAGCATTTCGGGCGTTTTCGCCTCTGCTACGAGGCCGGCCTCCGCACGAAGCCACGCCTGGGCGGGGTGGTCGCCGTGACGTTCGCCATTGCGCGCGACGGCTCCGTGCGCACGAGCGCGATCGACGGATCGTCGACCCTGTCGGACCCGGCCGTCGTGGCGTGCGTCCTCGGGGTGTTTCCTGGGCTGTCGTTCCCGCAGCCGGAACAAGGCGAGGTGGCCGTGTGGTACGCGATCGCGTTCACGCCGCCCCCGCCCTCGCCCCCGCCCGCGTCGCCGGCGAAACCCGCCTCGTCGGTGAAGCCCGCGCCCTCGGTGAAGCCCGCGTCGTCGCGGCTCGGGGAGTCTCGGAACTGAGCCTCGCCAAGGTCACGACGCGCGCGGCAAAGGCGCGCGGTCCCACCGACGCGGCCGCCGGGGCCGCTCCGGTCGCGTGCAGCGCCAGTTACGTCCTCGGCCGCGAGGCGACGCGGATGCCGCGTGCCGCGCCGCCGTACGACTGGCCGAAGTAGAGGCGGCATCCGTCGGCCGAGGCCCACACGACTGGGCTTTTTTCGGTCGAGACGGTGCGGAGCGTGTCGAAGGCTTGCGCCCGGCTCGGGCGTGTCATTTGCGAGATTCCGGTCGTCGCCGTCGCGAAGAGGGTGAGCCCGTCGGAGGTCACGGCGAGGCTTTCGGTCTCGACCTGGAGGTTCACGCGGGTCGCCGCTGCGAAGGGGGTGGCGGTGCTCGCGCGCTTCGCGACCATGAGCCCGCCGTTCGTTCCGGTGCGTGTGTAGAAGACCTCGAGCTCGTCTGCGGTGGGAGCCGCGCCGAGCTCGTAGGTGCCCAGGTCGGCGACCGTGGCCTGCGATGTCGGTCCGAACGCTTGGCTCGTGGCCGCGCGGCTCGCTTGGTACACGATGTCGCGCTGTTGGTAGCCGTGGCCGAGCACCCGAAGGCCGTCGGTGGAGACGGCGCCGGAGACCGCGGAGAAGGGCGCGCCCACGAGATCGATCGACTCGACCACGAACGGCGCTGCCGTGCTCGCGCGCACGGCGCGGCGCAGGCTCCACTCGTTCAGCCCGCGCGACACCGACACGTAGGCGGTGAGCTCGTCGGCCGAGAACGTCGCGTGAATCGCCGTCTCGAGGCCCGCGACGGCCGTCGGGGCCCCGAAGCTCGTGGTGGGATCGCAGCGGGTGGCGCGTGCATCGCCTGCGTCGGCCACGTCGCTTGTCGCGTCCGCTGGCCCGGGCGCGTCGGCCGCCGCGTCTCCGGTGGGGGCCGAGGTGTCCACGGTCGCGTCGCTCGGGGGAGGGGTGGTCGCGTCGCGCTCGGCGGCCGCATCGGGGCCGGGGGTGCCGGTCGTGGGCTCCGAGCTGCACGCCGCGAAGCCGAGGCTCACGAGTGGCGTGGCGACGAAGAGGGCGAGGGCGATGCGGCGGGCAGACATCCGCCGAGCGTACCACCCGAGCATGCCCAAGGCCCCGGAGCGTAAGTAAATCAAGGCACTTTTCAGGGGTGTCGGCTGGGCTCGCGGGGATGGCGTTTCGCGACCTTCCTGGGTCGCGGCGGGCGCGCCGAGGCGGTCTCGGTCCTGGGCAGAGGTCCCGTGTAGGCTTCGCCCGGCTCGGAGGGGCACGCGACCCCTCGCGCTCGCTCGACCGAACGACCGAGAATCTTGGCCGTTTTTTGCTTACGGAGACGGTGCGAAGTCACCGTGGAAACGATGAAGGGACGAATGAAGACCAAAGCCTTCTGGGTTCTCTCGATCCTCTCGGCCCAGGCGGCCTTCGTCGGGACGGCGGCGGCCCAGCCGGCGGGCATCTCGCTCGGCGGTGGCGCGTCGGCCGGTCCGTCGGGGGTCTCGGGGAGCGTAAGTAAATCAAGGCACTTTTCAGGGGTGTCGGCTGGGCTCGCGGGGATGGCGTTTCGCGACCTTCCTGGGTCGCGGCGGGCGCGCCGAGGCGGTCTCGGTCCTGGCACGGAGGTTGCCGAACCCCACCAAGCGCCATGCCGGCGCAGCGCGGCCTTCGGGCGCCCCTTGCGCACGTTCTACTCGGCTGCCTCGACGCTACCGGCACCTCGACGGAGGACTCGACTTGCCCAGTACGGAGGCCCTCGAGCGGGCGTGCGCTTCGGCACGTCGGTGGGCTCGCCAATGCCCCGCAGGTACCGAGCGACGCTGGTCGGATCGGTGACGAGCGCGAGCAGCGGCGTTCCCGCTGCTCCCGCGCGAAGGTTGGCTCGACTACCTCGGAGTCCGCGACGAAGCCTCGAGCCGCGCGCTCCGAGCCGTAAGCGACGAGGCGGCCACGGCCATCCTCGCCGCGGCAGCCGAAGACGACGCCGACGAGGAGGACGACGTCACGCATGCGCTCGCGGCGGTGAAGAGGCACCTCCCTGGCGTGACGAACACGATCCTCCAGCGCGCGACGGCGATCGTGGCGAAGGTGGCGGCTGCGCACGTGACCGATCTCGCGACCCTCCAAGATCGAGGCGCGGGCGAAGGCGCGACCGACGACGCGGTGGCCGCGGCGCTCCCCCACTTCCCGACCGAAGGTTACGAAGACGGCTTCTGCATCACGGACCTGAAGGCCGTCGGCGCGGCGTTTCGCGAGAAAAAGCGCGGGAAGCTCACCGCATCGCGCATCTCGTGGGAGCTTCGAATCGAGGCGATGGCGAAGATCGTGTGTTTTGCCGCGACGCGACACTCCACGAGCGACGAGGCCCGCGCGACCCTCCGCGAGCTCGCGACCGGCCTCGCCGAGAGCGGCCTGTTGGGCACGACGGTGACCCGAATGGAGCTCTCGGTGAAGACGGGATCTCCCTTCTTCCATGGCAAACGCAAGGGGAAAGACGCTTGGCTGGCCGAGCACGAGGGCGCGCTCGTGTTCGCGCGGATGGTGAACGAGTACGAAGACGAGCCGCGGCAGAAGGTGATCGTGCTCGCGGCGGGGAGCACCTTCGTGGTCCCCGCCGACGCCACCGAGACCACCCGCGAGACGGTGAGCATTCCCGACGATCGGGCCTTCATCGACGAGACCTTCCGCGAGCTCGACGCGCGCGGGCCGGTTCCATACGCCCCGACCGCCGCTGCGGTCGTGATGGCAGAGGTGCCGATCACCGCCGCGGAGGCCGTGCTCCTCCTCGCCGGGCTCCCGCAGTGGGGCGAATACCGCAGCGACTTCCTCGGCAAAGAGCTCCGGACCGCCCTGGACCTGAAACAGAGCGACGCCGCGAAGGCCAAAGACAAGCTCAACGAGCTCCCGGACGGGCAGCGCTTCGCCCTCCTCGCCGGCGCGGCGAACGTGCCCACCGCCAAGGGCCTCTGGGCCGCGCCGGAGGACCCGGAGAGCTCCGCGCGTGCGCTCGCGAACGCGGCGAAGGTGGTGCTCGGGAAGACCGTCGCCGTGCGCGAGGAGCTCGTCGCGGCGATGGAGAAGGAGATCTCCCTCGAGCTCCCCGTGCGAAAGGCGCTCGCGCTGGCGCTCACCGCGGGAGACGATGACAATCCTCTCCTTACGCCACGCAGGCCCCCGCCCAAATGGTTTCAGCTCGGCGACGGTGGGGAGCACTTCAGCGCGGAGAGCGTAAGTAAATCAAGGCACTTTTCAGGGGTGTCGGCTGGGCTCGCGGGGATGGCGTTTCGCGACCTTCCGGGGTCGCGGCGGCCGCGCCGAGGCGGTCTCGGTCCTGGCACGGAGGTTGCCGAACCCCACCAAGCGCCATGCCGGCGCAGCGCGGCCTTCGGGCGCCCCTTGCGCACGTTCTACTCGGCTGCCTCGACGCTACCGGCACCTCGACGGAGGACTCGACTTGCCCAGTACGGAGGCCCTCGAGCGGGCGTGCGCTTCGGCACGTCGGTGGGCTCGCCAATGCCCCGCAGGTACCGAGCGACGCTGGTCGGATCGGTGACGAGCGCGAGCAGCTTCATCCTTCCGCTGCAGCACGGGCAGGTCAAAACGTCGAACCCAAAGGTCCGTTTAAGAAGCTCCGCCCACGGACGATAGCCGCCTCGGCGCGGTCTCTCGGGCACGTCCACCGTGGGTATTGGAGCAACCGCCGGCTTCGGCGCCAGACGAGGCGCGGGCTTGTCGAGCGCGAGGAACGCCGAGCGTCGGCAGCCTTCGAGCTTCTGGAAGGGACGTGCGTTGAGCTTCTCCACCAGCTCGGCGATCGCGACGTTGAGCTCCGCGAGGCTGAAGAAGACGCGGTTTCGGAGCGCGGCGACGATCCACCGCTGGACGACGAGCACCCCGCCCTCGACCTTCGCCTTGTCCTTCGGGCGGCGCGGCCGCGCGGGGATCACCGTCACCCCGTAGTGCTGCGCCATCTCGAGGAACGTCGGATTGATGTCCGGCTCGTAACGATCGGGCCCCGAGACGGCGCTGCGGAGCTGATCGGGCACGATGATCTCCGGTGCGCCGCCGAAGAAACTCGAGCATGCGCACGTTCGAGCCGACGAAGTCGGCGAGCTTCTGCGAGCGTGTCGCCTCCGCGAACGTGTAGTTGCTCGCGCCGAGCACCCCGACGAACAGCTCCACTGCGGTGATCTCGCCCGTCGTCGGATCGGCGACGTGGAGCTTCTTGCCCGAGTAGTCGACGAAGACCTTCTCGCCCGCGCGATGAACCTGGCGCATCGACACCGAGAGGTGCTTGCGCCACTGCGCGTAGAGCGCGCAGAAGCGGCTGTACTCGTACGGCTTCGCGGGCGCGGCCTGCGCAGCGCCGTCTCGGTACTCGAGCCAGAGTGTCTGGAGGGTGACGCCTGCCCGGGAGAGCTCGCGGTGAACCCACCCAAAGTCGACCGCGACACGTGCCGGCGGCTCGGACCGATTCAAGCCGGTGAAGAGCAGCGCGGCCACCTCGGCGTCCGTCAGCTCACGCGCCATCTCCCACGTGAACGACGCGGCTCGCGCCCGCCGCAAGTAGTCGTACACCGTGGTCTCTCCGATCGCCGCCGACGCGGCGATCTCCGTGTAGCTGCGCCCACACTCGAAGCGCAGCCGTAGAACCTCTCGAATCTTGCGCATGGAAAGTCGCTCCGTCATCGCGCTCGTGTAAGCGCGACAGCTGGGCGACCACGTGCCATAGACTCCGCCCCGGCGAGCTCATCCTCGCGAGGAGCGAACCGCTCCTCAGAGCACCTCGGGTCCCGTTGGAACGGCACCTCGGGTGGCTCGGAACGCCACCTCGGGTCCCATTGGAACGGCACCTCGGGTGGCTCGGAACGCCACCTCGGGTCCCGTTGGAACGGCACCTCGGGTGGCTCGGAACGCCACCTCGGGTCCCGTTGGAACGGCACCTCGGGTCACGTTGGAACGCCACCTCGTGTGCGCGCGGAATACGCACCAACGACGAACCGTGACCGACCGAGGCGAGATTTCGCTATCGGCTGGACGAAGGGAGCACGCCCAGGTTTCGCGGGAGGGTGCCCTCGGGGTGCTTGTACCAACCCGGGTCCGCGTAGCTCGTGATGCCAGCGCGGACCTTCAAAATGGTGAACATGCCGCCCATCTCGACCGGGCCGAACGGACCATCGCCGGTCATCATCGGCAACGTGTTTCGCGGGCGGCCCATCTCCATCATGTTCCCCATCCCGTTCTCGCCCATGGCCATGTACCCCGGCAGCAACGAACGCACCTTCTGCTCGAGCGACGTGGGCTGCGGCACCCCAATCATGTTCGGGATCTCGTGGCTCATCGCGTTCATCGTGTGGTGCGATTTGTGGCAGTGAAACGCCCAATCACCCTCTTCGTTCGCGACCATCTCCACGGTGCGCGTGGCGCCGACGGGAACGTTCACGGTGGTCTCGGGTCTGCGCGCCGAACGCGGTACGGGCCCTCCGTCCGTCCCCACCTCCTCGAACGCGTACCCGTGCACGTGGATGGGATGGCTGTCCATCGAGAGGTTGCCGAACGAGAACTGCACCCGCTCGCCCTTCTTGACGACCCACGGGTCCGTGCCGGGCCAGACGCGGCTATTGAACGTGAAGAGGTTGAAGTCCGTCATCACGTTCGGGTTCGGAGTCGCCGTGCCCGGCTCGACGTACCACTCGTGCAGCATCACCAGAAAGTGGCGGTCGACCTTCGGCGTCGGCGCCACCTTCGGGTGAATCACGAAAAAGCCCATCATGCCGAGCGCCATCTGCACCATTTCGTCCGAGTGCGGGTGGTACATGAACACCCCGTTTTGGCGGAGCGTAAACTCGTAGACGTAGGTCTCGTTCTTCTCGATGTGCGGCTGGTTCAGGCCCGCGACGCCATCCATCCCGTTCGGGAGGAAGATGCCGTGCCAGTGCACGGAGGTGCGCTCGGGCAGCTTGTTCGTCACGAAGATGCGAACGCGATCGCCCTCGACCGCCTCGATGGTGGGGCCGGGAGTGGACCCGTTGTAGCCCCACGCGTTGACGACCATGCCCTTCGCAAATTCGCGCTTCACGGGCTCGGCGGTGAGCCGAAACTCCTTTACGCCGCGGTTCATCACGAAGGGCAACGTGCTGCCGTTCGGCGTAACCACGGGAACGTAGGGCAGCGGAGCGGTTTGCGCCGCGGCAGAGCGCGCGAGCACCATCAACAACAAGTACGCAATGACGACGCGGGCGAGGGAAGCCATGGGACACCTTTCAGGATGCGGCAGAGCGCGAGCCTCTCGGCTTAGTGATTCGAGTGGCTCGGGGAAGATGTTGGCGGAGCAGCCGAAGGGCCGGCCGCGGGATTCGTCGACGGTCCGCTCGGCGCGGTGGACGCGCGTGGCGCGCCGTCCGTCCCGAGCCGCCCGCCAACGGCGCGTTCGAGATCGCTCCGCGCGATCCAGTAGTCGCGCACGGCTTCGATGTACTCGCGGTACGCGTCGTACTCGGCCTGCTTCGACTGGATGAGCTGGTAGACCCCGAGAAGCATGGCGTCGTACATCTCTTGGGAGTAGCGAACGTTGTTCTCGCGAAGTGGGATCACGCCCTTGGCGTAGTCCTCGACGATCGTTCGGCTCGCGAGCATGCGCGCGCGGGCCGCCCGCACGTCAGCCCGGACATCGACCGCGAGCGCTTCGAGGTTTTGCTCCGCGCGCCGATGATACGCCTCGAGCTTGGCGATCTGCGCCTGACGCTGGTCGAAGAGCGGAATTTCGAGCGAAACGCTCGGCCCGAAGGAGATTCGCTCCGAGCCGCGGAGGCGCCCGGCTTCGACGGCGACGCTCACCATGCCGGTCCATCGCGTCGTCTTCGCGAGCGAGAGCGTGTAGCCCATTGCCTGCACGTTTCGCCGCGCCGCTGCCACGTCGAGGCGATCGGCGATCGCACGGCTCTCGAGTCGCTCCAAGCTCGGCTCCGAAGGCGGGACGTCCGGGAGCTTCGCCGCGAGCTTCCACCCCGCGCGCTTTCCCCACGTGCCCATATGCTTGTTCAAGGTCTCGCGTGCGACCGCGGAGGCGACCGCGGCGCGCTTGCGCTCGAGGCCGGTCTGAGCCGCGAGCCCGAGCTCGTTGGTGAGGCTCAGGTCGTTCATGTTGCCGGCGCCGTGCTGGCTACGCGCGATATCGGCCGCTGTGTGCGCGGCGTCGTCGACGAGCGCTCGCATCGCCGCGACCGCTTCGGCAGCCTGCGCTTCGTAGAACGCGGTGCGTGTCTCGGCGGCGAGGGCGAGGACCTCGTCGGCGACCGAGAGCTTCGTCGCCTCGAGCTCGGTCGCGGCCACCCGCTTGCGCAGCGGGATGGTCACGGCATCCAGAAAATCCTGCTCGACCGTCATGAAGAGGTTCGGATCGATGTGCTCGGCATCCCACGCCGTCTTGCCGATCCCCAAGACGGGGTTCTTCAGGAGACCCGCTTGCACGTAGTCCGCGCGCGCAATCGAGAGCTCTTCGAGCTTCGCGCGCAGGTGCGGGCTGAGAAGGAGCGCGACCTGCACGGCGGCGTCGGCCGTGAGCGGACGGGCGAGCAGGCCATCGATGGCGCGCTCGGCCTCTTTGTCGTCCGCCCCGTCGGCGCCCTTTCGAAGCGAGTGCCCCGACCGCGACTTTACCGTGGAGGCGACCTCGTCGAGGGCGGGCTTTGCCGAGGTCGACGCGCACCCGCCTATCGACAACGAGAGCGCGACGGTGAGCGCGAGCTGACGGATCATTTCTTGGGGACCAGCTTCATGTTGCACTTCGGGCAGACGCCAGGGCTGCTGGAGGTGACCTCGGGGTGCATGGGGCACACGTAAGTCACGGCTTGCGCGGGGGCAGACGGCGAAGGCGACGCGGAGGGCGCGGCCGAGGTCGTCTGTGTAGCCGCCCCGTGGTCGTGGTGCGCGTGGCCGGCGTGCTCATCGCTCGGTGCGGGAGCCGTCGCCACCGGGAGCGTCGCGGACGCTGCCGCCGTCGCGACCGGCCCCTCCGCCGCCGAAGGATTGGAAGGATCGCTCGGAGATTGCGAGACGGGCGCCGCGGCGGGCGAGCATGCCGCGGCGAACACGACCACGAGCGTGGCAGTGAGGGAATGGAAGACGTTCATGAAAGCTCCTTCTTGTCAGGCCGTTCCTGCTAGCGCTCCGGCGGCCGAACGTGACCGATTTTCTGAGATAAGTGCAGGGCGCGGACTGCGTCGGCGATCCGCGCCCTACAGCCCGAGGCTAGCGAGCGGGATACCCTGCGCGTTCGAGCGCCGTCACGAGGTCGGCACGGACCGGCGCCTCTGCGCCGTAAGTAACGCGTACCTTCGCCGTGCCCAAGTCGACGGCCACGGTTTCGACGCCGTCGAACGCCTTGAGCGCCGTCGTCACGTGCCGCACGCAAGCGCCGCACGTCATGTTGTCTACGGTCAATTCAGTCTCTTTCGGGTTCATGGGCTTCTCTCTTTCCGCGCCGAGAAGCTCGTTCTCGGCGTCTGACTCGAAGACGCAGCGCTCGTCGTCGGATGACACCTACGAGCAAAAAGAATCGAAGATTGTTTGCGGCTCGAACGTTGCGAATGCTCCGCGGGCCGCGCTCGTCGCGCGCGGCCCGAGCTTCTTGCCCTGCAGGAGCGCGTCAAGCGTCGTTTCTCGCGAACGAGCGCAGCAGGAGCGAGCTCGCGAGGACCGACACGCTCGAGAGGGACATCGCCGCGCTCGCGATGACCGGGGAGAGCTGCCAGCCCATGAGCGGGTAGAGCGCGCCAGCGGCGATGGGAATGCCGACGAGGTTGTAGACGAACGCCCAAAATAGATTGCGTCGGATCGTACGCATGGTCGCCTTACCGAGCCGGAGCGCGATCGGCAGGCTCGCGATCCCCTCCCGGAGCAACGCCACGTCCGCCGCAGCGACGGCGACGTCGACCCCGCCTCCGATCGCGACCCCCACGTGCGCGCCAGCGAGCGCCGGAGCGTCGTTGATGCCGTCCCCGACCATCATCACCACCTCGCCTTTGGCGCGCTCGTCTGCGACCGCACCGGCCTTGTCCTCTGGGCCTACCTCCGCCACGACCGCGTCAATCCCGAGCGTGGCGGCGATCGCCTTCGCAGTGCGCTCGCGGTCACCGGTGAGCATCGTGACCCTTACGCCGAGACCGCGAAGCGCGGCGATGGCCTCGCGCGCGCCGCGGGCGGGCGTGTCGGCGACGGCGACGAGACCGGCGAGCTTGCCGTCGATGGACACGAAGAACGGGGTCTTGCCGGCTTCCGCGAGCTTTTCCGCGTCGGTCTCGAGGGCTGTCGTGTCGGCACCTGCCTCGCGGAGCCACGAAGCCGTGCCCACCCTCACCTCTCGACCCGCGACGAGCGCGCTCACACCCTTGCCCGGGCGGCTGAGGAAGCTCTCTCCGGCGCGCGGCTCGGCGCCGCGGTCGCGCGCCCCGGCGACCACGGCCTTTGCGAGGGGATGCTCGCTCTCGATCTCGACGCTGGCGGCTGCGGCGAGCAGCTCGGCCGGATCCGTTCCCCCGGCGGCCACCACGTCGGTGAGCTTGGGCTTGCCCTCGGTGACCGTGCCGGTCTTATCGAGGAGCACGCTCGTGATCCGACTGAGCCCTTCCAGCGCAGCCCCTCCTTTGACCAGGATCCCGAGCTCCGCGCCGCGACCGGTTCCCACCGCGACGGCCGCGGGAGTGGCGAGGCCGAGCGCGCAGGGGCAGGCGATCACCAGCACCGCAACGAGCCGCTCGACCGCTACCGCGATGCCGGTCGACGTTGGATCGATCGCCGTCCACACGATGAAGGTCGCGACGGCGATGGCGAGCACGATAGGAACGAAGATGCCGCTCACCGTGTCCGCGAGGCGCGCGATCGGAGCTTTGCTGCCCTGCGCTTGCTCGACGGCTTCCACGATGCGGGCGAGGGCAGTCCCCTTTCCCGCGCGATCGACACGGAAGGTGATCGCGCCGCTTTGGTTGAGCGTGCCTCCGTGTACGGCGTCGCCAGCGACCTTATCGATCGGCAAGCTCTCTCCGGTGAGCATGGCCTCGTCCACCGCCGACGTGCCGTTTACGATCTTGCCGTCGGCAGGGATGCGCTCGCCCGGGCGCACACGCACCAAGTCCCCCGGTCGCAGCATGTCGATCGGGATCTCGTCCTCGCGGTCGCCTCGGACCCGGCGCGCTACCTTCGGCTGGAGCGCCAGGAGCCCGCGGACGGCGTCCGACAAGCGCTTTCGGGCACGGGCCTCGAGCATCTTCCCGAGGAGCACGAACGTGAGGACGGCGGCCGCGGCCTCGAAGTAGAGATGCGGCATCGCACCGTGCGCGGCGTGAGGGAAGAGGCCGGGGGCCAAGAGCGCGATGGTCGAGTAGAGCCAGGCCGCTCCCGCGCCGAGCGCGACGAGCGTGTTCATGTCCGCGGCTCGATGCCTCGCGGCGACCCACGCGAGGCGAAAGAAGCGGCGCCCAGGGCCGAGCACGACCGGCGTCGCGAGGGCGAGCTGGAGCCATCGGCCGAAGGTCGTCTCGGTCCACGCCATCGCGCCGTGCGACATGGCGACCACGAGCAGCGGGACCGTCAGCGCTGCAGCGACGATGAAGCCGCGCCGCATCGACACCGTCTCCCGCTCCTCTGCGTCCTCGATCGCCTTCGCCCGCGCCGCGCTCGAGTCCTGGCCCGCTCGGGCGCTAGTGGTTTCGCGAACCACCTCGTATCCGGCACCTTCGATCGAGGCCGAGATGGCTTCGACAGACGTGGTCGCCGGGGAGAACGCGACGGTAGCGACGTGGCGAACGAGATCGACCTCGGCTTTGGCGACGCCGGGCACGGCGCCGACGGCGGTCTCGATGCGGCGCACGCAGGCGGCGCACGTCATGCCGAGGACACCGAGCTCGATCCGCTCCTCGCTCGGGACCTCCGGCTTGGGGACATCGTAGCCCGCGTCGATAATGGCGTCTGCGATCTGGGTGCGGGTCGCCTTCGAAGGATCGTAGGTAACCTTCGCTCGCCCGAGCGCATAGTTGACGTCGGCGGAGGTGACGCCAGCGGTGCGAGAGAGCGCGGTCTCGACGCGTCGCACGCAGCTCGCGCAGGTCATTCCGCCTACGGGCAGGTCTAGCTCGACTGGCGTGGTGCTCATCGGCGTCGCGGACGTTGCGTTCTCCTTTGGCGGAGCAACATGGGGCCCTGCATTCGATGGCGTCGTCATTTTTGGCCTCCGTCACGGGGAACGAGGTGCATCCCGCACTCGGGGCAGTCGCCCGGGGCGTTACGAACGACCTTGGGGTGCATCGGGCAGACGTAGTGGTGCGCTTGCGGGGTGCTCTTGGACGGGCTCGAAGCCGGCCCTGTCCTCGCAACCGAAGGCAATGGCGCGGTGCGGGCGTCCTCAGGAACAACGGTCGAGGTGGGAGGAGCCGTGCTCGAGGTCGCTGGCGCGAGCGCCGCATCGCCCATGGATTCGCCTGGGTTCGCGCTGCGACAAGCCCAGATCAAAGTGCAAACCAACGCCACGAAAGTTTTTCTCATGAGAGCTCCTCGCCCAGGAGACGCGGGTCCCCCCGCCCGATTACAGCTCCCATCGAAAAGAAATCGCTTTGCGCTGGCGAGCACGCGGAAGGTCCACGCGGGAGCTGCCTGCAGCGGTTGACTACCCAGGTGCCGAGCGGGGCGGCCGACCTCGGTGCGCGCTCAGACACGTTGCTCGGAGCGGGTTTCGTGCAGCACACGACGTGACTAGCAACCGGACCGCGAAACGTGACCTCTTTCGGTCGCGTCACCGACGCTTCTGGCGATTTGCGCAGAACGGCGAGCGCACCAGGTGGTGGCAGCAGGGCCTATCGACTTGCAGTCACGACGAGGAAACGATGAACCAGCGCCACGGCCACCAAGGCGAGCACCGCCGCGAGGCCGATCCAGATCCCGACGACGCCGAGCCCGAGCGGGACCGCCGCGAACCACGCGGCGAGCGGCGCCACCAACCCGTAACACGTGACTCCGATCAGCGAGGGGACTCGCGTGTCTCGTAGCCCGCGTAAGGCTCCCGCCGCGACCACCTGAGCACCGTCGAAGACCTGAAAGCATGCCGCAACACCGAGGACGGCCCGCCCGTGCTCGAGCACGCTCGCAGCCTGGTCTTCCGTCGGCCCGACCTCGACGAAAAGGCGTACGAGCGGGCCGGGCGCGAGCAAGAGCACGAGCGCCGTCGCGCTGGCGACGAACACCGCGAGCCCGATCGCGACGGCGCCGGTTCGCCGGCTCGCGCGGCCGCCGGCTCGGGCATGCACTTCTGCCACACGAATCGCCGCCGCTTGCGAGATGTCGAGCGGAGCCACGAACGCGAGCCACGCGATCGTGAGCCCGAGCTGATGTGCGGCGAGCCAGCTCACCCCGTACCTTGCGGCCGCAACGCCCGCGAGCTGAAACGACGCGACCTCGGCCCCGATCATCGCGGCAGCGGGACCTCCGAGGCTGACGAGATCGCGAAAGAGCCTTCGCTCGAGAGCGTAAGTAGATCAAGGCACTTTTCAGGGGTGTCGGCTGGGCTCGCGGGGATGGCGTTTCGCGACCTTCCGGGGTCGCGGCGGCCGCGCCGAGGCGGTCTCGGTCCTGGCACGGAGGTTGCCGGCAGCTCGCCGCGCTCGAGGTGCGCGCGAAGATCGACGGGGTCGTCCAGGACGTGCCGCTCGAGAGCGGGCAGTGGGTCGCGATGGGCGCGCTCATCGCGAAGATCGCAGGGCCCGAGAAGCTCCGCGCCGAGGTGAAGGTCGCCGAGGCGAGCGCGAAGGACGTGCAGAAGGGCGCGCCCGTGCGCTTCGAGTCCCCGCCGGGCATGCTCGGCGTGGTCGAACGTGTCGATCCTTCGGTGGTCGCAGGCACGGTGAAGCTGCTCGTCGCGATCTCGAACGTACCGCCCGCGGCGCGCGCGGATCAGGCCGTGACGGGCAGCGTCGAGATCGCGACGGTCCCGAACGCGCTCGTGGTCGGCCGGCCGGTCTCCGCGAGGGAGAACGGTCCGTCCCCGATGTTCGTCCTGTCCGCGGACGGGACCTCCGCCAGGCGCGCGGTGCCTCGCCTCGGGAGGGGCTCTCCCCGGGAAATCCTGGTCGAGTCCGGCCTCCGCGAAGGCGACCGTGTCGTCGTCTCGGACACCTCGCCTTACGAGGCCGCGCCCCTCCTCCGTATCCGATGATCGTGCTCCTGCCCAAACCGACGAAACGAAGGCCACCCCAATGAACGAAGATCAGAACGAACCGCTCCTCCGCCTGCGCGGGGTCAAGAAGGTGTTTACGACCGCCGAGCTCGAGACCCACGCGCTCCGCGAGATCCACCTCGACGTGAAGCGCGGGGAGTACGTCGCGATCGAGGGGCCGTCGGGGAGCGGCAAGACGACCCTCCTCTCGATCCTCGGCCTCCTCGACGTCCCCACCGCAGGCACCTACCGCCTCGCCGGGACCGAGGTGTCCGGAATGGATGCCCGCTCCCGCGCGAAGGTTCGGAACAAGGAGATCGGCTTCGTCTTTCAGAGCTTCAACCTGATCGGCGATCTCAGCGTGCGCGAGAACGTGGAGCTCCCGCTGCTCTACCGCGGGATGCCGAGCGCGGAGCGCCGCGCGAGGGTGGACGCCGCGCTCGAGCGGGTGAAGATGAGCCACCGCGGAGGTCACGCGCCGAGCCAGCTCTCGGGCGGCCAGCAGCAGCGTGTCGCCGTGGCGCGGGCGGTCGCCGGCGATCCCGCGATCGTGTTCGCGGACGAGCCGACCGGCAGCCTCGACTCCAAAAACGGCGACGCGCTCATGGATCTGCTCGACGAGCTCCACCGCGGGGGAGCCACGATCTGCATCGTGACCCACGCGCGCGAGTACGCACGCCGCGCGTCGCGCGCGATCCACCTCTTCGACGGGACCGTCGTGGAGGACCACCCCGCGAACCCCAACGGCGCCGCCGACGCGGCCTGAGAGAGCCCGATGAACGTCCTCCTCGACGCGCGCCACGCATTGCGCCAAATGTCCAAGTCTCCTGGTTTTTTTGCCACGATCCTCCTCGTCCTCGCGCTCGGGATCGGGGCGACGACGGCGACGTTCAGCCTCGTCGAGTGCCTCCTCCTCCGGCCCTTGCCCTACCCGCGCGCCTCCGAGCTCAGAGCGTAAGTAAATCAAGGCACTTTTCAGGGGTGTCGGCTGGGCTCGCGGGGATGGCGTTTCGCGACCTTCCGGGGTCGCGGCGGGCGCGCCGAGGCGGTCTCGGTCCTGGCACGGAGGTTGCCGAACCCCACCAAGCGCCATGCCGGCGCAGCGCGGCCTTCGGGCGCCCCTTGCGCACGTTCTACTCGGCTGCCTCGACGCTACCGGCACCTCGACGGAGGACTCGACTTGCCCAGTACGGAGGCCCTCGAGCGGGCGTGCGCTTCGGCACGTCGGTGGGCTCGCCAATGCCCCGCAGGTACCGAGCGACGCTGGTCGGATCGGTGACGAGCGCGAGCAGCTTCATCCTTCCGCTGCAGCACGGGCAGGTCAAAACGTCGAACCCAAAGGTCCGTTTAAGAAGCTCCGCCCACGGACGATAGCCGCCTCGGCGCGGTCTCTCGGGCACGTCCACCGTGGGTATTGGAGCAACCGCCGGCTTCGGCGCCAGACGAGCCCGAACCTTACTCGCCGACGCGAGCACCCCCGCATACCGAACGGTGTGCAAGCGCGGCGCGGGTACCGACGCCGCGGACGGCTGAGCAGCGAGAGTGGATCCATGTCCACCGCCACCGTGCCGTCCGAAAAAGGCTTCTTCAGCGTGATCCGGACGAGGCCGTCAGGCCCTCGGGTCACGCGTTCCTGCGCGACCGCGGGGCGCAACACGTACTTCAGCAGTGCCTCCCGGCCAGCTTCGTCGTGCCCACCGGCCCGCGTCGCCGCGTGGAGGGTGAAACCATCGAGCGCGACACACAGCGGGCGCTCGAACACCATGGGTCGGCACTCGAAGAGCAGCGCGCCTCGGCGCCACTCCGGACCGGCAGGCGGCGTAGTGCCCGAGACCGCCGACGCCGCGAGCACGGCCCTCCCGTCGCCCTCATCCTCGGAATCGCTGTCCTCGACGAGAAGGCCCCGACGACGAAGCCACTTCACCATCCGGTCGCGCGTGCGCTCCAGCACCGCCCCACGTCCCGCGTCGACAGGTGCCGAGCGGCACGGAAGTCGAGCTCGTCGCCCTTGTCCCGATACGCGCCGTCGAGGAATACCGCGTGCACGTGCGGGTTCAGCTTCAGATCGGAAGACGTGCGCTGAACCGCGACCACCGCTCCGCTCTGTCCGCGTGGAGGTCCACCACCTCGTTCGCGGTAGAAGCCGAGCACGGTCTTCACGAAGATCCGCGTCAGCGCCGACATCAGCCGGCCGTCGTAGCTCGGTAACCCGGCGAAATTCTCGAACGCGCTTTCCGTTCGTGCCCGCCGTTCTCGAGCTCACGCTCCGGCGGGGCGGGGCCCTCGGACACCGTCGACGGACGACGCGGGTCCGCGCTCATGGCGCGAGGAGCACAGGAAGCCAAGAGGTCGCGGTGAAGGTCGCGACGACGGCGAGCATGATCATGGCGACCGCGCCGACGCGGTACCACGCCGGTGTCTCGGGTCCCTTCTGGGAGCTCCCGAAAAGCGCCATCCACCCGCCGAAGGTGATGCAGACGAACGGCACGAGAGCCACGTAGCCAATGCCCGTCGCGCGGAAGACGAGGCTCAAGAACCCGAAGCACGCCCCGCCGACGCCGACGAGGTAGAGGCCGGCGAGTCTCGGTCGCGTGCGGACGAGCTCTCGCGCCCAGGTGTCGTACCGTACTCCGAACATCGCCGCGCAATCTGTCACGGTGAAGGCCCGCGGTCCATGCCGCTCCTCTCGTCGACCGACGCCGGTGCTGGCTTAGTCGGCCACTCGCCCACGTCGCGGGTCGGGGGATCGTAGGTGGCGATCCGCGCCTGCACGATGGGAGAGGCGGGGTTCACCGCGGCTCGCCTATGCCCGCAGGTCACCCCCGCGGGGGTCGCGAGCGTTCCCCGCGGCGCCCTAGCGGACGCCCGGCAAGATTCGGTCGAGGTGTGCCGACTCCACGATCTTTCGCAGCTTGGCCGTCCCGTTCGTCTCGATGCCTTCGCGGTCCAGCTGCCTCGGCGACAGCGTGCCCAATCGACGCGGCGGTGTTCGCTCCACCCAGCAGACGCCGTTCGGCACCCAGGCTTCCTTCCTGATCAGCGGATCGCGAACGGCTCGCCGTCGCGGAGACGATGCACGTTCTCGAAGCCGTCGAGGTGCTCGTCCCACGCGAAGCTGTGGATCGGCACGAGGCGGCGTGGGGCGATGCTGCGCGCGAATTCCTCGAGATCGTCGCGCGAAGCGTGGCCGCTCGTGTGAATCTGCGCGAAGGTCGCGCCTGCCGCTTCGAAGGTCGCACGCACCTGCTGGTACTCGGGCGTCTTCAGGTAGCCGGACCACATCGAGAACACCCAAGCGTCGTTGGAGGTGGGCTCGACGCCCTTCTTGCCGAAGTCGCGGAGGAGCGATGAGCGCAGCATCACGACGGCGTTTTGCATCTCTGCCAGATTCGCGGCCCCTATGGCGTGACCCGACGTCGCGACGCGCTCGACGAACGCGGGCGCGTTCATGCGGTTGGGGCTCTCGTACATCCACTTCATGCTCGACGTGATGACGGCGCGCACCTCTAGCCATCCGAGCCTGGGGAGCGTGTCGCGCAGCGCCGAGAGGCGCTCCATGACGTCGATGGTGTACAGGTCGAGGACCAAGGTCCGCCCCGCCCTCTTGCAGGCCCGGTAGATGGTGACAGTGCGGTCGATGTTCTGGGCGGACCACGTGATGAACACGCGCCCGGGCGTGCGCTGGAACAGCGAGACGAAATCGTCCTCGAGCGCGGCCTCCGTCGGGAACGCCTCCGCGCGACCGAGCGTGGTCCCCTCAAGGAGGAGCACATCCACGCCGGGCGGCGGGCTCTTCATCAGCCGATCCACGAGGGCTGCCTTGCGCCCGACGCGGCGGAAGTCGCCCGAGTACAGGACGCGCCTTCCGCCCACGTCCACGAGCAGCATGTGCGCGTCGAAAGCCGAGTGGTCCGTGAGGAACGGCGTGATCGTGAACGGGCCGACGCTGAACGGCTCGTGCGGTCGGTACGTCTGGAACCTCTGGGCGATGCCGCCGCCCGAGAGCGACGCCGTCATCCGAATCAGCGTCTCGGACGCAGCGCCGCTCCACACCGACCAAGACGCTGGCAGCAAGCGGAGGAGGCCCCAGTGGTCCTGGTGCGGGTGGGAGATGATCAAGCCCGCGATGTCCTTCGACGTGTCGAGGGTGCGCGGGATCGCGCCTTGCTGCGCGGTGGTCCCATCGCCCACCAGCGGGCTGCCCGCGTCGAGGAGCAGCCGGTGCCCATCGTGTTCGAGCTCGATGCAGTTGCCGCCGATCTCATCCGCCGCCCGGTGGATCGTGAGGACGGGGCCTGAGGCCATCAGATGCAGTCCTCGAAGCGCGCGAGTGCCTCGTCGACCGTGAGGATCGCCGGATCGTAGAGCCCGTAGCCGAGCAGGCTGCCCGTGGCGATGCGCAGCTCCGCGTGTGGGCTCGGAGGCAGCGAGCGGAGCAGCTCGCGGAGCCGGGACTTGTCCGGGTCGTGGTTGACGAGGACGAGGAGAAGCACGGGCGGCTCGTCGCTGAAGCCCGTGAGGTCCTTCTCACAGTCGATCAGCCCGAGCGCGCGCTTCTGGTTGAAGACTCGGAGCATCTCCTCCTTGAGCGCCGCGAGGCCGCCCGCAGCGAGGTAGCCGTTCACGTCATCGACATGAGCGTGAAGACCGGCAGTCCCTTCGAGTACGCCGTCGCCGACCTTCACTTCGCCGAGCACGAGGCGATGGCCGCCCTGCTTCTTCCGCGCGGTGGGCGTTGATGGCCACCGGACCGCGACGACGTCGAAGCGGCCGTGGTGGTTCGCGTACTCGATGTCGCAGACGTAGTAGTCGGTCGAGCGTGCGATGCCTCCGACGTTGTTGTCGCGAAGGATGAGTTGCTGGACCTCTCGTTCCTCGCCGGGCTGCGCGAGGTCCATCGCCTGTTTCAGCGTGGGGAGCGCATCCAACCAGGCCGCGACGTCAGAGGCCTCGCGTAGGCGAGCCCCGGGCATCGAGGGCACCGCACCATGGAAGTACTTCGTGTCGAAGAATGCCGAATAACCCCCGTTGGACCGGGACACCCGCATCACGCTCCCGCCCCGGTAGTAGACGTTGATGTAGTCCTCGCGCAGCTCGAGGCAGAGGCTCTGGTCCCTCGCTACGCGCTCGCGGATAGGCGCCAGCAAACCTGCTTGGAGGTCGCCGAGGAACTCGGGGCTCAGCCCCCTGCGCGCCATGGCGGTCATCCCGACCACGATACGCCGCGCCCGCCCATCGCCGCGAGGATTGTTGTCCCCGGCGTGCCCTCCGTAAGCCCGTTCCACAGCGACCCAGCGAGACCCAGCGAGAGGCAGGTCGACACGAGCAGCCGGCATCCGGTATCATCACCAGTCGCCAACAGGGACCAGCGTCCGCCATGTCTGCCTCACACCCACACCTTCACGGCTCCTCCGACCGGCCCGACGTGCGCGCGGCACCTGGGACACGCGCGCCTTGTTCGAGTGTCGCGCCGTGGGGGCGCCGATGAAGCTCTCTGCAGGGGCGCGCCAGTTGGCCCTTCAGCACGTCTCCATCCGCGTGCCGTGGCACGACAACGGCTGGACGGGTTCTGCCTGCCGTAAGCCGGTCGAGAACACGGCGTGCCTCGTCCTCAAGAATATCGGCGAGAAGCGCGACGACACGAAGGAGTCTGCGTGCGCGGGGAAGCGCCTCGACCAGCTCACGCAGGCCGAGTGGCCGCCGTGTGTGGAGGAGCGCGCGACGTTCATGGCTCCGTTCGCCCTCACTCGCGAGATTCGCCACCCGTACACGTCCGCGAGCAAGGGGACGCATGGGCACCTGCTTCCGACCCCGTATCCGATGCCCGCTTACTCGGCGGCGGCGATTCCCTTCAAGTGGCTGCGTCGCGACGAAGTCGAGGGGCCCGATGGTGCGCCAGGTATCGCCGAAAAGCTGCAGATTGGGTTCGAGCGTGAGCGAGAGCCCATCCTCGATTTCAACAAGGGCAAGGGCGAGGACGGTGGGGACAAGGACGGCGGCTGGCTCAACGACAAGCACAACCAGCTTGCCGTCACCGACACGTTCTTCAGCGCTGTCGAGCCCGAGCAGTCCCTGTGTTTCTTCTACGCGAAGCGCACGCCACTCGCCCCGGAGGACGGGCGACGCGTGATCGTCGGCGTCGGCCTCGTCACGGCCCTCGGCGATCCCGTCGAGTACAAGAGCACGGACAAGACCAAGCTGCGCTCAGTGACGTTCGAGCGAAACATCCTCCACTCCATTCGCCCCGACTTCCAGAACGGCTTCGTTCTGCCGTACCGGGAGATCCTCGACCTCGCGCAGAACGACCCGAGCATCGACCCCAGCGAGCACGTCGCCTTCGTGGCCGACCAGGACCGCGAGGACTTCTCCTACGTCACGGAGCACGTGACGCACGACGCGGCCATCGCCGCACTGCTCTCGTGCTCGGCGGTGCTGCACCGTCTGGGCGACGTTGTCGCGGGTCCGTGGGACCAGTGCATCTCTTGGGTCGATCGCCAACTGAACCGGCTCTGGAAAATGCGCGGCCCGTGCCCCGGCATGGGCTCCGCGCTCTCCGCGCTCGGCGTTCAGAACGGCACGCTGATCGCGCAGGACATCGCCGCCACCCAGGCACGCGCCGACAGGTGGAACGAAGACCCGTGGCTGGAGTTCGAGGCGGCGCTGAAGGACCCGCGCAAGCTCAGCCCCGGTCTCGCGCCCTTCATCGGCGCGGACATCAAGAAGCTGTACACGAAGCTGCCCGCCGAGCGGAAAGCGCTGCTCAAGCTGCTGAGCCGCTTCGCCATCTCCGCCGAGCAGGCGACGCGCTTCTACCAAGAGACGGAGCGCGAGAACGTCGGCGTCGCAACCACTGACGCGGAGCTGCTCGCGAACCCGTATTTGCTGTACGAGCTTGACCGCACGGCGAGAGAACCGATCTCCCTCACCGAGATCGATCGCGGCATGTTTCCCGATCCCGTTGTTGCGGAGAAGCATCCGCTGCCCGAGCCGAGCGCGCTGAAAGGCGCGCTCGATGACCGTCGCGTGCGCGGCTTCGTCGTCGACGCCCTGGAGCAGGCGGCGTTGGAAGGGCATACGCTTGCCTTCCGCCACCAGGTCATCAAGAACGTTCGCGCGCGTGGCGTGAAGCCCGAACTCCCCCTGAGTGCCGACGTGCTCGCGGCGAACGAGCTCGACTTCGAGCCCTTCGTCACGACGCTCGTCGTGAACAAGGAGCCAGCGTTCCAGCTCGATCGCTTCGTGAGTGGCCGAGACCTCATCCGCAAGGAGGTCGAGAAGCGGCGGAAGGCGAAGCGTCACGTCAGCAAGGCCGATTGGGCGAAGCTGATCGACGCGCAGTTCAAGGACTTCCAAGGTGCCGTCGACAAGGACGAGAAGCGAGCGCGAGCGGAGAAGACCGCCGCGCTGGAGGAGCTTTTCTCGGCGCGCCTCAGCGTACTGCTCGGTCCTGCCGGTACGGGAAAGACGACGCTGCTTCGTGCGCTCTGCGAGATGCCCGAGGTCAGCGCCGGCGGGCTCCTGCTCCTCGCGCCTACCGGCAAGGCCCGCGTTCGCCTCGAAGCCCAGACTCGCGTGGCGGGCGCGAAGACCGTGGCGCAGTTCCTGATGAAGCTCCGTCGCTACGATGGCGCGACAGGCCGCTACTTCATGAACCCGGAGGCGGCGCGCCACAACCAGCACAAGACGGTGATCGTCGACGAGTGTTCGATGCTCACCGAGGAGCAGCTCGCGGCTGTCGTGGATGCACTCGCGGGCGTCGAACGCCTCATCCTCGTGGGAGACCCTCGGCAGCTCCCGCCCATCGGGAGTGGGCGCCCCTTCGTGGACCTGGTCTCGCACCTCACGCCCGATGACTTGGAAGGCCGCTTCCCTAAGGTTGCGCCGAGCTACGCCGAGTTGACCGTCTCGCGTCGCCAGCAAGGCAGCGAACGCCGCGATGACGTCACTCTCGCGCACTGGTTCAGCGGACGCCCGCTTGACCCAGGGGCAGACGAGATCTGGGACCGCGCGAACAACCTCTCGACGACCTCGCTGCGCCTCGTGCGCTGGGACACGACCACGGAGCTCGAGGAGCGCCTGCTCGCAACGCTGGTCGAGGAGCTGAAGCTCGCGTCGCGTGACGACCAGAACGGGTTCGAGCAGACCCTCGGCGCAACGCTCTACGAGAAGAACAACGTCACGTACTTCAGCGCGGGCACCGGCGACCGCGTCGGAGCCGCCGCGAAGGCCGAGACCTGGCAGGTGCTGTCACCCGTCCGCGCAGGACTTCCGGGCGTCGATCGCGTGAATCGCATGATCCAAGAGGTGTTCCGCAGCCGCACGCGTGAGTGGGCGGACGCTGAGTTCTTCAGGCGCAAGATCCCGCCGCCGATGGGGCCGCAGGGGCTCCTCTACGGCGACAAGGTGATCAGCATCGTCAACGGCGCTCGGCGCTACTGCTGGCCGAAGCCAGAGGAGAACCCGTATGTCGCGAACGGCGACGTCGGCATCCTAACGGGCGACTACAAGAGCTACGGCAAACAGTTCATTCCGAAGAACCTGGTCGTCGAGTTCGTCACGCACCAGGGGATCGGCATCAAGTACTTCCCGAGTGAGTTCGGTGACGAGAAGGTTCCGCCGCTGGAACTCGCCTACGCGCTTACCGTCCACAAGACGCAGGGCAGCGAGTTCGGCCTGACGTTCGTGATCCTCCCGAACCCGTGCCGCGTGCTCTCCCGCGAGCTGCTGTACACCGCGCTTACTCGGCAGAAGGACAAGATCATCCTGCTGCATCAAGGCGAAGCGCGGGACCTGCTGAAGTTCGCTGACGCAAGCGAGTCTGAGACGGCTCGACGCTGCACGAACCTGTTTGCGGACCCGAATCTCATCGAGGTGGAGAAGCGGTTCCTCGAAGAGCGCCTGATCCACCGCACGGCGCGTGGCGATCGGGTGCGCTCGAAGTCCGAGGTCATTCTCGCGGACAAGCTCCACGAGCGCGGCATCGACTACCAGTACGAGCAGCCGTTCGTCGCCGCCGACGGCGACCACCGGCTGCCGGACTTCACGATCGACGACGCCGCGTCCGGCCTGAAGATCATCTGGGAGCACCTCGGCATGCTCACTGTGCCGGAGTATCGCGATCGCTGGGAGCGCAAGCGGAAGTGGTACGAGGAGCGCGGTGTACTGCCCGGTCCCGACGGCGGACCGAACGGCCGCCTCGTGGTGAGCGAGGATCTCCCCAACGGTGGCATCGACTCCAAGGCACTGGACGATCAGATTCGCGACGTTTTCGACCTCTGACGCGCGCGCTGTCCCCGACGCGCCTCCCGGGCTGCTTTGCCCCCGTGGAGGCAGCGCATGGCAGACGTCATCACGTGCCCTTCGGGGCTCCAGGGCCGCGTCCGCGCCATGAAGGTGCGGGAGGAGCGCGTCCTCGCGGACCGCAAGCTCGCCAAGAGCGGCGGCCAGGTCGACGAGCTGCTCGCAGCCTGCTGGGAGGAGACCCTCGACCCCGGGCCCTACGCGCTCGCCGAGGGTGCCAAGCTCGATCTCGGGGTAACCGTTGAGGAATGGGCGCGCGCGTGCCGCTCGACAGGGCCCCGTGCGGCATGCTTGACGATGCGCCTGCGAGCTACGACGGTTTCCAGCGGTCGGGAAGCAGGTCGTCGACCTTCTGGCGCGGTCGGCCGATGCGCAACAGCACGTCGGTCAGGTACGCGACGGGGTTCTTGCCATTGGCCTCGCACGAAGCGACGAGCGAGTAGAGGCGGTCCGCTTCGGAAGATTCCGTGGCTCCCTGCGCTTCTTCGGCTCCCAGGCATCGAGGCGGCGGACCGAGCGAAGGTCGACGCCGTCCACGAGCATCGCGAGCGAAGGCCCGTCGAGCGTGACGCTGCTCGCTCCGGCCGGCACGCAAGAACTATCTCTTGCAGCGACGGTATCCCGCCCCGAGGAGCTCGGCAACCCTTCCCCTCACCAGAGCGTAAGTAAATCAAGGCACTTTTCAGGGGTGTCGGCTGGGCTCGCGGGGATGGCGTTTCGCGACCTTCCGGGGTCGCGGCGGCCGCGCCGAGGCGGTCTCGGTCCTGGCACGGAGGTTGCCGAACCCCACCAAGCGCCATGCCGGCGCAGCGCGGCCTTCGGGCGCCCCTTGCGCACGTTCTACTCGGCTGCCTCGACGCTACCGGCCTGCGAGCCGTCGCTCAGTGGTCATGCTCGTGATGCAGGTCGGGCGCGTGGTCGTGCTCGTGCTCGAGCGCGACATGGGAATGCACGTGGCTGTGCTCGCCCGTCACCGTTCCCTCGTGCACGTGCTCGTGGTGCCCGTCGTCGTGCACGTGGGCGTGCTCGTGCGTGAGCGGCGCGTGTCGATGCCGGTGCGCGTGGCGCTCGGTCGCGTGCAGGTAGACGCCCAATCCGAAGAGTCCGGCGCCGAGCACCATGAACGGCGTTGGAAGGGTGCGAGCGACGACGCTCGCCAGCGCCGCGCCGATGAACGGAGCGACCGCGAAAATCGAGCCGGTACGACCGGCTCCCATCAAGCGTTGCGCCCGAAGGTAGAGGACCAGGCTCGCTCCGTAGCCGAGCGCGCCGCAACCGATGAGCCCGAGGCTCGCTCCGATGGTCGGCCATCGCGCGCGCGTCCACGCGGCGACCAGCGCGGTGACACACGCGCCCATCGTGGCCTTCCCTCCGACGACGGAGAGCGGTCTCGTGTCGGCGAGAGCCCGGGTGAGCGTGCTGTCGGCTGCCCACGCAAGCGTTGCCAATCCGACGGCAATGACCCCACGCGCATCTACGCCTGCCTCGCCGAACGTTCCGACCGTCAAGCTCATCCCACCGACGAGCATTGCCGCCAGGGCCCAGGCGACGCGCCGTCCTACTGGCTCGCGGTAGACGAACCGCGCGAGCAGCACCGTGAACACGGCCTCCAAGTTCAGCAGCAGCGTGCCCGTGGTCGCGCCCGTGCGGACGATACCCCAAGCGAGCGCGACCGGCGCGACACCCGCGCCGAGGACAGCGACGAGGAACACCCGCGGGAGCTGAGCTCGCCGAAGCGGCGCTTCCTTTCCGTGCTGCGGCGAGAGCAGCGACGCCGCTCCCGCGAAGGCTGCGGCCCCGGCGTAAAGAAGGGTGGCGACCGTGAACGGCGAGCTTCCGGCGCCCAATCGAGACAACATCGGAGCGGTCGCGCCGAACGCGACGGCGGCGAGGAGCGCGAGCGCGGTGCCCGTTCGCGCGGCGCTCACGGTGACGGAACCGATTCGGGGAGCCGAGGCATGACGTGAAGGCAAACCTACCGCTTTTGTGACGGATCGGGCGCACGATAGGCGTCGCGCCGGCCTGGAGGGCGCCGTCGGCGACCGGTTGGCAGTCTCTGCTACTCGAGAAACCGCCGACAGCTTGGGAGTTTTCAAACAGCTGCTACATGATGAGGAAAGTCCCGCTAGCAGCTGCTATATCCCTATCACCTGGCCCAACGGGCGCGAGTCGCGACGCAAGCGCCGGCCGACGAACGCGCGGGCGTCGAAAGGAATTTTTGCCCATGTCCACTAGCCACGACCTCGACCGCCGCGCAGCGCTCACCGCGATCGCCGCCAGCGGCGCCATGTTGCTGACCTCTTGTCGCGCCGAGGCCGAGCCCGCGCGATCTGCTCAGCCTGCCCAGCCTGCTCAGCCTGCTCAGCCTGCCGGGCTACCGCCGTCCGCTACTGCCAAGACATCGGCCCCGCGGCCGCTGTCTGCCCCCCGACCGCACGTCGTCGAGCCGCTCCCCTTCGACCCCACCAAGCTCCGTGGACTCTCCGAGCGCCTCTTGGTCTCCCATCACGACAACAACTACGCGGGCGCGGTGAAGAACCTCAACCGGGTCGAAGAGGAAATCGCGCGCGCGCCGAGAGACGCCCCCCCCTTCGTGGTGGGGGCTCTCCACGAACGCGCGCTCTCGTTCCGTGGCTCGACGACCATGCACGAGCTCTATTTCGCCAATCTGGGAGGAGACGGCGCGACGAGTGCAGCGGTCGACGGCGCGCTCGTGACAGCCTTCGGTTCACGGGCAGTCTGGGAAGAATCCTTCCGCTCTGCGGCGCTCTCCCTCGGCGGCGGAAGCGGGTGGGTCACCCTGTCTCTCGACCTTCATCGCGACGCGCTCGTCGTTGTATGGAGCGGCAACCACACTCAGAACCTCGCCTTCGGCGCGCCGTTGCTGGTCCTCGACATGTACGAGCACGCCTACCAGATGGACTACGGAGCGGGCGCGGCGCGGTACGTCGACGCGTTTTTCGCCAACCTCCGCTGGGACGTGGTTGCCGAGCGCCTGACCCGGGCGCGATACGCCGCGGCGGCGATACGCGGCGAAATCCGATGACCCTTCCCCCTGGTCGGTCCGCGGCCTCGGTGGGCGCGTCGCCCGAGGCCACGGACGGCCCCGCCGAAGGTTGTTCGACGCGAGACCTGACGCTCTACTTCCTGCGTTTGGGTGCCACCGGCTTCGGCGGCCCCGCGGCGCTCGTCGGAAGGATGCACGCGGACCTCGTCGTGCAACGGCGGTGGATTCGCGAGCGCGACTACGAAGAGGGCCTCGCGTTGTCGCAGTTGGCACCGGGGCCGCTCGCCGCTCAGCTCGCCATCTATCTGGGCTGGGTGCGCGCCGGCGTAGCAGGCGCCGCTGCGACGAGCGTCGCGTTCATCGCGCCGTCGTTCGTGATGGTGGTCGCGCTGGCTGCGCTCTACGTACGATTCGGAGGTCTGTCCTGGATGCAGGGCGCGTTCTACGGAGTCGGGGCCTCGGTGATCGGGCTGATGGCGCGCAGCACGGCGGCGCTCGCCGACAAGACCCTCAAGCGAGATCGCCTCCTTTGGGGCGTGATGAGCGTGAACGCGCTGAGCACGGCAGTGTTCGCGAAAGAGTCGATGTTGCTCGTGGTCGCCGGAGGGTTGCTCGTCCTCACGCTACGCGAACGGGAGAGAGCACGAGGACGAGCGCGAGAAGGCACGACACCTCCCTCCACGTTGCTCCCCGTTCCCGCCTTGTTGGTCTCGGGGCTGCATGGGGCCGCTGGGGGAACGACCCTCTTGAAGGTCCTGACCTACTTTTCCACGGCCGGCCTCTTCGTCTTCGGAAGCGGGCTCGCGATTGTTCCGTTCCTGCACGGAGGAGTCGTGGACGAGGCCGGATGGCTGAGCGAGCGGCAATTCATGGACGCGGTCGCCGTCGCCATGTTGACGCCCGGACCGGTGGTCATCACGGTCGGCTTCATCGGTTATCTGGTCGCGGGGCTCGCGGGAGCCACGCTCGCGGCGATCGGCGTGTTCGTGCCTTGCTTTCTGGTCGTGGTGTTGGCGGCGCCTCACTATCGTCGTCTCGTCGCCAGCCCTCGCGTGAAGGCCTTCGTACAAGGCGTTACCTCGGGCGCGGTGGGGGCCGTCGCCGGCTCGGTCTTCGTGCTCGCGCGGCGAGCGCTGGTGGACGTCCCCACCGTGCTCATCGCACTCGCCACCCTGGCCTTGGTGGTCCGCGTCAAGAAGGTCCCCGAGCCCGCGGTCATCGCGCTCGCAGCGGCGCTGGGAATGGCCCTGTCCCACTTCAAGGCGAGCTGAGCCGCTCGCCTCCATCTTCTTCGGTCGCGCAGCTACCTTCCGAGTCGCTCGACCTTGAAGTCGTCGAAGAGCACGCGAGAGTCGGCTTTCGACCAAAGACCGAGGCGACCGCGAAGCGGCGCGTCGAGGCTCTTCTTCAAACGTACGATTCCATCCACGGACACCTCGACCGACGTGCCACGCGAGACGATCGACAGCTCGTGCCACACCTTGCTGGGCGTGGGGACGTCGCGAACCGTGTCGAGGATCGTGCGCCGGCCTCGCACGACCTTTGCCCACAGCAGGTTGTCCTCCAGCGCATTCGCCCGCGCGACGGAGTAGCTTCCGTCCGCCCCCACGCCGAGCGCGATCCCGGCCGCTTGATCGATCGTGCCGCCCAACGGGAAAAAGCGCACCGAGACGCGAACGTCGCCGTCGATCGGCAGGCCCTTCCAGAGGGCGAGCGGGAAGAAAGCGAAGGTCTTCACTCCGTCGAGGAATTCGGCGTACCGATCTCCATAGAGCCGCTTGGCCTGCTCCGAGAGTGTCGCCGACGGTACCCCGTCGCGCCAACGACTCCCGTCTACGAAGAACCCGCGCGCGCCGGCCTGCTCCCCGACCGCCCAATCTCCGACCACCGCCTCGAAGTCGGACGACGGGCCGCCCGCGCGGTCGGCATCGAACGTTGTCCCTTCCGAAGGCGGCCCGGCATCGCTCGCCCGGCTCGATGACTCCGGCCCTTCGATACGTGCAGCGGAAGCGCCCACGGGCACGACGGACGGAGCTGGAGGTGGCTGGAGCGGAGACGTGGAGCGCTCGCAGCCGCCACAGAACAGAGCTGACGCGAGGGTCAGTGATATTCCGAACACGATTTTCATCGACGGTGCCTCCTGCGCGTGATCCAAATCCCCGACAGAACGATGGCGCACGGCAATATCCCGTACGCGAGTAAGAGCGTGGCGGTGCGAGCTCGGCCCTCGACGACGAGCGGGTAGCCAGGGTAGAGCGGAGTCGAGTAGTCGGGTTGCGGCTGTCTGGCCGCATCGAACAGCAACGTGACGAGCTCCTTACGACTCGTGGAGCGCGTCTCGCGGGTGGTTCCGGCCACCGACACTCGAATCGTCCCGTACCTATCCTCCCGGCCAGCCGGGCCGGAAGCCGCGCGCTCGTCGAGTGGAAAGTGAACCTCCAGGTCCGGTCGAGCCAGGCGAAGCTTCGCGAGGACGTCGGCCTCCAGTTGACGCCTTCTCGAGTCGTCCAGATCCATCTCGATCTCGAGCGCGACGGGCCCGTCGAGAGCGCGGAGTCGCCTCACGACATCCGGAGGCAAAGATGACCGTCGCTCCTCGCTCCAATCGTACCCCCGGGAGTGGTCGGAGATGCGAGGCAAGGTCACCGCGCCGACGAAGAGGACGACGAGGGACACGCCGAAGCGCCGCCATGTCGGGAGGTCGAAGCGAGCCCCGGCGATACCGACGCCGACCGCGCAGGCTATGGCCCCGAGCAACCAGCCGGCATGCCCGAGTGGAAGCACTCCCCTCGAGAACGCGAGAACGTGGCGTTCAATCGACCAAGAGGCCGCTCCGCCGACCCACGCGAGAGCTGCGAAGCCGTCCGAGGCATCCAGCGCCCAAGCCGAAACGGAGCACGCGACGCTGGCACCTACGGCTTGCGTCTGGGTACGCGTCCAGGCCGCCGCGGCATTCGAAATGGCGACGACGAGCACCAAATGGAGCACTTCACCGAGAACCGCGACACCGACCTCGATCGGATCGACGTGTCCGCCGACGATCCGAAAGGCGCAGAGCATCACGAGCGGAGCGAGAAGAACCAGGCTCGCCGCAGCGAAGGAGGCGAACCACTTCCGCAGGACCACTCGTTCGATCGAGCCGACGGACAAGCACAATGCGCCGAACGTTCCGCGCTCCTTCTCGATCGACAAGGGCCTCGCGGCCACGAGCGGCACCAAGAGCGCGATGGCCAGATGGAGCCCGCCGAGCGTGGGCCGCACGACCCCGACCAGGGGATCGACCTCCTTCGCCTGGAGGTGCGAGGCGAGCGCTGTCCGGGAAACCTGGGAGTAGAGGTCGAGCGCGAGCAGGAAGCCATGTCCGACGAGCAGCGCGGCCAGTCCGACGACTAGCCAGGTCGAACGCGCACGAAGCGCGATTTCGAGCTCGCGTTTCAACGTGCTTCTCCGCTGGTCGACGAGAGAAGCGCCACGAACGCCTCCTCGAGGGAGCGGGTGCGCTGGTCATCGTCCCGAAGGAACGCGCCGAGGGCGCCCTCGCCGAGGGCTCGTCCGCCGGAAAGGAAGAGCACGCGCTGGGCTACTCGTTCAGCGACGGCGAGATCGTGCACGGTCGCGACGACCGCCGAGCCATGGGCCGCAACGAGACGAACCGCCTCCAGCACGGATCGCAGCGCCAGCGGATCGAATGGGGCAAAGGGCTCGTCGAGAACGACGACGGGCCGCTCCAAGGCGAGGACCGAGAACAGTGCGACACGCTGCCTCTCGCCTCGAGAGAGCGCGGAGCGTAAGTAAATCAAGGCACTTTTCAGGGGTGTCGGCTGGGCTCGCGGGGATGGCGTTTCGCGACCTTCCGGGGTCGCGGCGGCCGCGCCGAGGCGGTCTCGGCCCTGGCACGGAGGTTGCCGAACCCCACCAAGCGCCATGCCGGCGCAGCGCGGCCTTCGGGCGCCCCTTGCGCCCGTTCTACTCGGCTGCCTCGACGCTACCGGCACCTCGACGGAGGACTCGACTTGCCCAGTACGGAGGCCCTCGAGCGGGCGTGCGCTTCGGCACGTCGGTGGGCTCGCCAATGCCCCGCAGGTACCGAGCGACGCTGGTCGGATCGGTGACGAGCGCGAGCAGCTTCATCCTTCCGCTGCAGCACGGGCAGGTCAAAACGTCGAACCCAAAGGTCCGTTTAAGAAGCTCCGCCCACGGACGATAGCCGCCTCGGCGCGGTCTCTCGGGCACGTCCACCGTGGGTATTGAGTAACCGCCGGCTTCGGCGCCAGACGAGCCCGAACCTTACTCGCCGACGCGAGCACCCCCGCATACCGAACGGTGTGCAAGCGCGGCGCGGGTACCGACGCCGCGAGACGGCTGAGCAGCGAGAGTGGATCCATGTCCACCGCCACCGTGCCGTCCGAAAAAGGCTTCTTCAGCGTGATCCGGACGAGGCCGTCAGGCCCTCGGGTCACGCGTTCCTGCGCGACCGCGGGGCGCAACACGTACTTCAGCAGTGCCTCCCGGCCAGCTTCGTCGCGCCCACCGGCCCGCGTCGCCGCGTGGAGGGTGAAACCATCGAGCGCGACACACAGCGGGCGCTCGAACACCATGGGTCGGCACTCGAAGAGCAGCGCGCCTCGGCGCCACTCCGGACCGGCAGGCGGCGTAGTGCCCGAGACCGCCGACGCCGCGAGCACGGCCCTCCCGTCGCCCTCATCCTCGGAATCGCTGTCCTCGACGAGAAGGCCCCGACGACGAAGCCACTTCACCATCCGGTCGCGCGTGCGCTCCAGCACCGCCCCCACGTCCCGCGTCGACAGGTGCCGAGCGGCACGGAAGTCGAGCTCGTCGCCCTTGTCCCGATACGCGCCGTCGAGGAATACCGCGTGCACGTGCGGGTTCAGCTTCAGATCGGAAGACGTGCGCTGAACCGCGACCACCGCTCCGCTCTGTCCGCGTGGAGGTCCACCACCTCGTTCGCGGTAGAAGCCGAGCACGGTCTTCACGAAGATCCGCGTCAGCGCCGACATCAGCCGGCCGTCGTACCCAAGGCGCTTTCGCCACGCAAACGGCACCGTGAGCACCCACTGCCGCAGATCCACGGGTGGCAGCACGTCCTCGATGAGATGCGCCGCGGTGGCGCTCATCTTCCGACCAAGGCACGACGGGCAGAAGCCTCGTCCCTTGCAGCTGAATGCCACGAGCCGCGTCTCGTCGCAGCTCCCGCACGTGAGCCGTGCGAACCCATGGCATAGAAGGCCGCACTCCAGATATCCCTCGAGCTCCTTCTTCACGAACTTGGGCAACGCGATCGCGAGTGCCCCGTCCTCCACCGCGCCATACAGCGTGTTCAAGTTCTCCTGCACCACATGGTAGAGCGTGCTCCTCTCCGGTCTTCGACGCTCGTAGACCCGAGAAGCCACGTCGGCCGCTCAGCAAGCCCAAGGCCCACGCGTCCTCCCTTGGAATCTCGCGGGCTTGCGCTCGCCGCGCCCTGTCCCGGACGTCTTCTCGTGTGTCCCGGACACCTAACCATCAGGCGCGGTGGGAGCGTAAGCGAGTCAGGCCGCTCGTCCTGTGCCTCGATTATCCCGGGTTTCGCGTCGAGGCCACCACGATCACCGACGCGTGGCTGGTGGTGCTCGAGTCCGACAATGGCGTCGCGCGGGTGCGTTGGCGGAGGGCCATCACCGGTGAAGACCGCTACCTCGCGATCGGTCAGGGCCGCACCACACTCGACGTACTCGGCGACCGCGCGCTTCTCACCCAGGACACAGGCCTCCGTACGGATGGAAGGAGGGTGCTCTTTTCTTCGTAAGATCAACGGGTTGGGGGTTCTGCTCGGATTCTGCGTCCCGGGGGGAGCGGCGTGACGCTCGGGGGGCGAGCTCGTCGCCCTTCGGCGCGCTGCACGCGGGGGAGTGGCTCGACCTGGACCTGCTGCGCGAGCGCGCCACGGCGAAGCGGCTCGACGTCACGTTCGCGCCGAAGGTCCACGGAAGCCTACGGGACGCCCCTCGACGGACCAGGTATTTCGTCGAAATCATGGCCGTTTTCGTCGCCCTTCGTGCGCGGCGCGCCCACAGGTGGGAGAGCAGTGCCCGAGGTGAGGCGGTCACGCCGATCCATTTCGTCCAGTTCCTGGACCGCACGCGCTGGACTAACCTAGGGCCTCGAAAGTGAGGTTTCCGACGATGCGCGACCGCTTCCAAGCGATGATCGAACGACTTCGCCACGACCCGAGGGTGGTCTTGGACGAGGCCTACCTGGGCCCACCCGCGCCCCCCGAGACGCTCCTTCGCGCCGACTCGGCCTTCGGGGCGCCCTTGGCGCCGGCGATTCGGGACTTCTACGCCGAGACGAACGGCGTGTGCGTGCGCTGGAGCGTGGCAGGTGTCCCGGGGCCCGAGGCGGATCCCGACGCCTCCACCCCCGACTGGAACGAGCGCGGCCTCGCGAGCCAAGGTGGGGCGATCGTCCTCTGGCCGCTGGAGAAGGTCCTCGACACGGACTGGACCGAGATCCTGCACTTTTCCTGGATGAGCGACGCGGAGGAGGGGCCCACGCTCGACGGGGTACCTTCCAGGCTCGCCTCGCACGCGCGCTCGCTCCGCCCTTTCGATCTCTTCAGCGACGTGCAGAAGGCGGCGTGGGTCCTCTCTCCGGGCTCGGGAGATCCTCCGGTCGTGTTGCTCGAGGACTACTCGAACAGCGGCGACTCGCGGGTGCTCCGCTTCGGTGACTACCTCGAGCTCTTGCTCAAGTACCACGGGCAGTACCCGAGCCGAGCCGCGTTCCTCCTCGACTACCCGAGCCGAGGCACACGCGTCGACGCGCCGCGCTCCTACTGGGAGACGCTCGCGGAGATCGACCTCGCGGCGCGCGCGCTGACGAACGGTGAGGTCGCCGCGACCTTCACGGCACACATGGGCCCCAAGGCCCCGAGGAGGCCCTCGTGAGCGCGACGAGCCGGCACCGCATCACGCTCGCCGTCGCGGGCTTCCGCGCGCTCGCGGAGCGCCTTCGAGGCTCGCCGTGGCTCGTCGCAGCGACGTTCGGCCCACCCGCCGACGAAGCGCGTATCCGCGCAGCGGAGCGGGCCCGAGGCCTGCCGTTCCCCGACGACCTCCGGCACCTCCTCGCGATCTGCGACGGGTTCACGGTGCGAGCCTTCCCGTTCGCCGACTTCGAGGGCGACGACTACCTCGCCGACCTCGACATCTCCGGCGACCACGTCATCCAGCACGAGGTCGTCTCGACCGATCGCCTCGTCGCGATCGGGTCGGGGCTCGGTCCCCATCGCCCGGATCCCGATGCCGAGACGCGCGTCGTGATCGTCGACGTCCCCCAGCCGGAGCTCGTGCTCGGGGTGATCGGGGGTGCCGACGCGCCGACGGTCCACGAGGTGTCCCACGGCCTCCCCGAGGTCGCGCCCGACCTCGGGGCCTACCTCCTCCGCGCGCTGCGGAGGGCCGAAGCGGTCACGGCCCACCTCGCGCCCGAGCTCCGAGCCTCGGGGTCCGAGCCTTTGCGCGGCGAGGCGGTCGTCGCGTCGCCTCCCGCGGACGAGGTCACGTCCGAGGAGCCCGTCTTCGAAGACGCGGAGGTCCTCGCGTTTCCGCCGGGGACGGCGCGCGGAAGCCTGCCCGACGTCGACGACGAGACCTTCGCACTCGTCGTCCGGCGGGTCCCGAAGGAGCTCCACGTGGGCGAGCTCGATCGTCGACCACGCCTCACGAGCCTCGCGCTGCGTCTGGACGTCGGCATCGCGGTGGCCGACGCCCTCGACGACGTGGCGCGCCGGACGTTCGAGCGGATCACCCACCTCGAGATCGAGGCCGACACCATCGAGGAGCTCGACTTCTTGCGGGCGTTCCCCGGCCTCGAGAGCCTCTTGCTCCGTGCGCGCGGAGACGCGCCGCTCGCGGGCGATTTCACCGGATGCGCCGCAAAGCAGATCACCCTCGACGGGCCGTTCCCCGCCGAGCTCGTGTTGCCCGCCGGGCGGCGCGTGGCCCTCGAGCTGCGAGGGCGGGGCCCCTTCGCGCTGCCCCGCCTGGTCAACCCGCAGGACCTCTTCCGACTCGACCTCCCGCCGTGCCCGCTCCGCGACGGGGCGACGCTCGACCTCGCCCCTATGACGAGGCTGTCCGTCCTCGTCGCCACCGGAGTCCCGCTCGCCGCGCACCCGAGGCTCGAGTCGACGTCGCTCACGACCCTCTACGCCGAGGGCACGGGCCTGCGATCGTTCGACGCGTCTCGTCTGCCGGCGCTCGAGCGCGTCTTCCTCGGGGACAACCCGTTCACGGCCTTCGACTGGATCGCGTCGGTGCCCGAAGACTGCCAAGTCTCCCTGGATCTCCCCGCCAACGAACGGAAGAAGCTCGCGAAGCGCTTCCGCGGGGTACGGATCGAAGGTACGCCGTCCGCAGGGGGGTGACAGCCGGTCGAGCGTTCGGCACGAGCCCTTCGACGTCCGCGCCGGTCGCCGAGACACGAGCCGAGGAGCGCGCAGAGAACCCCACGGGCTGCTAGCGGGCTCGGCGCCCGTACGCCGCGGGGGTGGTCCCGTGGAACGCGCGGAACGCGCGATGGAAGTGGGGCTCGTCGTCGAACCCGACGAGCTCCGCGATCGCGGCGACCGAGAGGTCGGGCCTCGCCCACGTGAGCCGAGCCGCCTCGTTGAGGCGGAGCGCGCGGCGGTACGCGACGGGCGTAATACCGAACCGTTTCGCGAACTTGCGAGAGAAGCTCACCCCGGAGGAGAGGCCGGCCACCTCGGCCAAGTGCTTCACGTAGAGAGCGCTCGCGAAGGTCTTGTCGATCGTTCGTTTCGCCCGGACGAGCGGACACACCGGCGAGACCGTCACGTTGGCGGTCACGAAGCGGAGCACCTCGGCACGCGCCTCTTCGGGGCGAGCCTCGGAGGCCGCGAAGGCTCGGCAGAGCGCGACGAGCGCGGGGGTGGGAGCCGGAGCCCTTACGAACGCGACGTCCTCGTCCTCACCGACGAGCGCGACCTCGTCCGGGTAGACGATGAAGCCGACCTGGAGCCCGCTCTGCGGGTCCGGCGCGCGAAAGGCGAGATCGTACGACTCGGCGGGGCTGATGACGTGGAGGCTCCCGGGCTCGTAGAGGCGACGGCCCGCGCGGCTCCCCGACTGCTCCCACGCGCCACGGAGCTGCAGGCCGAGCTCGAGACCCGTCGCGAGCCCCGACTTGGTCTTGGGTGCGCGGTTCCGATACTCGTAGACCCAGGCGATGGCGCCCGGGCCGAGGGTGGTGCGGTCGTAGCGTGTCTCTTCTTGGCCCACGCGCTCTCGTACGGGGGGGTCGCGCGAGACCTCCCCGCGCCGGCCGTGGGACCTCCCCCTTTCGCGGCGGAGCCGCGAATTTGGGGGAGGTGTCGGGCGCGCAGCCCGGAGGGCGAGCACCCGACGGTGGGGGCATCCCTGCTTCGGTCCGGGTCAGCCCTCGGCGGGCTTCGGGGTCTTGGGGGTGCTCGCGGGGAGCGCGGGCTTGTCGACCTTGGGGGCCTCGCCGGTGAGGGCCTTGAGGAACGTGACGATCGAGGCGACGTCCGCGTCGTTCAGGTCTTTGCCGAGCTGGTAGGTGCCCATGAGCTTGACCACCTCGGGGAGCGTGGCGATCGAGCCGTCGTGGAGGTAGGGGCCGGTCTTCTCGACGTTGCGGAGGCTCGGCACCTTGAAGACGTGTTTGTCGGCCTCTTGTTTGGTCACGTCGAAGCGGCCGTTGTCTTTGACGTCGGGGTAGGGCTTGGCGAAGCCGAGCTTCTTGTACTCGGTGCCGCCGAAGGTGGGGCCGCCGTGGCAGGTGTTGCAGCCGACGGAGAGGAACTTCTGGAAGCCGGCTTTCTCTTCTTCGGTGAGGGCCTTCGTGTCGCCCTTGATGAACGCGTCGACCTTGGAGGGGCTCGTGAGGGTGCGCTCGAACGCGCCGATCGCCTTGGCGACGTTGGCGGTGGTGATCGCGTCCTTGTCGGTCGGGAAGGCCTTCTTGAAGGCTTCGGCGTACTCGGGCATCGAGGCGAGGACGGTGACGATGGTGCCCTCGTTCGCGAGCGCCATCTCGATGGGGTTCGTGATGGGCTTCAGCGCCTGCTCTTCGACGTCGGCGGCGCGGCCGTCCCAGAATTGGGCGATGTGGCCCGCGGCGTTGAACGAGGGCGGCGAGTTGCGGCCGCCGCGCTGGCCTTTGTGGCCGGGCGAGGTCTTCTCGCCGTCGGTGCCGTATTTGGCGAGATCGTGGCACGAGGCGCACGAGATCTTCTGGTTCTTCGAGAGGCGCGTCTCGAAGTAGAGCATCTTGCCGAGGGCGATCTTCTCGGGCGTGATCGGGTTCTTCGGGCTCTCGAAGCGCGAGGGGTACCCGGCGAACGCCGTGAGCAGCGCAGGATCGATCGTGATGCCCGCGGGGGCGGCCGAAGCGACGACGCCGGTGCTCTTCGGCGCGGGCGGCGGATCCGTGCGTTTGTTGCTGTCCTCGCACGCGGCGAGAACGAGAGCCATGCCCAATCCGAGAACCAGGTTCGATGCGCGCATAGAACGCTTCGTACCTGAATACGGGCCCCCGAGGCAATGCTCGGACAGCCGAGATCGACCGCTAAAAATGCGCGTTGCCCCCCACGGACGAGCCATGAGGGGCAACCGAGACGAGCTTTGGACCGAAGGGCCGAGCTCAGTACGCGCCGAGCGCGGGGCCCGTGCGGTTCTTCGCACGGATGACGCCGCCCTCACCGCCCTCGCCTTCGATGGCTTTGGCGAGGTTGTCGATGTTGATGTTGGCCCCGAGGTAGACGCGCATGTCTTGGTTGCGGTCGAAGAAGGGGTTCCCGTAGGTGCCGTCGGCGCGGAGGATGTTGCGGCTCATGAAGTAGCCGACCTCGGCCGTGAGCCAGTGCGTGGCCTCGTAGTCGAGCCAGAACGAGAAGTAGGTGGCGGTACGCACCGTGGACGGGTCGGACAGGCGACCGGCCGTGTAGGTGGCCGAGCCCGGGCCCTGGATGGTGTCCTTGTCGAACGTGTAGACGAACTGGTGCGACATGTTGAACCACGCCGCCGGGCTGAAGGGCCCGAACGAGGTGGCGATGATCGCCGACCAAGAGAGAATGTCAGACGCGTTCGCGACGCCGGTGAGTTGATCACCGCAACCGAACCCGCCGCCGCACTGGCGCTGGTAGGGGGCGTCGCCGCGGATGCCCGACGTGGTGTTCGTGTAGAACGGGTGCGAGTAGGCACCAAACGCGAGGATGTCGAGCTCGCCGTCCTTCGTGATGAAGTGCTCGAAGGCCTTGGCGAGCTGGAGCGTGAGGGCCGGCGTCACGATCATCGTGCGGGCGCGCGACTCGGGCGAGGTGGGCGCCGTGAGCCCGATGGCGATCTGCGGCTTGATGCCCGCGAAGGCCGGAATGCCACGGTAGAAGAGCTGGAGGCCCGTGTCGCCGAAGCGGATCTCGTTCCGGGTCTGCGTGCTGTCCGAGTTCGTCCACTCGTAGTTGATGGTAGTACGGCCGCGGAGCTGCCAGTCTTTGTTGATGGTGTAACGCGGGAGGATGAACGCCGCCGTCTCGAACGTCGGGTTTCGGTACTGGTTCTGGTCTTGGACGACCGTCGCCGTGTTCAGGCTGTTCATCAAGAAGACCTGCGTGCCGGCGAACGGGCGCGGCTTCGGCTTCTTCTCGGGCTCCTTCTTGGCCTCGGCGGGGGCGTCTTTCTTGGGGGCGCCGGTGCCGAGCGAGATGCCTCCCGAGGCCGAAGCAGGGGCCGCGTTGTCGGCCGGGGGCTGCTGCGCGTCGGGGGCGGTCGTGGGCGCGGCGCCCGAGGCGGCCGGAGGCGTCGTGGGGGAAGCGGGCTGCGTGTCCTGGGCGAACGCGTTGCTGGATGCGGCCGACAGGGCGACCACGAGACCCAACGCGCCAAACTTCGTTCCTCTCTTCATCGCTCCCACTTCCCTCTGCTGAACCCGCCGCACGAGACGACCGAAACCGTCGGTCTTCGCACGAGCCCGAAAGCCACTGCAAGCCTCGTGCTCACCCACCAGAACTTGCAACCAACCGAAACCACTAAGTATTTTGGAAGAGGCCCGGGCACGGTCAGTTCGTTAACGATCGACCCGTGCGCGAGAGGACCAGGCTTCTAGCGCCGGGCGCGGAGGGCCGCAAGGAAACATTCCGTCGGGAGACGGGGGCTCGGGGCCCCTGTGGTATCGGTCGTTTCGTGGGCCGCCGAGGGAGGTCGTGGGCATGTGCTGCGCTCGTGGCCGCGCTCGGGTGTTTCTCCCGGGTCGCGTCGGCCGGAGGCCCGCTCGGTCCCCAGGGGTCGGCCATCACGACGAGCGACTACACGGTGGACCTCTTCCAGGGGCCGCTCACGGCGTCGAACCGCGTGACGGGGCTCGCGGGGGCCGTCGCGCCGCTCGCCGAGGGCATCGACATGCACGCCTTCAACGCGGCAGCCCCGGCCGTGCGGGCGCTGCACTCGTCGAGCGTGACCGAATTCGACGTGAGCGCGGGCCTCACCTTCCCGGGTGCGCTGAAGGGGCTCGACTTCGACAACAACGGGAAGCGAGGCTTCACGTACGAAAACTTCTTCTTCCTGACGCTCGCCGGGCAGGTCCAAGAGGGGCCGTTCGGCTTCGGCGCCACGGTGGACCTCCAGCAGTACGACCTCGGAGGCACGACGGGCGCCGAGAACGTGGCGAGCGTGGCCTTTCGCATGATCCAAGCGAGGCTCATCGGCGCGTGGCACGTGACCGACGCGCTCACGATCGGCGGGGGCATTCGAGGGGTGCTCTTCAGCCTGAGGGACGCGGCCCTGTCGCGCATCGGGATCGAGAGCTTCACCGACCTGCGCGGGGTGCTCGGCATGGCGGGCGTGGGGCCGGAGGTGGGGGCGATGTACGCGCCGCTCGGGCTGCCGCTCCGCCTCGGGGTCTCGGCGCGCGCTCCGGTCACGGGGCGCATCATCCCGGGCGAAACGGCGGCGATCGACGCGAGCGGTGACCGGAAGCTCGGGCTCCTCTACCTGCCGAACCGCGTCGACATGCCGTGGCAGCTCGAGTGGGGCGTGGCGTTCCAGCTCGGGCCGCGCCCGTTGAACGCGCGGTGGCTCGACTCGACACGCGAGCCACGGGAGAACATCGAGGCGCAGCGGCGGTCGCCGGACGAGGCGCGCTCGACGCTCGTGAACCGGCTCGCGCGGCAGAGGAACGCGCGTTTGGCCCGCGAGAAGCTGCTCGTGTCGGTGTCGTTCACGGTGACGGGCCCGGCCGATCGTGCGGTGGGGCTCGAGTCGTTCTTGGCGGGTGTCGTCGAGCGCTCGGGGGAGAAGGTGTCGTTCACGCCGCGCGTCGGCGTGGAGGCCGAGCCCTTCCCCATGCGGCTCCAGTTTCGCGCGGGGGCGTACCTCGAGCCCACGCGGTTCCGGACGGGCGCGCCGCGTATGCACGGGACGCTCGGCATGGACCTCCGGACGATCACGTGGGACGTCTTCGGCATCTTCGACGAGCCGATGCCGTTCAAGGTGGGTGGCTCGCTCGACATCGCGAGGGAGTACTTCGGTTGGGGCGTGACCGCCGGGATCTGGCGCTGAAGGGCGGGCGGCGGGAGGGGCTCAGGGGAGCTTCGGGACCTCGAGCTTCGTGAGGGAGCGCGGCTCGCGCGTGAGGAGCGTGAGGCCCCCGTGCTCGAGCACCGCCCCGTCGAAGCCAGGGAACGTGAGCGCCCGAAGGACGGGGCTGGAGAACGGGATGGCCTCGGAGGAGCCTTCCTCGAGGTCGAGCACGTCGACGAACCCCTGAGAGGCGCCGAACACATGGCGGCCGTCGCCCCCCACGCCGAGCGCGCGCGTGGGGCGTGCGAGGGGGAGACGTTTCACCGTGCGCGCGGGGACATCGACGGCGCTCGCCTCGCGAATCCCAAGGAAAACCGAGGACTTGCCCCCTTCGTTGCCCACGTGATCGAACACGTCGTCGGAGAGGGGGGCGAAGGACTGAGCGAGCGTGCGTGGGTCGGTGAAGGCGACGTGGAAGCGAACGGGGCTCGCGAGGACCTCGGCGGGGAGCGGGGCGGCGTCGGGGCTCGCGCCGTAGCGATCGGCCAGCGCGACGATGCTGCCTCCGATCGCGCGGGGCAACACGCCGCCCTGAAGCAGGCTCTCGACACGGCACGACGCGGGCTCGACGACGGTGAGGTGCGCCGTGAGACCGGGAGACGCGACGCCGACGAAGGCTCGCCCATTCGCGACGGCGACGGAGGTAGCTACGAGCTCCGAGGGAGGTGTCGGACCGCGACGCGCGAGGGCGCACTCGACCGAGCCGTCGGTCCCGTCGAGGACGAGGATCCGCGTCGCGGTGACCACGACGAGCCTTCCCGAAGGTGGCACCTCGACGACGGCCTGGATGCGCTCCGCGGGCGACGCGAAGCGCCCGGCCCACGCGCCTGTCGCGCCGTCGACGAGGGCCACCTCGAAGGACGTCTTCACGACCACGCGCGACGCCGTGCGAAAGACCTCGGGCGGGCGACCGTCGGAGCGCGTGCTCACGTCGCGGCGAAACACGACCCGCGAGGCCGCGAGGTCGTAGGCGACCAGGGTGGAGATCTCCGTGCCGCCGACGATGACCGACAGGGCGTCGAGACCGAGGCCCGAGCCGGCCGGCCAGAACGTGGCGGCGTGAGGCTCGGGGATCGCGTCGATCGCCTTGATTTCACGGGTCGCGAGCTCGACGAGGGCGAGCGTATGGAGCGCGGCGGAGGCCTCGGGGGAGGTGGCGAAACGCCCGGTCGCGTCGGACGAGGACGAGGCGAGCACCGTGGTCGAGGGCCCCGGTGGGCGTTCGGGGGTCGTGACCTTCTTGGGCTCTTCCTCCTTCACGGCGGGGCACGCCGTGAGCAGCGCTGCCAAGAGAGGAACGAGGAGCGCCCTCACGAGCCGTCTCCCGCGTCGGCGTCGATGGATGCGTCGAGGCCCGCGTCGGACGGGGGCTCGGCGTCCAGGCCCGCATCGGGCGGGACCTCGGCGTCGGGCGCGACCCCGGCCTCGGGTCGATCGCGGTCGCACGTGAAGGGGACGAGGGTCGCGCCGACCGCACGGTACACGCGTCCGTCGGTCGGATACCGGACCACACCGATACCTCCGGAGAGCCCCCCCGAGCCTCCCGAGGCGCCCGCCCCTCCTGAGCCATCGGTCCACCCCGAGCCGGGGACACGCTGTGCGCCCGGTGATCGTGCATAGAGGAGCACCGCAGGGAGATCGTCGTCGGCCGAGACGAGGGCGACGTGAACGCCATCGGGGGACGCGGTCGTGCCGAGCGGGGCGGCCTCGCCCGGCGCGAGCGTGACGAGGAACGGGTCGTTGAATGCGGCGAGCGAGAGATCGCAGGGGAGGCTCGCCGGCGAGACGGCGCCCGAGGGCAGCGGCGCGCGCAGGGTGCGAACACGAACGGTGACCGGGGTGGTGCCGGGGTTGAAGACGAACGTGGGCGAATCGAAGCCTTGGACGCATCCGCTCTCGGCGGCCGCGTCGTCGGCGCAGACCACGTTCGGGGCGCTGGTCGCGAGGCAGAAGGGCACGGCCGTGACGAGAGCGAGCGCCTCGGCCACACGGCGGGACGAAGGTTCTCGCCCCTCGGGCTCGTGCATGGCCCGGCCGAAGACCACGTACCCGACCGGGAGGACGAGGAGCGCGACGAGGTCGGTCGGGTCGACCATGTTCGTGGCGTGGGCGAAGGCGAGGAGACGCTCGTACAGGGCCGAAGCCCACGGGCTCGTCTTGATGGCGGCGAACACCACGCCCAAGACGAGCGACACACGCGCGAGGCCGCCACGCGAGCGCGCGCGCACGAGCACCGCGAGCACCACCTGCGCGACGAGGAGACCGGCGAAATCACTCGCCTTGCCGGTGACGAGCTCGGGGAGGAGCCCCGCGCCCTTGGCCACGTGGTCGTTGACGACCAAGACGACCAGGGCCGAGAGCCACAGCGGATGAAGGAGGGCGCGCGAGGGGCGGAGCATGGGGCCGTGCGGAGGTAGCAACTCTGGGGCCAGCCGAAAAACCTCGCGGGCGCGACAGTGGCGCCCCGAGGGAGGTGCGACAAGCGAGACACGTTGGAGCGCCGCTCGCCCGGCCGGGGCGCGACGCGAGGCCCCTCGCCGCGAGGACCGTACCGCCCCGTACCGGGGCGCTGTACCGGTACACCCCGGGGGGACCAAACGACGCGACATTTGTGAATGATTTCAAGGCAATGAGCTCTGGCACGAGGCGCGCAATGGGGGTCTCCCATGAAGACGCTGCACACCGCTCTCCTCGCTCTCTCGTTCACCACTCTCTCCGCCGTCGTCGGGTGCTCGGCCCCGACCGACGCGACCTCCTCGGACGTGGGCCCGGCCCCCGTCGTGACGAAGACCAAGCGCCACACCGTCGTCGTCGGCGAGGATCACGAGATCGTTGCCCGCCGCGAGTCGCTCCGCGTGAAGAAGGCGTTCGGCGTGAAGGCGCTCGGGTCGGAGACGCCCGCGGGCCCGGCCACGTTCGTCCGCTCGAGCGGCACGGTGGTCGCGAACCCGCGCGTCGACGGCGCGCTCACGATCGCCTTGGCTCGCGGCGTCGGCGGCGCTCCTGCGGCGGTGGCGGCGGGCGGTGTGGTCTCGTCGGATCCGAGCGTCGCGACGGCGACGGTCTCGGGCGCGGAGCTCTCGGTCTCGCTCACGGGAAAGCTCGGGAACACGTACCTCACGACGTTCGATGCGGCGGGCAACGCGACGGCGAAGGTCATGATCCTCTCGGCCGTCGCTCAGCCTGGCACGGCCATCGTCGACGACGAGGCGCTCGAGCCCGAGGCGCTCCAGGTCGGCGACTACGGTGTCCCCGAGCAGCTCGCGACCGACTTCGGCGCCCGCACGAACGACCAGGCGCTCGCCGCCCTCTACGCCGCCACGCCGGGATCGAACCAGCGCGTCGGCGCGATGACCTTCGCCTCGCAGGACGCGTACCGGGCCTTTGCGAAGGCCGCCATCGACGCGGTCGGCATGGGCCCGAGCGGCGTGCGCGCCATCTACTTCCCCAAGAAAGACCTGCTCGTCACGACGGTGCACGGCGACATGACCGGCACGGGCACGCCCGGTGGCTCGTACGAGGTCTCGATCGGCGCGGCGGTGTCGCAGGCGGACTTCGCGAGCTACGTCGACTTCGGTGGCGTGCTCACCTCGAGCCCGCTCCACGACGCGAACGCGGTCGAGACGGGCGCGCTGTCGTTCACGTCGGGGGGCGCGAGCCTCGGCGCGACCGCCCCCGTCACGTTGGGTGTCGTGCTCGCCGACGGGCGCCGCGTGATGGCCTCGGAGGCGGCGTTCGGCGAGGCCCAAAAGAAGGCCGTGCGGCACATCGTCGCCTATCCGCAGCCCGGCGAGCCCCTCGGCGAGGCGCTCACCTGCGAGACGTCGAAGTCGGCCGGCGCGATCGACTGGAGCGCGCTCTACTCGACGGCCGAGACCAAGCTCGTGGCCGACGCGAAGTGGAACGGCGGCAAGCCCAGCATCGCGCTCGACCTCACCCCGCAGGTGCGCGTGGGTGGCCAGATCGGGTTCGCCGGGAGCTTCGAAGGGACGTGCGAGAAGACGATGTTCGAGGTCCCCGTCGCCGAGTGGGGCATCCCGCTCTTCGGCAACGTGGCGGTGAACGCGCCGGTGAAGGTCGAATTCAAGGTGAAGGCCGACGGCTCGGTGACCGTGATGACGCCGCGGGTGGAGCTCGGGAGCGCCGCCGACACCTCGAAGCCTGGAAAAATCGGCTTCTCGTACGCGGTGGGGGGAAAGTTCACGGTCGACCGGGACCTCGCGATGAAGACCTCGTACACGTCGCTCGGGGCGGTCGAGGGCTCGGCGCAGGGCAACGCGCATGTCGAGGTGGAGGCAGGCATCGCCGCGGCGTTGGGGCTCGAGGCGCAGGTGAAGGCCTGGATTTTCAAGGCGAGCGTGCGGGCGGACCTGGGCGACGTGACCTTCGGCGTGAAGGACGAGGCCGACCTCACCGTGTACCCCGCGAGCATGACGTACGACGCGTCGAACACGTTCGAGCTGGGCCTCTTCCCTCGCCTCGCGCCGACGCTGCACGTGGACACCTCGTTCTTCCACAAGTCGTTCAACCTGTTCTCGGTCGACCTGGGAGACATCTCCTTCTACGACGAGCGCTCGACGCCGAAGGGCCAGAAGCTCTTTTCCAAGGAGACCGTGACCCAGACGAAGACGCAGGACGGCACGCCCGTCGCCTACGTGCAGGCGAGCGACCACATCGAGATCCGAGACATGGGAGACATCGCGAGCGTCGAGTCGGTCGTGACGAGCATCATGGGCGGTGAGTACCGGCGGTTCGTCGACCCGCAGATCACGGCGGGCATCTCGGGGGCGCGGATCAACATGACCGGCATCGACACGAACAAGCTGGCGCGAGCCTACCAGGCCAATGGCCAAGGGACCTTGCTCGGGGAGTCGGACCTGGACGTCCACATGACGAACGGGAAGACCGTGCGGGTGTTCCTGGGCACGGGGATGTGAGCGAGGGGCGGGAGGGAGGGGAGCGTCGAGGGCGTCGCGGGAGCACCGCGGCGCCCTCCGCCGTTTCGAAGGGCCGTCCGGCCTTCGGGTGGTCTCGCGGGAGAGCCGACCGACGTTCGCGCTAAGTCCTTGATATCGCTCGGACGGGCCGGGAAGTCCCTGACGGGGAAGAGCCGACCGACGTTCGCGCTAAGTCCTTGATATCGCTCGGGCGGGCCGGGAAGAGTCGACCGACGTTCGCGCTAAGTCTCTGAAATCGCTCGATTGTGATCGCTCGTCGGCTCAGGCCCGGCGGACCGCCTGGATGACCACGTGCTCGAGGGGCGCGTCCTTCGAGAAGGGGCCGCTCGCGCCGGTGGGCACGGCGACGATCGCGTCGACCACGCCCATGCCGTCGGTGACCTCGCCGAAGACGGCGTACCCGTAGCCGGCTTGGGTCTTGGCGGTGTGATCGAGGAACGCGTTGTCGGCGACGTTGACGAAGAACTGGGCCGTGGCCGAGTGCGGATCGCTCGTGCGGGCCATGGCCACGGTGCCGCGGAGGTTCTTGCGGCCGTTGTGGGCCTCGTTCTCGACGGGGGCGCGCACGGGCTTCTTCTCGAGGGCCGTGTCGTAGCCGCCGCCCTGCGCCATGAACCCCGGGATCACGCGGTGGAACACGGTGCCCGTGTAGTGGCCCGCGTCGACGTACGCGAGGAAGCTCGCGACCGTGGCCGGGGCCTTCGCGGGGTCGAGGAGGAGGGTGAAGCTGCCGAGGCTCGTGTCGACGACGACGGTGGTCATGGGACTACGTTACCCCGGTTCGAGCTGCAGCGAGCGGAGAGCCACGCGACGACGTCGGCCTCGACCCGGGCGTGCTCGGGCTCGTGCAGCAGGTCGTGGACATAGCCGGGGTAGAGCGTGAGGGTCTTGTCGGTCGAGAGGGCCGAAGCGTGGAGGCGCTTCGATCCTCCGGGCTCGGTGACCTCGTCGGCCGTTCCGTGCATGACGAGCAAGGGGACGCGCAGGTGTGCGCCGGCGTCGCGGAGATCGGCGATGGCCGAGACGAGCTCGGACGCCGTACGAGCGGGCGCAGGGCTCGTGTAGACGAGAGGGTCGGCCTTGCACGCGGCGACGACACGTGGGTCTCGCGAGAACTTGTCGAGGTCGAGCGAGAAGACCCCGGCTTCGGGGAAGAGCGCCGCGGTGAGGTGCGTGGAGCCCTTGAGCACGAGCCCGGTGCGCTCGGTCGACAGGGCAGGTGCGCTGAGCACGAGGCCCGCGATGCCGCGGCGCCCCGATCGAGCGACCTCGGGGAGCCGAAACGCCGCGTAGGTGGTGACGATCGCGCCCCCCATGCTGTGGCCGAAGAGAAAGACTCGCCTGTCGGCCTCGCGCGCGTGCACGGCGTCGACGAACGCTTCGGTGTCGTCCACGTAGTCGCCGAAGGCGTGGGCGTACGCGCGCATTCCGGCCGATCGGCCATGTCCGCGGAGGTCGACCGCGTGGACGGAGAAGCCTGCCTCGGCGGCGCGCCTGGCGAGCGCGTCGTAGCGCTCGCCGTGATCGAGGAGGCCGTGGACGAGCGCGAGGGCGCCCCGTGGCGTCGACCGGGGACGCCAGACGCGCACGAAGAGGGGCGTGCCGTCTTTCGCCTCGATGAAGTACGTGTCGGTGACGACCGTGGCCGAGTCTTGGAGGTGGGGGGCGGCACGCAGGGGGAGCGTGGGCGGGCCGCAGCCAACGAGGGCGAGCGCAGCGACGAGACCCGCGAGCACGAGGATTCGGGGCGTCATGCTCCGAGGCTATCGACCTTCCGCCCCATTGGCATGGGTCGAACGCCCCACGGAGGTGCTGCCCCTGACAGGCCTGTCGCGCCGGTGTGACGGCCTCGCTGCACCTGGGGCAAAAAACGCCGAGGAGCGAGGGCTCGCGGGCTGGCCCGGGGCGTGCTTAGACGGTCGCCATGACTTTCTCTTCAAACGTACGGCGCGCTTGGCTCGCCGCGGTCGCGGTGGGGCTCGGCTCCGCGGCTACGGCCTGTTACGAGGACCCCGGGGTGGTCTACGGCGAGATCAGCCGGAGCAACCAGTTCCGGTACGTGTGCGACGGATCCGCGGCCGTGGGCGACTGCACGACCACCGCCATCGAGTTCCCGAGGGCGATCGCGCAGGGCGGCCTCTTCCGGCTCGCGATCGACGGGTCGAGCTCGAACGAAGTGACGTCGCTCCGGCCCATCTCGGACGAGGTCGTGGGCTCGCGGCCGAACGGTCAGTGGGTGTGCGGGACCGAAGGCACGGCGGGTTTCGTGGCGTTCGACCGCGACGGCGATGTGGTCGACTACGTGCACATTCCGGTCGAGGCGCCGACGAGCTTGGGTGTCGAGGAGTATACGTCGGCGACCGGCTCTTCGACGTCGCGGGGGAAGGGCGTACCGGTGCAGCGGGTGTCGGTGCCCGAGGGGAAAGAGCTCGTCGTGGCCGTGGTGCCGACGGGCAAGAGCGGGTTGCCCCTCGCGGGCGCGCTCACGTACGCCTGGACGACCGGGGCCGAGGGCGTCGCGACGGTGACGGCGCTGGGGAGCCCGGCGAACCCGAGCGCCTTCGTGCGCATCGCGGGGCAGAAACAGGGCACGACTCGCCTGCGCGTCGAGGGCGCGGGCCTCACCACCGAGATCGAAGTGAGGGTTCCATGAAGAAGCGCATTTTTGCAGCCTTGGGTGTTGCCGCGCTGTCGCTCCTCGCGTGTGCGCCGTCGTACTCGCACCTCGAGGAGGTGGGCGACAACGAGTACAACGCGCGAAGGTTCGACGGGTCACAGCCGCTCCAGGTCGGCGTGGGTTGGTCGGCGCGGCTCCGCGCGCTCGACACGAGCGACGAGCCGCATCGGTTCGACATCCGCGCGACCGACGAGAGCCGCCTCGTGGTCGCGCCGGTCTCGACGACGAAGGACACGGACTACGAGGCCGAGGGGGGTGTGAGGTTCGCGTTCTTGCCGCGGAAGGTGGGCCGGGCGGATATCGAGGTGGTGGTCGATGGGCAGGTGGCCGAGGTGATTTCGCTCACGGTGTCGCCGCAGCGATAGGGGGCGGCGGGGGCGGCGAGAGATCCGACCGACGTTGGCGCTAAGTGAAAAGATCCAACCGACGTTGGCGCTAAGTCGTTGAAAATACATTGACCCCGACCTCTTGAGCCAAGCGCCACGTCCCCAACGGAAAGAACACGTCTCGCACACCGCTCCGTAGCGCGCGAAACGCCTCGCGATACGCCCCCAAGAACGCGGCCCGCACCTTCGCCGCCATGGTCGCCATCTCGACGTTTCCGCCCGCCGCGAATGACGGGTTCCGCGCCCCGACCTTCTCGAACGACGACGCACGCGTCGTGTGCGGCACCGCGAAAATCCACTCCATCGAGCGCACGAACTTCCCGGCTTTTCGTGCGATGCGCCGCGCCTCGTCGACCGCCGCTTCCACCGCCGCTACGATTCGTGCACGCGCGCCCTCGTGCCCCGCGTTCGCTTCGAGCGAGCGCGGCACCGTGATCGCTATCTCCGCCGACGCCGGCCACCGCTTGTTTTCCGCGTCGAAGTACACCGCGGGCCGCTCGACGCGGATGGTCCGCGTGCCGATGTCGGTCGCGGCGAGCGTCACACCGGGCCAATCCTCCGGCCGCGCGACAAGCCCCGCGGCCACCGCGTTCGAGAGGGTGTAGCCGATCTTCTGCAGCACGGCGTCGTCGCCGTAGAGCGCTACGACGCTGGCACCTTCGCGCGAGAAGACCTCCTCCGGCCATCCGCGCAGCACCTTGATCGCGTTCGCCATGAGGCGATTTCGCTGAGACAGAAATTTTGGGAGCTCGCCGCGGGTGTCGGTGAGCACCTCGTGCATGTGATTCGAGAGGACCTGAACCGCGTGGATCTCGATGCCAAATTCGGCCGCGAGCAGGGCGGTGGCGTACCAGTAGACTGCGAGCAAGACGCGCCGCTTGTCGGGGTTCATGAGGAAGTGGCGGCGCGTGGTCCTGCGCGTGACGAGGTAGGTGGTGCCGGGGGCGATGCGTCGAGGGGTAGACATGGCGTCCCCCCTTGCAGTCCTCGCGCCAATGCGAAGCAGTTGAAATCATTGATAGAGAACGCCGTTGGACCTGGCCCGGGCCACTTTTCGGGGTGGCCTGGCCACTCACGCAGCTCATGCGTTGCACCGGGCTGCGTTCCCAATCTAGAGTCGCTGTCAGTCGAAGTCGTTTCGCAGACTTAGCGCCAACGTCGGTCGGGTCTCCTACGGTCGGGTCTCCTAGGCGGGTCTCAACGTCGGTCGGGTCTCCTGGGCGGGTCTCATCTCGTCGGTCGGGTCGCGGGGTGGTCGGGTCTCCAGTCTCGTCGCAGACTTAGCGCCAACGTCGGTCGGATCCGACCCGGCGAGTCCGACCGACGACTCGGGGCGGAAGACTCGGCGAGGGCGGCGCGCGAGGCGGTCATCCGGGCGGAGATCTCGCCCCGGCCAGTCTCATCGCACACTTAACTTAGCGCCGAGCCCCCCTCAGCCTCTTGTCGACCTCGGCCACCGACGCGTCGAGCCAGGACTCGCGCGTCGCGAACGTCTCGGGAGCCTGCCAATCGAGCCGAATGGGCGCTCCCTCGAGCGGAGGCTTGCCCTTGAACCCTTCGTGCGAGAGCGCGAGCCGAAAGAGCCCGAGCACACGACCGTCGGGCCCGCGCATGGGGAATTCGTGCCTTACGGAGGTGAAGCCATGCATAGGCTGTTTGCCGACGATAGGCCCCATTCCGTACTCCGCCCAGATCACCGAGAGGGCGTCGCAACTGGACGTGCACTCGGGCCCCGTGACGAGACCGACGGGCGCCTCGGTCACGCGCTCGGCGGGACGGGGCCCGCGCAGCCCTTCGCAGCCCTCTCCGGTGCACAAGAACGGATACGTGAGCCACCCGTCGCCCCGCTTCGCGGCCTCGAGGTAGCGCTTCGTGAGCGGGCCGTCGCCGTAGAGGAACTGGCGAGCCTCGTCTTCTGCGAAGTCCGCCGAGACCCGCACGGTCACGAGCTCGTGTTGCCACGGCCGCTTCGCGAACCAGCTCAAGAACACGAAGGGGTTATTGCCCCCATGGTTCTCGTGCACGTCGAGCACGACGCGCTTGGCCCCCGCGAGATCGCGCACGAGGCCGTCGTGGTCGACACGCACCCAGCGGAGCTGCGCGGACGAGTCGCGTGCAGGATACATAAACGAGACGAAGCGCACGATGCGTGTGCCTTGCGCAGCGCGGTTCTCGGCTTTGGGGCGGTACGTGCAATAGTTCACCCCGAGGGACGCGAGCTCGTACCCGGCATACGGGACCTTCACGTCTTGTGTGCAGCCGATGCTGCCCATGGCCGGGCTGTCGTCGATCCCGGGGAGGCTCTCCTCGCGCTCGTACCGAAAGGGCCGCCGGAAGGGGAGCGTGAGCTCACCCGCGTTGGCGAAGACGAGCTTGCGCGTGTCCCCCTCTTTCACCGTCGTCCAAGGCGCGATCTGCATGACGATGGCGTGCGCCGTCTCCGAGAGCCGCGCGTCGGGGTTCAAGGCATTCGTTTCGAACGGGTGATCGGTGAGCCATGCCTCGACGGGCGCGCCGTCAACCGTGACGAGCTCGTCGCCGACGTGGACCTTGGCCTCCAGGGCAGGGTCCTTCACCTCCTCGACGCGCACGCGCACCCGACCCGAAGCCTCGCGCTCGGTGTGGAGGGCGAGCCCGAGCCCGAGGCGAGAGGGTCGTACATCGCTCGGGGGTGACAGGTTGCAGTGGCGATCCCCGAGCGCTTTCTGGAGATGCGTGAGCGCGACCATGGCCTCGGCCTCGGTCTCCGCGGTAGCGGCCTCCGAACGAAGACGATCGAGAGAACGCTCGAAGGCAGCCCCCTGCCCTTCGGCGAACACGTGGTACCGACGAACCTTGCCGACGAGCGCGTCGAAGAGGGGGAGGTAGGCCCCCTTCCCTCGGAGGACATCTGGTCCTTCGGAGGGTTTCGTCGACGCCCCGGACGTGGCAAGCCCAGCGGGTCGTGGCCCCTTGGGGGCTCGCGCGGACGCAGGACCACCGGAGCCGGGCGCGCAAGAGGCCAGGACGACCAACGACGAGAGGAGGGAGAGGGCGATCGTTCGCATCGTTTTCCTGCCTTTCACGACCGGGAGACGCGAAGGTTCCGCGGGTCGTTGCGAATCCCACGTGGCCGAGCCACATCGCGGGCTGACCTGGCCACCGGCACCGGATTTCCAACACTTGGCGCCAACGTCGGTCGGTTCTCCGGGTTTCCAAGTGGCCGAGCCACATCGCGCGCTGACCTGGCCACCGGCACCGGATTTCCAACACTTGGCGCCAACGTCGGTCGGCTCTCCGGGGGTTCTCTCACCACCTTTCGCGTACTTGCGGTCAACGTCGGTCGGTTCTCCCCGCGCGGTCGGTTCTCCCCGCGGCACCTGGTACGGTGCGGCCATGAGCGAACGAGCCTACCGTGCGGCACGATCCTGGGTCCTCATGGTCGCCGGGGTCCTCGCCCTGCACGCATGCTCCCGCGCGCCGATCGAGGTTCCCCACGTCGAGCCCCCGAGGGACGCGAGCGTCGCCCCCGACGAGGCGCGGCCCGCCCTGACCGCCGACGCCAGCGCCGATCGCGAGGTCCCTCGAGCGCCCCACATCCCCGCCGTGCTCCCCAAGGGAGTCGCCGCGTGGACCGAGCCCGCCGCGATCGCCCTCCTCGCGACGGACTGCCGCGCAGAGACTTCTCCGCGCGGAGATGGCGCGAGCGCCGATCCCCTCTCGTGCACCCTGCCCTTCGACCAGTCGTGCTCGTACGACCCGTGTTTCTCGAAGGGGGAAGACTGCCGGGCCGAGTGCGGCCGATCCTGCCAAACCTGCGACCAGGCCTGCGTGACGGACTGCGGCGGCTGCAAAGCCAACTGCAAAGACGATGCGTGCATCAAGGCGTGCGCCGCGAAGACGGGCGCGTGCCGCCAAGCGTGCCTGCTCACGCGTGACACGTGCTCGAGCGCCGGCTGCACCGAGAAGGAAAAGGCCTGCGACGCCCTCGAGAAGCGCAAGTGGCGCGCCCGCGGCTGCTCGTGCAAAGCCATTCACCCTTGCATCCAGGCGTGCTTCGAGGCGAAGTCGCGCTGCCAAGATCGGTGCTCGAAGAGCAAAGACGACTCGTGCTGGGAGAAGTGCGAGAGCCCCAAGTGCAAAGAGGCGTGCTCGGCGCGCTTCGGTGGGTGCGACGTCGACTACTGCGCGACGAGCCCCCTCGAGCCGTTCCAAGACGCGCGGTAGGCCGTGGGCTCCGGCCGTTTGCGGAGCCACGACTTCGACATCACCAACTCCAGACGCCTGGAGCGCCAACTCCAGGCACCGACTCCAGGCACCCGCCGCCGACCGTGTGGATCCGCGGGCGCGCGCCGACGTTCGGGGCTCGACAGCACCGAGCTCTGCCGAAGGAGCTGGTTGACGAGCATGATTTTATTGTGGTTTCCCTGGCCTCATGAAGACCACCGTCGCGATCGCGCTCGCCCTCGTGCTCCCTCTCACGTCGGGCTGCAAGCTCCTCAAGAAGCGCGCGCCGGACGATGGTGCGGGGAGCGGCGAAGAGTCGAGCGGCGAGGCGAAGACGAAGGCGAAGCCCAAGAGCGGGTGCGCGCTCCCGGAGGGCGGGCGGGTGACGTCGGCGGTGACGATCACGAAGGGGTGCACGGTCGCGGTGGAGGACCACATCACCGTGGACGATGGCGGCACGCTCACGATCGAAGCGGGCGCGAAGCTCGAGATGGCGACGCACACGTACATCTCCGTCGAGAAGGGCAAGCTCGTCGTGCGCGGGACCGAGAAGGAGCCCGTGGTGCTGACGTCGGCGAACGGCACGAAAGCCCCCGGCGATTGGACGGGGATCTTCTTGAGCGCCGACATCGCCGCGGGCACGGAGATCACCAACGCGCGCATCGAGTACGCGGGCGCGAAGGAGAACTTCGGGCTCGGCGCCATATCCATCGCGGGCCAGAAGGCGCCGAAGCGCGTCTCGATCAGCGGCACCACCTTCGACAAGAACCTCCAGTCGGCGATCCACGTGGCCGACGGCGAGGCGCCGTTCGCGAAGCTCGAGAAGAACGTCATGCGGGGCAGCACACGCTCCCTCTCGGCGCCTCCTTCGGCGCTCGGCGGCGTCGGCGCGGGCAACACGTTCTCGGACCCGCTCGAGACCGGGGGCAAGCTGCTCGAGAGCACGAGCTGGCCCGCGTTCGGGGCGCCGGTCTTCGTGAAGGAGCACCTCGACGTCGGCAAAGACAGCGCCGAGGTCGTGCTCACACTGGCGCCCGGCTCGGTCCTCAAGTTCGCGCAGAGCACGTACCTCTCCGTGGGTGAGCACAGCGCGGCGAGCCTCGTCGCGCCCGGGGTGCGCTTCACGAGCGCGAGCACCTCTCCCCGCGCGGGGGACTGGCCCGGCATCTTCCTCTACAAGACGACGAAGTCCGTCGACCTCACGGGCGCGACGATCGAGTTCGCAGGCCAGAACGAGCACTTCGCCACGGCGGCGATCACCTATTATTCCGCCAACGGAAAAGACATTCGAGGCCTCAAGGCGAGCGGGCTCGTCATCAAAGATTGTCTGCAGGCCGGGATGTCGACCGCCGACCACGACTGCGGGCCCTACGCCGCGCAGCTCAAAGTGACCGGCGTGCCCGCCTGCCGCAAGGAGTGACCCTCTCCGGCGCGCCGCCCGATTCGACCTCGTTCAAAAGCTCCCCGATCGCACGCCTCCTCGGCCTCGGTAGTCGAAGCTCGCTTCGTCTTCGTTCGCGACGCCCGCGAGCTTCCAGAGCGCGGCGAGGTCGTCGGAGCGGTCGCTCGGCGGGGAGAGGGTCTCGAGCTCGTGTTTGTGCGCCTCGAGCGCGCGCGTCGCCATGACGCCGGCGAGCGTGGCCGTGTCGGGTGTGGGGCGCGAGGCGAGGAGCGCGGCGGTCCCTTTTTGCACGATCGGGTCGGGGTGGGCGAGGAGCTTCACCAGGGCCGGTACGTTCTCGTCGGCGCGGCTATTGGCGACCACGTTGAGCAGGGGCGCGTACTGCCCATCGAAGAGGCGGCGCTGGTTCCACTCGGTCGAGAGGAGCTCCGTCGGGGCGACCACGTAGAGGACCGAAGCCACCACGAGCGCGTCGAGCTTTCGGTGCAAAAGCCACCCGATGGTGCGCTTTTTCCGAATCATGACGACCACGAGGCCAAAGCCCGTCGCCACCAGGGTCGTCCCCAAGATTCCCAAGATGCGCAGCGAGGTGAGCCCGGAGAGGTCGATGTAGAGCTGGATACGGCGGAACGTCCCGAGCGCCAACATCACGTTCTGGGCGGCCCACACGTAAGCGAGGGTGCGCACCGTCTTGCCCCGCGGATCGAAGTGGAACGCGCCGCGGAAGATGGCCCCGAGCAGCGCGGTCGAGAGGACGAGCGCGAACGTGAGCCACGCCGTCCCACGGTGGGCGTACTCGGTATACCCGAGCCCCGCCGGCGGCCGACCCACCCACAAGGAGAGGGCATCGACGGCGTTCTCGAGTAAGAAGATGGCATTGACGGCCACGAGGGTGTTCCGCGCGAGGCCCAGGGCGTTGTCGCTCACGAGGCTCGTGTCGTCGACCGCCGCATGCGACCTTCGCCCGAGCGTCGACTGCCACGCCCTGCGGAGCGCCGGCCGGAGCGTGACGGCCCCGCACGCCGCCGCCACGAGCCAGAAGAGCGGACGCACCGGCGAGGGGAGCGAGATGCTGCCGAGCGCGCGGACGGCCCACGCCTCGAGCACCGGATTGGCAAATACGAAGACGGACGCAAAGACGAGGAACGCGGCGACCGGCAAGACGACAGTGCTCCAGGCGAAGGGCGCGCGGGCCGCCCCTTCACGTGACGGAGCGGAGAGGCGCATCCCTCCCCGCGCGACGGAGGCGACCCGCCCCGGCATGGCCCACACCGAAGCCGCCATGGACGCCACCGCATCGGCGACGGTCGCGTGCCTCATGCGCACGAGCACGGCGAGCGCACCGACGAGCGCGGCGGCGAGCACCGAGCCAAGACCCCCGCCCGACCACGCGAGGTGCCCTGCGACCAGGGCCAAGAGACCGAGCACCACGGCGATCCGCGGCGAGATTCGGCGCTCGCGAGCCGACGCGACCACGAGCGCGCCCGCGAGCCCGAAGAACGCGGCCTGCGAGAGGCCCAGACCTCCGAACGTGTAGAGCAGCAGGTCGGCCCCCACGACGAAGGCGACGAGCGCCAGGAGCTCACGAGGCCGCGCGGGGGCCGTAGGGCGAGGCGCACGCGGCGCAGGGATCTCACCGCGGTAGGCCGTGCGCTGCCACACGACGGCATCGGGAGCGACCCCCACCCCGCGAGGAGCGCTCGCCGAGCCGAGCAGAGACGGCTCGAGAGGACGGGGCTCACGCATCGTATCGGCGCCCTCGGCCGCACCCTTGGCCGAGACCGTGGTGGCGAAGGGCGAGCCCGGAGGAAACGGCGCGTACCTGGGAGACGAGGGAGGAGCGTTCATGCTCCCTCTTGGACACCCGAGGGAGCGATCTTCTGCGACCGCTCACCCCCGTGCCGCGACCGTTCGCCCCCGAATCGGCGCCCGAGACCGAGCGGCGCCGCCAACTCCAGGCGCCTGGAACGCCAACTCCAGGCACCGACTCCAGGCAGTGACCGCCCGACTAGTTGCAACTCCAGGCACCGACTCCAGGCACGCGCCCCCTGGTTTTTGTGCCTCCTCGTGCGACAGGGCGGGGCGAGCTGCGTACCCCAGGCGATGAACTTTCCTCGGCAGGGCGCTGAGGCTCGGAGCAACTCTTGCGCATGCGGGCCCACGAAACGCACACCGGCGCTCCGGGCGGCGCTCACGATCGACCTGCACGACACGGACCGCCCCGAGGACATCTTTGCGTGCGTCACCTGGCTCGAGGCGCGCGGGCTGCGCGCGACGTTCTTCGTGCCGACGCGCATGCTCGAGGAGGCGCGCTTCACTCGGGCGATCGACGCGATCGACGGTGGCCCTCACGAGCTCGGCACGCACGCGCACCGTCGCGATCTGACCGAGGTCTGTGCCCTCGGCGCGCCGCGCCCTACGCCCTCGCAGCTCGACTTCCTCGACCGTGGCGTCGCCCTCTACGAAGCCAGGTTCCGGCGCTCTCCCCGCGCGTTCCGATCGCCGGCGTGGTGCTACGTGAGCGACGCCGCGGCCAGCCGCCTCTCGCGCCTCGGGTACACGGTCGACTCGAGCGCCACGCCCCAACGCGCCGGCATCCTGAGCTCGCAGCCCTTCCGAAGCCCGTGGCTCTTCACGCCACGCTCCCCGCACCCGAGGACGCCAACCCTCTTCGAAGTGCCTACGTCGTGCCTCCTCTTCCCGCTGAGCCGAACGGCGCTCTACCTCCTGCGCACGTGGGGGATCTTGGCTTTCATGGAGCTCTTCGTACGCGAGGCCGAGCTGTTCCCCGAGCGACCCGTCGTGCTCCAGCTCCACCCGAACGACCTCTCCCCGAACGCGCCGGACGAGCCCATCCACTTCGCGTGGACGGACGTGCTCCCCCTGCCCCAGCGCGGCTTTCACGCGCGCTACTGGCTCATGGACACCGATCGCGAGCGCGCCGTCGCGAGGGCCGCGCGGGTGCTCGAGGAGCTCACGTCCCGCGGGTTCGTGTGGCACACGCTCTCGGAGATCCGCGGGCTCTGCCTCGACGGGTCGCGGGCCACGTAGGCGGGGTCGATGCGGCCTCGCCACGGCTGCACACGCTGCGCGCCCGGGCCGACGAACGGGACGATTCGCGCGCGCCCGCGTGGGCACGGCCGAGCTTGGGTGAGGGTACGACGGCCGCCGCGATCATGATGCGTGTACCACCACGGAGCACGGGCACTAAGCCATCGGCGCACTCGGTCGTTGACGTGCACGTGCGGCTTGTTGTCTGCTCAGGCACGACGATGGGCGTCTCTCGGCTCGCACGGAGCGGGCGAGCGCCCGCGCGGGAGGGTGCTCGTGGGCAGGAGAACGGGGACGGAGACGGCGATCGCGCTCTTGACGTGTTTCACGGAGCGGCCCACGTGGAAGCAGGCCGACCTCGCGCGGCGGCTCGTGCTCACGCCAGGCGCGGTGCGGAGGCGGCTCGTGGAGCTGCAAGAGGCGGGCATTCCTCTCGAGCGCGAGGACGATCCGCCGCACGTGTACTGGAGCGTGCCGAAGAAGGGCTTTTTGCCGGGTACGGTGAGGCTCGAGCCGAGCGACGCCCACGACCTCGTGAGGCTCCTCGCGCGCCTCCCGCGGAGCGCCATGCGCGCGCGACTCATGCAGCGTGTGCTCGACGGTTATGTCGGTCTGCGCCCCGCCCCGAAAGACAGCGTGGTGGTGCCGCTCGACGTGGGCCTCGCCGACGAGACGTGGCTCGCCTTGGTGGAAGATGCGGCGGCGCGCGGGGAGGTGCTCGAGATGCGGTACCTCTCGGCGAGCCGCGGGGTGATGGAGACGCGGCAGGTCTCTCCGCAGCGCGTGGTGGTCGACGCGCACACGAGGTTCATGGCTGTGTGCCACAAGAGCGGCACGCTCAAGTGGTTCCGCGTCGATCGCATCACGAACGCGAAGCTCCTCGGGCCGACCGGGGCGCGCGCGGCCGATCCGGCCCAGGTAGACGCGGCCATCGCCACGAGCGTGAACGGCTTTCGCACCGGAGAGGACGCGACCGACGTGGCCTTCTTCGTACGTGATCCCGAGGCCCGCTGGGTGATTGGCAATTTGCCGAGCCCGCTCGTGGCCGAGGCCACCGTGGGAGGCATTCGTGTGACGGGCCGCACGGCCGCGGTGGTGCAGGTCGCGCGCTTCGTGGTGGGGCTCGGCGGCGCGGCGAGCTGCGAGTCTCACGAGCTCCGCGCGGTGGTGCGCGATCTGGCCGAGGGAGCGCTCGCGGCGGCTCTGGGAGGCACTGAACGTGTGTCGAGCCGCACGAATAGGAGCGTCGCGCAGGTTACGAAGTGACGGGTCCGAGGGCGCCACGAGACGCCCTCGCCGAGAGGGAGAGCCCATGAGCCTGTGGAGCGCATCGATCGATACCCTGCCCTTGCCCACGCGCATGGCCAACGTGGCCGCGCGCATGGGGCTCACCACGGTAGGAGATTTGGCGAGGCAACACCCCGCCGCGCTCTTGCTCGAGAAGAACCTCGGGCGCACCACCGTGGCCGACACACGCGCCGTGCTCGAGCGCGCTCTCGGCATGCGCTGGGAAGATGCCGCCGGCGAGCTCGCCTCCCCGGACGACGACGACACCCCCGCGTCGGTGAGCTTGGACCCGGCCATGCTCGGGTGGGAGGGGCTCGCGGTGCTCTTGCCGGCGGACTTGCAGGCACGCGCACCGAACGAGGCTCCCCTGCCCCCGCGTTTGATCTCGTTCGCCGAGGCGCGTGGGATTCGCACGGTGGGCGAGCTCGTGCGGGTGCCGCGCGCCGAGCTCTTGGCCGCGCCGAACCTCGGGCGGCGCACCGTGACCGACGCGACGGCCGGTTTGATTCGCCTTCGCGAGGCGTACACCGAGACGGGCGCGGTGATCGACACGGAGTGGAAGCGTCTGCTCGTCGCGGCCATCGGCAAGCTCGCCCTCCGAGAGCGCATGGTGCTCACGCAGCGTGCGGGCCTCGTCGGTCCCGTGCCGACGCTCGCGGAGCTCGGGGAGAGCCTCGGGGTCTCGCGAGAGCGTGTGCGGCAGCTCGAGGCGAGCGCGATCACCGAGCTGCGCGCGCACGCCCCGTGGACGACGCGCCTCGCCGCGGCGATCGCGGAGCGCCTCCCGGGGCTGCTCCTTCGGCTCGACGCCCCAGGTGAGCAAGGGGCGCCGCTCGTGGCCGACATCGAGGCCGATCTGGCGCCGTTTCGGTTCTTGCTCGAGCACGTGCTCGGGGATTCGGCAGGCTACGTGGTCGACCTCTTCGGGGCTCCGTGCCTCTCGCGCGTGGGCGCGGCCGAGCTCGAGGCGAAGGTCGCGCGGCTCGAGCGTGTGTGCCAGGCGCTGGTGTTTCCCCTCGAGCGGCGCGACCTCGAGGTGCGCCTCGCGGCGGCGGCGGACCTGACGGAGGAAGACGTGGGCGCGCTGCTCGGCTTCGTACGAGGGGAGCTGCGTATGGAAGGCGAGCGCGTCACGGGATACGTGGAGCGCAAAGCAGACGCCGTGGTCGCGTTTCTGCGCGCCGCGCGCGGGCCGCAGCGTGTGGCGGACGTGGCGGCCGCGTGCGGACGGGGAAATTGGCCCGAGGACCTCGTCTGGATCGATCGCGGGCTCGTGACATTGCCCGAGCTCGTCCCCGACTTCTACGTGTGGAGGAGGCGCCTCGGCCCCCTCACCGCGCGTCTCATGGCCGAGCACGGGAGCGCGCGCCAGTGGACGACGACAGAGCTCCTCCCCCACCTCGCGCTCGTGGCCGACCTGCCCGAGTGGATGAGCCCGTACGCGCTCGGCTCGCTGCTGCGCGACACGAAGGAGGTGCGCTACCTCGGGCGGAACGTGGTGTCGCTGGCCGAGAACGAGGCCATCTCGCGAGAGCACATCGACGAGACCATCGAGGACGAGCTCACGAAGGCCGGGGCCCCTCTCGCCGAAAGCGAGCTCCGCGCCCGGGTGAGCGCGCGCCGCGGGGTAAACGACCTCGCGTGGAACATGATGCGCACGCGCGCGCCGTTCGTGCTCCTAGAAGACGGGCGCATGGGCCTCGCGCCCCGCGACGTGCCCGGAGGAGAGGCCGCGATCGCACAGGCGACGCAGGCCATCGCCACATGGCTCGAGCAGCGCGACGAGGGCGCGGGGGTGGCCGACACGAAGCTCTTCATGGCCTCGCTCGGCGAGCCCATCGCCTCGTGGGACGCGCGCCTCGTACGCTCGGTGCTGCGCCACGACGGGCGTTTCAGGCTCGCGCAGGGAGGTGGCCTCGGGCTCTCGGCGTGGGGCGAGACGCGCACGAAGACGCAGCGCGAGGTGCTCGCCGAGCTGCTCGAGGCGGGGGGAGGCCGGGTGCGAGTCGCCGACGTGATCGCGGCTCTCCCGACGGCGAGCGGCGAGCCCCCGACGCGCGTCAAGGTAGGCATGCTGGCGAACCAGCTCCGCGCGCGCCTCGCGGGGGACTACGTGCTTCGCTGGGACGACGAGGCCGCGGGCGTCCCCAGCCTGCGCGCCGTGCCCGAGGGGGTGCGCACGTGGGTGGAGCGAGTGCCCGAGAAGGCGGCGGGGCTCTTCGTGAAGCTCCTCGTCGCGCCCCGCCCCTGCGCCGCGCTGCTGCCCGAGGTCGACGCGTGGGAGCACGCGATGCGAGCGCACGAGGGCGACGCGGTGGACCAGGCGCAGGTGACGCGCCTCGCCGCGAGGGCCCGCGAGCTCCTCGCCGTCGCGCAGGAGGAAGAGGGCACCCCGTGGGCGACGGCGGCGCGAGCCGGCGTGGAGTACCTCGTGTGCGTCGAGGACGGCGAGAGCGACGTGGTGGTCGGCGGCCTCGACGACGACGAGGGGGTGCTGGAGGTCTTGTGGGGTGGGCGATGAGAGCGCATCGCCGAGGGCAAGGGCTCAACTTCAGGCGCCTGAAGTTGCAGCTTCAGGCGCCTGAAGTTGGGGCACGCGGGCTTGGATGGAAGCGAGCGAATTCGATGGAGGTGCGAGGATGAAGAGCTACGGCACTTGGTTCGAGGCGGTCTCCGGAACGCCGCCCTACGCCTGGCAGGCTACGTTGGCCCAGGCCGAGGCTCCAGCCGATCGGCTTCTCCGTATTCCCACTGGCTTTGGCAAGACCGCGGGAACGGCTCTCGCGTGGCTTTTCCATCGATGCGTTCGCAACGATGACCGCTGGCCCCGCCGCCTGGTGTTCTGCCTGCCGATGCGTGTGCTCGTCGAACAGACGGAGACGACGCTCAAGGCTTGGGTGAAGGCCGCAGGCCTCGATGTGAACGTCGTCGTGCTGATCGGCGGGCGCGAGATCGCGAGCTGGCTCGACGACCTCGACAAGCCCACCATTCTCATCGGCACGCAGGACATGCTGCTCTCGCGCGCGATGAACCGAGGGTACGCCTCCGCCCGGGCCCTGTGGCCCATGGAGCTTGGTGCGCTGCACTCCGACGCCCTCTGGGTCATCGACGAGGTCCAGCTCATGGACACTGGGCTCGCCACGACCACGCAGCTCGCGGCATTTCGCCGTGCCGATGCCGAAAGCGGCCGCCCCGTACATCGGCCCACGTTCACCTGGTGGATGAGCGCGACGCTTCAACCAAGCTGGCTCGGAACGGTCGACTTTCGTACCCACGTCGCGAGCTTGCCGCAGACGCGCATCGCGGCGGAAGAGAGGTCGGGGGGGCTCTGGGAGGTCGCAAAGGCTGTCGAACATCGGAGTGACGTCACCGATCCGGCCGAGATCGCGAAGCTTGCCCTCGAGAAGCACACCCCACGCACAATGACGCTCGTGATCGTCAACACGGTCGATCGGGCGGGCAAGGTGGTTGCCGCACTCTCACCCGGCAAAAAGGGGAAGAAGGTCGGGCCGGAGCCCGAGGTCAAGCTCGTACACTCCAGGTTTCGCGGACACGAGCGCCGCGGATGGGACTTTCTGACGAAGGCAGCCAACAGCGCAGCAGCGCTCCCAGAAGAGGGGCGAATCATCGTGGCGACCCAGGTCGTCGAAGCCGGGGTCGACATGTCGGCCAAGCTGCTCGTGACCGAGCTGGCACCGTGGTCATCCCTCGTTCAGCGTTTTGGTAGGTGTGCGCGGTACGCTGGCGAACACGGGAACGTGATCGTCGTCGGGGCGGTGCCCGCGAAGGAGGCGGAAGCGCGCCCGTACGACATCGCCGCGCTCCGAGGCTCGGCGGATTCTCTCGCGTCGATCGGCAAGGGAACAAAGGACGTTGGCCCTCGGGCGCTCGAGACCTACGAAGAAGCGCTCGAGGCCGACAGGCTCGCGGCACTCTACCCGTACACTCCCGAGCATGTCCTCCGCCGGAAAGACTTCGACGAGCTCTTCGATACCTCGCCGGATCTTTCGGGCGCCGATCTCGACGTGGGCCGCTACATTCGCTCCGGTGAGGACCGCGACGCTTCGGTCTTCTGGCGAAGGCTCGAGGACGATCCCAAAGATCTACGAGACACGCCGTGGCCGACGCGCGACGAGCTCTGCCCCGTCCCGGCCCACCAGCTCCAAGAGTTTCTGAAGAAGTCGGAAGCGGAGTCCTACACCTTCGACTTCGTCCAAAGTTGCTGGAAGAAGCGGCCAAAGAACCAGCGTGTCGTGCCCGGGACGACGATCCTCCTGCGAACGAGCGCCGGCGGATACCACGCGACCCGCGGCTGGGACGAAAGCGCCAAGGCGCCGGTCGAGCCGGTGGAACGCGCGCGACCCGCGAACACGACGGAGGCGCGCCAAGAGCGGATGGTCGAGGCGAGCCTCGCTGGGGACGACGACCCCCTCGCCGAGCTCGATGGTTTCAAGACGATTCGCCTTCACGGCCACGAGGCGCGGGCCGAAGTCGACAAGCTCGCGCGCGCCTTTGCCCTCGACGAGCGGCTTACGAGAGCGCTCTCGCTAGCGGCGCGTTGGCACGACGCCGGGAAGGCCCACCCGACGTTTCAGAGCGCCATTCGCGAGACGGCGCGAAGCGCGACGCCGGCCTTCGGCAGGCGAGGCGACCTCGCCAAAGCGCCGAAGGGAGCGTTCGCGCACTACGCGAGGCCCGGGTTCAGGCATGAGCTCGCGAGCGGCCTCATGCTCTTCGAGGTACTTCGGCGGAGAGCGCCCGACCACGCCGCCCTTCTCGGCCCCCACCGGGACGTGCTCGAGTTGCTAGGTACGCCGAGCGAGCCGGTTGTGGCCGAGGACGCGCTCGACACGCATCCGCTCGCAGACGAGCTCGCCGGGCTTAGCGCTGACGAGATCGACCTCGTCGCCTACCTTGTGGTGTCGCACCACGGCAAGGTGCGCGGACGATGGGCGAGCACACCTCGCGACATCGAGGACGGGGAGGATCGCATTCATGGCGTGGCGGACGGAGACGCCATCCCTGCCGTAGATCTCCCGGATGACACCGGCGCTGGCGTCGCGCTGCCGCGCCTAACCCTTTCGCTCGCAATGGCCGGTCTCGGCCTCGGCCCGAGGTACGGGGCGTCGTGGACGGACAGGGTCGAACGGTTGCTCGCGTCCCGAGGCCCATTCTCCCTCGCGTTCTTGGAGGCCATCTTGCGCGTCGCCGACTGGCGCGCGTCGGCCCTGCCAGCAGAGGTGCTCCCATGACCCAGAAGTACGTTCACGCCCTCCACGGCTGCGCCCCGACGCCGCTCGCCCACTACCTCAAGGCTCTCGGAGTACTTCGGCTGGTGGCCGAACAGGCGGACCCCGAGGTACGCGGAGCTTGGGTAGACGATGGCTTCCGGCTCGTGACGAAGCTCACGAGGGAGGAGCTCATCACGTTCTTCGCGGAGAAGTACGAACCGACCCCCTTGCTGAGCCCATGGAACGGCGGCAGCGGCTTCTACCCCGGGGATAACCAAGACGGATTCGGGCGCCTCAAGAACGCTCAGGCTCCGCGATTTCAGAAGTACCGCGAAGCGATCGCGCAAGCCCAGCAAACAGTGGGAGACCGGAAAGAGAAGCCGGGCGGGGACGAGAAGGCAGCGCTCCTGCGCGCGTGTGTCTCCTCGTGGGATGGCCCGGCCTACGGCTGGTTGCGTTCGTCGTTCACCATCGGTGGGGATGGGACGCCGAGCTTCCCGGCCCTGCTCGGCACGGGCGGGAACGACGGTCGCCTCGACTTCACCAACAACTACATGCAGAGGCTCGTCGGTCTCATCGACCCCGAAACCGGCGTAGTCGGTAGCGACGACATCGGGTTGCTCGCCCTTTCGCTCTTCCGCGATACGGTGCCCGGCCTGGCGGACAACGCCATCGGCCAGTTCTATCCGGGAGCCGCTGGCGGCGCGAACGCGAGCGCGGGATTCGACGGCAACGCGCTCATCAACCCGTGGGACTTCGTGCTCATGCTCGAAGGCTCTCTTGTGCTGAGGGTTGCCTCCCTGCGACGGCTCGACACGGCCGAGCTCACGAACGCCGCGGCACCGTTTGCGTTGCGCTGCCAAGGCGTAGGCTACGGAAGCGCATCGCCTGCGGATGCGTCCGCGCGGGGAGAGCAGTGGATGCCACTCTGGTCAGGGGCGGCCACGCTCGGCGAGATCGAGAGGCTGTTCGAAGAGGGACGGCTCCACGGCGGGAAGCGCCCCGTTCGAGGGACGATCGACGCTGCCCGTTCGGTGGCCAAGCTGGGCGTCTCACGGGGTGTGAAGCAGTTCGTTCGCTATGGATATTTCGAACGGAACGGCCTTTCGAACCTCGCGATCCCTATCGGACGGATCACGGTCGCACACGACAGACACGTCGCCTTGCTCGATGAGATCGACGGGTTTGCGCGCATCCTGGAGCGCGCGGCGGGGCAGAAGACGGCGCCTGCCTCTTTGGAGCGAGCGCAGCGCAAGCTCGAGGCAGCCATGCTTCAAGCCGCGATCCCCAACGCCAGTGGCACGACCTGGGAGGCCTTGCTTGGTGTGCTGGGAGAGGTCGAGGACTTGTACCTTGCTTCTCCTCGCTCGAGCGCGAGCAGCAACGTCGAGCCCATCCCCCTGCTCAGCGCGTCCTGGCTCGAACGGCTCCCCGACGAGACGGAGGTCCGGCTCGCGATCGCGATCGCGTCGCAGACCAGCGAAAAGCTCGGTCCTATCCGGACGAATGTGGTGCCCTACGAGGGAGAGCGGTACCCCAAGTTTCGAAAGAGCGCCGATGCGCTGGTTTCGGACCCTCAGGTGGTGTGGTCGGGGGGCGACCTCATCAGCAACCTGGTCGCCATCGCGAATCGACGGGCCATCGATGGGACCCGGGAGCGCAGCGCGGGCTTTCCCCTCGAGGGACGACGGTTCGCCACGCTCGCCGACATCGGCGACTTCTTGCGCGGGGCAACCGACGACGCGCGCATCGCGAGGCTTCTGCGCGGTCTCCTGTCGATTTCGTGGAGTGAAGCGAAGCTCCCGGAACGGACGAGCTTCGGCGAACCGAGCGCATTGCACGCGCTGGTCCGCCTCGCCTTTCTTCCCGGCAAGCTCGAACCGAGCAAGGTCGCGTCGCGACGAGAGGATCGCCACCTGCCTCCGCTCCGTCCCGTTCTCGACGGAACGATTCTGCGATTGCTCGAGGCCGGCCGCGCCAACGACGCAGTCGATCGCATTCTCACGCGACTCGTCGCGAGTGGAGCTCGGCCGATCCTTCGAACCGTCGCCGCTTCCCCCACTCTTGCGCGAAGGCTCGCTGCAGCCGTCGCCATCCCCGTGTCCCCGGCCGATCAGGTTCGCCTGCTCCGCGCCGTATGCAAACCGTTCTCCGATTCCAAGAAAGACGAGGCCCAGTCATGAGCGTGAATGTCGACAAGCTCCTCAAGGACACCACCACCACCCGCGTCCTCTTCGAGGTCGAGCTGAAGCCCGTACAAGGCACGCGCTTTCAACCGACAGGCTTCCCAGACCTTGGCGCCGCCGTTTTTCAGACGGCCCAAGGGTCTCGGTTGCTCGTCGAGAGCGCACAGAGCATGGCCAACCGCTTGGAGACCGTCTGCTGGGACACCGGAGAGCAGAAGCTGGCAAGCGAGCTCGAGGGGCTCTCGTACGTGAGGGTCGAGCAGAAGGGGGCCTACCTGACGAGCTCCATCACCGAGGCGCATCGACTCAACTCGCCCTACATCCTCGAGAGCAAGGACAAGAGCTTCTTCGACAAGCTCCAGAAGGAGACGAAGGAGCTCGAGAACGGAGCGATCTCTCGGCCCCGGCTCGCGAGCATCCTCTTTCGGTATGACGCCAACGCGCTCATCCACGGGGTCTTCCTTGCCAAGAAGGACCTGGTCGGAGGCCGACTCCGGCTCGAGCGCGCGTTGTCGGCTTTCATCGAGGCCGAAGATGTGAGCGTCGCCGCATCGGGCGGCGTGAAGAACGACCACGTCAACCCGAGTGGGGAGGCGAAAGAGGGCTTCGGCAACGTGCCCTTCCAGCGAGACGAGTACACGGCCAAGCGGATCGTCGCGTACTTTAACCTAGACATCGAGGAGATTCGCGGGTTCGGCCTGGGAGACGATGCAAGCCGGCTCCTCGTCCTCTTGGCGCTCTACAAGATTCGTAAGCTGCTCGACGGACGGCTTCGGCTCCGGACGGCTTGCGACCTCGAGCCGGTCGCGCCGAACGCGATCACGGCTCAGCGGCCGGGTGGGTTCGAGCTCCCAAGCCTTACGGCGCTAAAGGAGGCTCTTCCCGGCGCCATCAAGGCCTGCGCTCCGCTCTTCGCGGAGAAGAACGGGATCACCACCGTGGAGTTCAAGGCGTGAGCATCCTTGCTGGGGAGCGAGCCGAGGAGACCATCCTCGCGTTCGAGCTCGTCGGGAAGAGGTACCACGCGACACCGTGGGGCAGCCATGTGAACGAGGGGTTGGTCGAATGGCCTCCTAGCCCATGGCGCCTCCTCCGAGCCCTCGTGGCCACGGGGTTCGGGCGGCTTGGCTGGTCTGCCCTCGAGGGCAGCGCGAGGGAGCTCCTGGAGCTTCTTGGCAGGGTGGTCCCTTCGTACTGCCTGCCAGAGGCATCGTCAGCGCATACCCGGCACTACATGCCCATCGCGGGCGGCAAGACGACGAAAGTCCTTGATACGTTCGTTCATCTACCGGACGGCGACACGACCATTTGGGTCAAGTACCCCACTGGCCTCCCCACCGCGAGCCGTGAGCTCTTGAGAAAGCTCGTTTCATCGGTCGGATACCTTGGCCGGGCCGAGTCGTGGGCCGTGGGTCGTCTCGTGGAGGACGTCGCAGAGGCTCCCAAAGACGAGTGGATCGAGCCCGGAGCACGTCCGCCAGCCGAGGGATACGAACGCGTGGAGGCGCTCGCGCTCGACCAACCCGAGGACTACGCGGCGTGGCGACAGGGCTACATCGCGCGTGCCAAGGAGGCGCTCGAGAAGACCGAGCGCGCCAAGGCCGAAGCCAAGGGGAAGGCGTTCAAGGCCCTCGCCAAGAAGGACATCGAGAAACTCGAACAGTCCGTGCCTCTGGATACGGTCAGCGCTTTGCTCCAGGACACGGGCAACCTCCGCCGTGAGGGATGGAGCCAACCGCCTGGCACCAGGTTCGTCTCGTACTACCGGAGAGCCGATGCGCTGGTGCCTCGCATCGCGCCGAGGGTTCGAGCCGTTCGCGAGACGCCCCCGACCGCCGTGCTCCTGGCGATCGCCTCCGACACCAAGAACGCCGACCTTTTGCCCAGTATCAAGAACGTCGCGCGCTTCATGGATCGCATCCACGAGACGTTGGCCCGCAAGGTCGACGACCTGGGCCTTGCCGAGACGGACTGGCTCACCGGCAAGCACAAGGGCGAGCCGGTCGTCGGGCATCGGCACCTGGCACTTCAGCCCGTGAGAAAGCGCGGGCCCGAGCGGTTCCGAGACGACATGGGCTCGGCGAAGTTCGACCACGTCCTCGCCGTGTGCCCGATGGGCTTCTCACGCGGAGCCTTGGCCGCTCTCCACGCGGCGAAACGCACCTACTCGAAGGACCTCCCGACACTGTACCTGACCGTAGTGGGCGAGGGAGAGCCGGAGCTCTTCGACGGCGGGGTGCCGATCACCCGCGAGAGTCGGAGCTTTCGGAGTGTGACGCCGTTCGTCCCCTCCTGGCACCTGAAACCTCGAGGGACGGGCTCACTGCTCTCGCAGATCCAACGGGAGCTGTCGAATCGCGGGCTGCCTGCCGCCGCGACGGTGGAAATCGAGACACGCGGAAGTCATGGCTTTCAACCCGTGGAGTCGGTGGTGCTCGGGCGGTACGCGGGCGACCTTCGTGTCCTCGTCGGGAGTGAGCTGGAGGAGCTCACCCTCCGGTTCCGCCATGTTCGCCGGGAACGGGGGGACCGGCGCGCACCCATGAACGTGGGGCTGTCACTGCGCCTTACGTTCGAGCAGCCCGTGCGTGGACCAATCGCTCTGGGGTTCGGTAGTCACTTCGGGCTCGGGCTCTTCGAACCCGAGGGAGCATGAGCGCGCCGAAGGTCGACGAGGCTCCCGAGGTTCGGCGGGCGAAGCATCTTCCTCTCGTGGGGAAGATGCCGCTTCCGGACCTCGTGCCGGCTCGGATGGTGAACGAAGTGCTCTTCTGTGAGCGCCTGCTCTACCTCGAGTGGGCGCAGGGAGAGTGGGCGGACAACGCGTTCACGCTCGATGGGCGCGCGGTGCACGGGCGGACCGACGAGAAACGTGGTGACCTTCCTGCGCCCGCGAATGGCCAAGACGACGACGCCGTGGAGGAGCCCGAGGGTCCTCCGTACAAGGCGACGAGCGTCGAGCTTTCGTCGTCGCGCCTCGGTGTGATCGCCAAGATCGACCTCGTCGAGGAAGGGGAGAACGGCGAGGTCATCCCCGTCGAGTACAAACGGGGGCGCGCGCCCGAGGTGGACGAGGGCGCCTACTTGCCCGAGCGGGCGCAGGTGGCCGCGCAGGTCATGCTGCTTCGTGAGCACGGCTACCGCGTGCCGTACGGCTCGCTCTACTTCGCCAAGTCGAAGCGGCGCGTACGCATCGAGGTCACGCCGGATCTCGAGGCCATCGTGCTCGGCGCGGTGGCGCGCGCGCGGGAGCTCGTCGACAAGGGAGAGATGCCCCCTCCCCTCACCTCGAGCCCGAAGTGCGGAGGATGCTCGCTCTCTGGCATATGCCTTCCCGACGAGACGCGCCTCCTCCGCGACCTGCTCGACGACGGCGAGGAGCGCGTGCGAAGGCTCGTCCCCGCGCGAGACGACACCCTCCCGTTGCACGTGCAGGCACAAGGCGGGCGCATCGGAGTCGTGGGTGACGAGCTCGAGATCGCGACGAAAGACGAGAAGGTGCGGGCGCGCGTCGCCAACACGTCTTCGGTCTCGGTGTACGGGAACGTGCAGGTGTCGACGCAGGCCGTGCGGACGCTGCTCGAGGCCGAGGTGCCGCTCGCGTTCTTCAGCTACGGAGGGTACTTCTGCGGGCTTCTCGGCGGCCTCGGGACGAAGAACATCGAGCTACGTATCGCCCAACACGACAAGCTCCGCGACCCGGCGTTCTGTCTCGGCGTGGCGAAGGGGCTCGTGGCCTCCAAGATCCGAAACTGCCGGACGCTCCTGCGCCGCAACGCCGAGGGGCTCGAGGGGAGCACGCTCGGCGAGCTCGAGATCTTGGCGAAGAAGGCAGAAGCGTGCGACGCGGCCGAGTCCTTGCTCGGCATCGAGGGCTCGGCGGCGCGCGTGTACTTTCAAGCGTTCCCCAAGATGGTGAAGGGGTCAAAGGCATTCGTCGACGCGTTCGACGCCGAGGGCCGGAACCGCCGCCCCCCGAAAGACCCTATCAACGCATTACTATCGTTCGTGTACTCCCTCCTCACGAAGGAGCTCACGGTCGCCGTGGCCAAAGCGGGGCTCGAGCCGTTGCTCGGCGTGTACCACAGGCCTCGTTTCGGCCGAGCCGCGCTGGCCCTCGACTTGATGGAAGAGTTTCGGCCGCTCATCGCCGACTCGACCGTGGTGAACGTACTGAACACGCAGGTCGTCGGAGAAGGAGACTTCGTCGTGCGGAGGGACGGGTGCTCGCTCTCGCCTTCGGGGCGAAAGAAGCTCCTCTACGCGTACGAGCGCCGCATGGACCAGCTCGTCACGCACCCGACGTTCGACTATCGCATCAGCTACCGCCGGGTGCTCGAGGTTCAGGCCCGTGTGTTCGGGCGGCTATTGCTCGGCGAAGCTACGGAGTACCCCGCGTTCAGAACGAGGTGAGCCATGCGGCAGGCGTTCATCGTGAGCTACGACGTCTCTCACCCGAAGCGGTTGCGAAAGGTGTTCCGCGTCCTGCGTGGGTTCGGCGATCACGTGCAGCTCTCCGTGTTCCGCTGCGAGCTGTCGGCCCGCGAGCTCGTGGAGCTACGTGCGCGGCTCGCGGCCGAAATCGATCACCGCGAGGACCAGGTGCTCTTCGTCGACGTGGGGCCGGTCGAGGGGCGCGGCTCCACCTCGATCACGGCCCTCGGCAAGGCGTACACGGTGCCCGAACGGTGCGCGATCGTGGTGTAGCCACAGCTGCCAAGGGGGAGCCATCGTGGACGATTTGATTTCCGACCCTCGACGATTTGCATTTTCGGTGGTCACGGCGGCATGACGCGCGACGTCGAGCGGGAGGGAGCTGGCCGATCGCTGGCGGGGCTTGAATTTCCCTGCGGCGAGAGAAAACGTGTGGCATGATCGCCTTCGTCGACGAGGCCTCCGAGGGGGTGACCGAGCCAACTTCAGGCGCCTGAAGTTGCAACTTCAGGCGCCTGAAGTTGGGCCGTCGACGAGGGGAGACAGACGATGGCAGCAGCGAAGAAGGCGACGGCGACGAAGGCCCTGGCCACGGTGAAGAAGACGGTGCTCGCAGGCGTGAAGAAGAGCGCTGCCGCCCAGAAGCGGCTCGCCTCGCTCCTCGAAACGATCGAGAGGCGCAAGGCCCGCATCGTCGAAGACTTTTACGACATCGGCGTCGCCCTCAAAGAGATCGTCGACAAGAAGCTGTACCTCCAGGCCGGTTATGCCTCGTTCGGCGACCTCATCGACGGGCGCAAGATCATGGGAAAGACACAAGCCTTCAAGCTCGTGTCGATCGCGCGCGCGGTACCCCGAGAGAAGGCGATCGAAGTGGGCTCCGAGAAGGCGTACGAGCTCGTGCGCCTGACCGAGCAGACTCCCGAGCCCGACACGGTAGAAGACGTGCTCACCACCGGAGTGCGCGGCCCGAAGGGCAAGGGTACGATCGACGTGAAGAAGCTCTCTTCGCGGGAGATTGCGCAGAAGCGGCGCGAGCTCGCCAAAGCGAACGAGAAGCCGAACGACGACGAGATCGCCGCGAAGCGCGAAGCACGCCTCGCCCAAGCCGAGATGCGAAAAGCCGGCCTGAAGGTCACGGTCGAAGCGCGCAAAGAGGGCAAGGTGTGGACGGCGATCGTCTCCCTGCCGCTCACTCGGCTCGCGACCCTCAGTAAAGCTGCGGCGCGAGCGGCGAAGTGACGACGATTTCCCGGCCCCCGCTCGCGGGGCCTTCGTTCTTTGAAATGATAGGAGTTTTTGGAATCGTGACTGTGACTCGCGGGGGAGACCTCGTGCCCCGCGAGCAGGCGCTCGCAACCCGTGGCGTAGGTGGTTGGAACTGCTACGGGTTTGGGAGCGCCCATCTCCGGCGTCTCGCACGCCGGCCTCGTTGAAGCGTCGGCGACGGAAGCCTTCCATCTCCGGCGTCTCGCACGCCGGCCTGTGAAGGGGCGGCACTCCGGCGTCTCGCACGCCGGCCTCGTGAAAGGGCTGCAACGCATCCGGCGAAGCCGAGGGACGTAGCGCCCAAACGCGCTCGAGCATCTCCGGCGTCTCGCACGCCGGCCTCGTTGAAGCAAGTATCCATCAAAACGAACAGGTGATGCTTCGATCATCTCCGGCGTCTCGCACGCCGGCCTCGTTGAAGCAGCAAGATTTTTGACCAGGAGACTAAATGACTCACCCATCTCCGGCGTCTCGCACGCCGGCCTCGTTGAAGCTCCTGCCGAGGGCCCAAGATTGCCATTGGGGCTCCCATCTCCGGCGTCTCGCACGCCGGCCTCGTTGAAGCCACTCTTCCCAGGTTGTGAGGTTCAAGGAGGATAGGCATCTCCGGCGTCTCGCACGCCGGCCTCGTTGAAGCGACGATGCGGTGAGCGGCGATGGCGGCGGTACCGCGCATCTCCGGCGTCTCGCACGCCGGCCTCGTTGAAGCCTGTCGGCATACTGCGCGAGTAGTGCCAGTTTTCCACATCTCCGGCGTCTCGCACGCCGGCCTCGTTGAAGCACGCTGACTCAGGCGAGGACTACCGGCGAGACCAGCATCTCCGGCGTCTCGCACGCCGGCCTCGTTGAAGCACGAAGCGTCCCTTGCTATCGCGCATCGCGCACCTCCATCTCCGGCGTCTCGCACGCCGGCCTCGTTGAAGCGACGTCGGAAAGTCGACCGGCACCGACGCCAACGTCGTGCATCTCCGGCGTCTCGCACGCCGGCCTCGTTGAAGCGTCACGATCTCAAGGCGGATCGTGAACGTCGTGGGGCCATCTCCGGCGTCTCGCACGCCGGCCTCGTTGAAGCGCGAGCGCTTCGTGATTCGCCGGCACCGGCGTCACGCCATCTCCGGCGTCTCGCACGCCGGCCTCGTTGAAGCAACCTCACGGTCCTCTCGCAGTAAGCGGGACGAAGAACATCTCCGGCGTCTCGCACGCCGGCCTCGTTGAAGCAGCCTCAAGCTCTTCGATTCTGGCGCGCTGGTCCGCATCTCCGGCGTCTCGCACGCCGGCCTCGTTGAAGCGCGGGTGCGCGTGACGTCAAGCTCTTCGAGAACGGCATCTCCGGCGTCTCGCACGCCGGCCTCGTTGAAGCGTTGTGACGGTCGACGTCGCCTCAGAGGAGGACGACATCTCCGGCGTCTCGCACGCCGGCCTCGTTGAAGCGCCCTCGGGCTTGCACTCGGCCTCTTCGGCCTGAGCCCATCTCCGGCGTCTCGCACGCCGGCCTCGTTGAAGCCGGGCACGCTGCGCGACGATGCGGGCGCCGCGATCGCATCTCCGGCGTCTCGCACGCCGGCCTCGTTGAAGCGGGACGTACGCGAGGTTGATCACGTTCCCGCCCGAGCATCTCCGGCGTCTCGCACGCCGGCCTCGTTGAAGCGCGGCGAGCCGCTCCTCGCGCTCTTTGAGAAGCTCGCATCTCCGGCGTCTCGCACGCCGGCCTCGTTGAAGCGCGGACGCCGCGATGCTCTGCGCGGCGAGGTACGTGCATCTCCGGCGTCTCGCACGCCGGCCTCGTTGAAGCATCAAGGGCGAGTCGAAGGTGCTCATCATGTCGCTCCATCTCCGGCGTCTCGCACGCCGGCCTCGTTGAAGCCAGCAGATCCGAGACCTTGTCCGTGCGCCCGTAGAGCATCTCCGGCGTCTCGCACGCCGGCCTCGTTGAAGCCGGAGCATGCCCTGCTTGTTGAAGACGTCGACGCCCGCATCTCCGGCGTCTCGCACGCCGGCCTCGTTGAAGCATCACCCGCCATCACACACCTCCTGTTCCCCCGGGCATCTCCGGCGTCTCGCACGCCGGCCTCGTTGAGGCACGGTCCACTTGTCGAACGGGCTCGCGGCTCCTTCACCATCTCCGGCGTCTCGCACGCCGGCCTCGTTGAAGCGCGAGCACCGACTGCGTCGAGAAATCCGGGGCGATCCATCTCCGGCGTCTCGCACGCCGGCCTCGTTGAAGCGATCGTCCCATCGCCGCGGCGCTCTTCGTGGGCGGCCATCTCCGGCGTCTCGCACGCCGGCCTCGTTGAAGCGAGCCAGAGGTCGACGGGTGGATGAGCCCCCGAGGACATCTCCGGCGTCTCGCACGCCGGCCTCGTTGAAGCTCGAGCTCGAGGGTCGAGGTCGCGAAGGTCGCATCCATCTCCGGCGTCTCGCACGCCGGCCTCGTTGAAGCTTCGCGTGGGCTCACCTGCCGCCCGCGCTCGCCGGGCATCTCCGGCGTCTCGCACGCCGGCCTCGTTGAAGCAGGAAGATCTTGATGTCCGGGACCTCGTACTCGTCCGCATCTCCGGCGTCTCGCACGCCGGCCTCGTTGAAGCGAGGGTCCGACGCCTTGCGAGGACGCGATCCGAGCCCATCTCCGGCGTCTCGCACGCCGGCCTCGTTGAAGCCCTTCTGCCCGCCACCGACGTCGTCGAGGCTCGGGCATCTCCGGCGTCTCGCACGCCGGCCTCGTTGAAGCAACGCAACGGGGCAGAGCTACGAGAAGATCCGATGGCATCTCCGGCGTCTCGCACGCCGGCCTCGTTGAAGCGTGAACCAGGACATGAGCCCCGCCGACATCGACGACCATCTCCGGCGTCTCGCACGCCGGCCTCGTTGAAGCGCGCGCTGGCCAACATGCTTGGGCGGATGCGCGGGCATCTCCGGCGTCTCGCACGCCGGCCTCGTTGAAGCGCACCTCCCTCGCCGCGGGCGCGGTGCACCTCGTCCATCTCCGGCGTCTCGCACGCCGGCCTCGTTGAAGCTCCTCGAGGCGCTCGCGCACGTCGGCGTCCTCGGCCTCATCTCCGGCGTCTCGCACGCCGGCCTCGTTGAAGCCTATCGAACGTCAGAGGGTGAGGAAGTGCGCCCGAGCGCATCTCCGGCGTCTCGCACGCCGGCCTCGTTGAAGCCTGCGACGAGGACGACGAGCCGCCCCACCCGAAGTACCATCTCCGGCGTCTCGCACGCCGGCCTCGTTGAAGCATCGCGGTCCAGACGTCGAGGAGCCCCGTCTTCAGCATCTCCGGCGTCTCGCACGCCGGCCTCGTTGAAGCCGATCCGCCGATCGCGAGCCGCGGAGGTTCGTGCCAGCATCTCCGGCGTCTCGCACGCCGGCCTCGTTGAAGCCGCAGGAGCAAGTGGCCGAGAGGCGCCTCGGCATCGGCATCTCCGGCGTCTCGCACGCCGGCCTCGTTGAAGCGCGGAGTGGGCCGCGCTCGTGCCGTCGGCCATCGTCCATCTCCGGCGTCTCGCACGCCGGCCTCGTTGAAGCCTAACGTGGTGCTCTCGAGCCCTGCGGCGGACGTCGCCATCTCCGGCGTCTCGCACGCCGGCCTCGTTGAAGCTGCAAGGCAGCGTCGGCATCGGCGGGCGCGGCCTCCATCTCCGGCGTCTCGCACGCCGGCCTCGTTGAAGCGAGCGCCACACACCGTGGAGCGCCTCGTCCGTCGGCCATCTCCGGCGTCTCGCACGCCGGCCTCGTTGAAGCGGCGTTGGAGCGCGCGCACTGGCTCCTCACTTGTTCCATCTCCGGCGTCTCGCACGCCGGCCTCGTTGAAGCGTGGTGGTGGTGCTCTCGTACGCTCATGCTGAGGGCATCTCCGGCGTCTCGCACGCCGGCCTCGTTGAAGCCAGCGACTGAACGGCACTCTCCGCGCTCTGGCCGACATCTCCGGCGTCTCGCACGCCGGCCTCGTTGAAGCAACAGCCCAGCGCCCGTCGGCCGCGGCGAGCCCTGGCATCTCCGGCGTCTCGCACGCCGGCCTCGTTGAAGCCACGAGGTGCGGCGCATGGCTCGCACGTGGCCCGAGCATCTCCGGCGTCTCGCACGCCGGCCTCGTTGAAGCCGCGCTCTCGACGACGAGGGCCAAACCATCGAGGGCCATCTCCGGCGTCTCGCACGCCGGCCTCGTTGAAGCCCGTAGTCCCACGGCCGTTGGTCGATCGCTCCCTTGCATCTCCGGCGTCTCGCACGCCGGCCTCGTTGAAGCATCCGTGATGCCCTCGCCGCACGCCAAAGCGATCGCCCATCTCCGGCGTCTCGCACGCCGGCCTCGTTGAAGCGCGTAGAGGCGGCCCCCGGGGTCCGTGACGAGGCGGCATCTCCGGCGTCTCGCACGCCGGCCTCGTTGAAGCACCTTCAGCCAGCGCACGGCGTCTCCTCGTCGTCTTCATCTCCGGCGTCTCGCACGCCGGCCTCGTTGAAGCACGGACTTGTGCGGGCCGCGTAAGGTCTCAACTCCAACATCTCCGGCGTCTCGCACGCCGGCCTCGTTGAAGCATCACGAGCCCGCCGAGCGTCGCCGCGGCGCCGCCGCATCTCCGGCGTCTCGCACGCCGGCCTCGTTGAAGCGCGCGAAGCTCGTCTTTCGCGATCTTGACGTCGGCGCATCTCCGGCGTCTCGCACGCCGGCCTCGTTGAAGCCAAGAGACCTTCGGCGACTCGACGCTCCTCGGGAACACATCTCCGGCGTCTCGCACGCCGGCCTCGTTGAAGCCTCCGCCCCAAGGCTTCGGCCCTGCAATGCGGTAGCCATCTCCGGCGTCTCGCACGCCGGCCTCGTTGAAGCCACTCTCTGAGACCTAGGGTAGTCATTTAGAGAGTACATCTCCGGCGTCTCGCACGCCGGCCTCGTTGAAGCGTGCCTTCCGTGCTCGCGCTCACTCGCCGATGGTCGCATCTCCGGCGTCTCGCACGCCGGCCTCGTTGAAGCTTCGTCGTGTTTTCGGTTGCGTTTTGCATGGGGTACATCTCCGGCGTCTCGCACGCCGGCCTCGTTGAAGCTTGGAGCCCTTCGGCCGGCCTCGCTTCTTCGGGGGCTCATCTCCGGCGTCTCGCACGCCGGCCTCGTTGAAGCGACGCGACGTCCTCGACGCGCAGGCCCATCTTGGCGCATCTCCGGCGTCTCGCACGCCGGCCTCGTTGAAGCACGTACATGAACAAGCCCGACGACGCGAACGTGTTCCATCTCCGGCGTCTCGCACGCCGGCCTCGTTGAAGCGGCCTCCCGACGGTGCTACGCCCTACCCATGGCGCACATCTCCGGCGTCTCGCACGCCGGCCTCGTTGAAGCCCACGGGTGTCTCACGGATCCGCCCTATGGGCTGTCATCTCCGGCGTCTCGCACGCCGGCCTCGTTGAAGCCCGCGCATCCAGTGGGTCATCATCGGAGGCGAGAGCATCTCCGGCGTCTCGCACGCCGGCCTCGTTGAAGCCGAAAGCCACGAGGCTAGGGCCACATGCGCGCATTCCATCTCCGGCGTCTCGCACGCCGGCCTCGTTGAAGCGTCGCGTACACCTTTCACGTGAAAGGGGAGCTACAGCATCTCCGGCGTCTCGCACGCCGGCCTCGTTGAAGCGATTCCGAGGGCGGGCACGGGGACCAGCGGGTTTCGCATCTCCGGCCTCTCGCACGCCGGCCTCGTTGAAGCTTACGGTCACGTTGCGGTGGTCCCGCACGCTCTCGACATCTCCGGCGTCTCGCACGCCGGCCTCGTTGAAGCGGCGAGGCGATGACCACGGCGCTCGTGGAGAAAGGCCATCTCCGGCGTCTCGCACGCCGGCCTCGTTGAAGCTTGTGACGGAAACTTCCGAGTAGGTGTGCGTTTCCTCATCTCCGGCGTCTCGCACGCCGGCCTCGTTGAAGCCGGATGACGTCGTAGAGCATGCCCTCCGGCGTGCCGCATCTCCGGCGTCTCGCACGCCGGCCTCGTTGAAGCACCGAGCAGCTCGGGGCCGTGTTCGCCGAGCGCGACCATCTCCGGCGTCTCGCACGCCGGCCTCGTTGAAGCTACCTTCCATTCGGGCGAGCCGAAAATGCCGCCCTCCATCTCCGGCGTCTCGCACGCCGGCCTCGTTGAAGCGAGGCGACTCAGGATCTCGTACGTGTGCCGCTGCTTCATCTCCGGCGTCTCGCACGCCGGCCTCGTTGAAGCGGACCTCGATCCCGATCGAGATCCCGCGGCCGTCGACATCTCCGGCGTCTCGCACGCCGGCCTCGTTGAAGCGGGAATCTCGGTGCGGACCCGGAGCTTCGGATGTCGCATCTCCGGCGTCTCGCACGCCGGCCTCGTTGAAGCTCGCGCCGTGGTGAACGCGGAGCTCCTTGATGAAGGACATCTCCGGCGTCTCGCACGCCGGCCTCGTTGAAGCTGGCCTACCGTCAACCCAAGAAATAGGATCCCCACATCATCTCCGGCGTCTCGCACGCCGGCCTCGTTGAAGCGCCTCGACGAGATGCGGCGGCACCGCGTCGATGGCGTCCATCTCCGGCGTCTCGCACGCCGGCCTCGTTGAAGCCACCATGGCCCGCGTCTCCACCGAGCTGCACGCGGCCATCTCCGGCGTCTCGCACGCCGGCCTCGTTGAAGCCACGCCGGGTGCGATGCGCTCCTCGGGCAGCACTACCATCTCCGGCGTCTCGCACGCCGGCCTCGTTGAAGCTCGACCATGGCGACCTGCGCGACGGTGGCATCGCTGCATCTCCGGCGTCTCGCACGCCGGCCTCGTTGAAGCTGGTTCGACGGCCGGATCAAGGTCACGGCGAACGCGCCATCTCCGGCGTCTCGCACGCCGGCCTCGTTGAAGCCGCACAATCTACGTGATGCGCGTTGACAACACTGTCATCTCCGGCGTCTCGCACGCCGGCCTCGTTGAAGCGGCCTGGTCGCTGTCACTCACCATGCCCATGGGACACATCTCCGGCGTCTCGCACGCCGGCCTCGTTGAAGCACGACGGGGCTCACGGCACGCACCGCCCGGTGAACGCATCTCCGGCGTCTCGCACGCCGGCCTCGTTGAAGCCGCACGAGATCGTGGGCGACCTCCGAAAGCTTGTGGTCATCTCCGGCGTCTCGCACGCCGGCCTCGTTGAAGCGACGTCAGGACAGTCCCTGCGGTCACCGCATCGCCCGGCATCTCCGGCGTCTCGCACGCCGGCCTCGTTGAAGCGCGAACATCAAGCGGTTCTGCATGGCCGCGAGCGGCCATCTCCGGCGTCTCGCACGCCGGCCTCGTTGAAGCGCGACGTTCCGAGACCACACGCGCGCCCTGGCGAACATCTCCGGCGTCTCGCACGCCGGCCTCGTTGAAGCCGCGTCGATTCGTCGTGGCTAGAGTGTAGCGGACTGGCATCTCCGGCGTCTCGCACGCCGGCCTCGTTGAAGCACCAACAGGAATATCAGTTTTAGCAAGAACTGAGAGCATCTCCGGCGTCTCGCACGCCGGCCTCGTTGAAGCCGGATGATGAGATCCGAAGATGTCTTGCACGCGTCCCATCTCCGGCGTCTCGCACGCCGGCCTCGTTGAAGCAGCTCGGATGGCAAGACTTCCTCTCTTGGGTCCAGCCATCTCCGGCGTCTCGCACGCCGGCCTCGTTGAAGCGTGTCTGGAAAAAAACGAGAGAGTGAAGAGGCGGCACCATCTCCGGCGTCTCGCACGCCGGCCTCGTTGAAGCGGAGACTCGGTGACCGACGCCCTGCGCACGCGCCCCGGCATCTCCGGCGTCTCGCACGCCGGCCTCGTTGAAGCGAGAACCGGGCCGGCATGACCTCCACGCGGATCGGCCATCTCCGGCGTCTCGCACGCCGGCCTCGTTGAAGCACCAGCCAGACGCTTTCCATCGCGTTCGCCGTCGAGCATCTCCGGCGTCTCGCACGCCGGCCTCGTTGAAGCACTACTGTTGCGTTAGCGATGCGGCGAAGAAGGGCCCATCTCCGGCGTCTCGCACGCCGGCCTCGTTGAAGCGTGACCTTGGAGGTGCTCTTATTCCGGTAGGCCTTGACCATCTCCGGCGTCTCGCACGCCGGCCTCGTTGAAGAGTGACATCTCCAATGGCGATGTCGCAGTGGTGCGCCGCATCTCCGGCGTCTCGCACGCCGGCCTCGTTGAAGCCGGTCATCTTCGCTTCGGCGAAAGAACCTGAACCGCATCTCCGGCGTCTCGCACGCCGGCCTCGTTGAAGCTACCGCGTGCGCATGGACCACGCAGCGGCACGGGCCCATCTCCGGCGTCTCGCACGCCGGCCTCGTTGAAGCATGTGCGAGGCGGGCCTCGTGTCGGCCGAGGAGCTCCCTATCTCCGGCGTCTCGCACGCCGGCCTCGTTGAAGCCTCGAGCTTGCATCCATTGCGCGAGGAGGCCGGGGCATCTCCGGCGTCTCGCACGCCGGCCTCGTTGAAGCGCGCGCGGATTGCCACGCGCAACGCGAGCCGATAGTCATCTCCGGCGTCTCGCACGCCGGCCTCGTTGAAGCCCGTGAGGTTTTGGCTCGACACTGGCCACGGGCGGACATCTCCGGCGTCTCGCACGCCGGCCTCGTTGAAGCACGATGCCGGAAACATGCACAAATTAGCGTCCCCAAGCATCTCCGGCGTCTCGCACGCCGGCCTCGTTGAAGCGACTAAGAAGCACGTTCTCGGGCTCAAGGGCGGTGACATCTCCGGCGTCTCGCACGCCGGCCTCGTTGAAGCAGCATCGTGTCGCCGTCGTGGGTGCTGGGGTCACACATCTCCGGCGTCTCGCACGCCGGCCTCGTTGAAGCTGCGAAGTACGCCGCGCTCCCGCCGTGCCACGTGCCATCTCCGGCGTCTCGCACGCCGGCCTCGTTGAAGCCCACACGCTCATGAGTCGCCACCATCCTCCGGCTCCATCTCCGGCGTCTCGCACGCCGGCCTCGTTGAAGCGAGACGTAGCGCGAGCTCCTCTTCCACGCCCCCTTCCATCTCCGGCGTCTCGCACGCCGGCCTCGTTGAAGCAGCGAAGGGCGCGACGTCGACACGGGCGAGCTTCACGCATCTCCGGCGTCTCGCACGCCGGCCTCGTTGAAGCGACACCTTCAAGGACCAGCACGTGATCGGAGACAGCCATCTCCGGCGTCTCGCACGCCGGCCTCGTTGAAGCTCGTAAGTGTCCCTTATTCCAAGAGAAGAGAGAGAGCATCTCCGGCGTCTCGCACGCCGGCCTCGTTGAAGCCTCCCGGGCTCAGGGTCCGGCGGCGGTGCGGGCGGCAACATCTCCGGCGTCTCGCACGCCGGCCTCGTTGAAGCCGCGCGACATCCCCGACATGGGGTGAGAGCGCAGGCACATCTCCGGCGTCTCGCACGCCGGCCTCGTTGAAGCGCGCGTGTGCGGCGATGCCGCCGAAGGCGTGCGAGGACATCTCCGGCGTCTCGCACGCCGGCCTCGTTGAAGCTCGACGTACCGCGAGACGGACCCGGGAGGCTGACCCATCTCCGGCGTCTCGCACGCCGGCCTCGTTGAAGCAGCACGACGCAAGTGCGGCTCAACTTCGCCGCGGCGCCATCTCCGGCGTCTCGCACGCCGGCCTCGTTGAAGCGGCATCCCTGCCGGCACGGTCGTTCGGCCGGCGCCGTCATCTCCGGCGTCTCGCACGCCGGCCTCGTTGAAGCGGGTGCACCGAGCCGTTGCCCAACACGGCCGGCGTGCCATCTCCGGCGTCTCGCACGCCGGCCTCGTTGAAGCGTGTTCAGCACGTGGCTCGACATGCCCGTCCTCGACCATCTCCGGCGTCTCGCACGCCGGCCTCGTTGAAGCATGCTGCCCTGCTCCTCGCCGTGGTGATGGTCCGCGCATCTCCGGCGTCTCGCACGCCGGCCTCGTTGAAGCCAGTCGGTGTTGGCGAACACGGTACCGCCGCTCACCATCTCCGGCGTCTCGCACGCCGGCCTCGTTGAAGCATCTTCTACGACGACCCGTACAAGTCGCACGAGGAGCATCTCCGGCGTCTCGCACGCCGGCCTCGTTGAAGCAGCACCGAGAGGCCACCGTGGAGGACCTGCGGCGCGCCATCTCCGGCGTCTCGCACGCCGGCCTCGTTGAAGCAGCTCCTACTAGAGGACGCGATCCTCCTCCGGGTCGCATCTCCGGCGTCTCGCACGCCGGCCTCGTTGAAGCGTGGGCTCGACGCCGTGCTCCGCGTCCTGGAGTTCATCTCCGGCGTCTCGCACGCCGGCCTCGTTGAAGCCCTACAGGACACGACGGGTCAAGCTAAAAAACTTCTCATCTCCGGCGTCTCGCACGCCGGCCTCGTTGAAGCCCGGGCGCGGGCGGCATGGGCTCCTTCGTGTCGTCGCATCTCCGGCGTCTCGCACGCCGGCCTCGTTGAAGCAAGGTCGTTCCCGGGTGCATCACGCCCGTCGTCGTCGTCATCTCCGGCGTCTCGCACGCCGGCCTCGTTGAAGCGCGTTGCAGCCCAGCTCTACGCGGACGCGAGCGCCTCCATCTCCGGCGTCTCGCACGCCGGCCTCGTTGAAGCACGGCGACCTTCACCAAGCCTCACGCGAAGGACTGTCATCTCCGGCGTCTCGCACGCCGGCCTCGTTGAAGCAGCACGTTGTGTGAAATCCACGTGGGCGTGGTGGAGCATCTCCGGCGTCTCGCACGCCGGCCTCGTTGAAGCAGTTTGCACCTCGCGACGAGCTCGGCGTTGCTCTCCCATCTCCGGCGTCTCGCACGCCGGCCTCGTTGAAGCCCATCACCACCCATCTTGCACCTCCTGTTCCCCCCGCATCTCCGGCGTCTCGCACGCCGGCCTCGTTGAAGCTTGACCTCTCAGGTTGGGGGCTCGCCGCGCGAAACGACATCTCCGGCGTCTCGCACGCCGGCCTCGTTGAAGCGTCCTCCCGCCGAACGCGTCCGACCCGGTCGTGGCGCATCTCCGGCGTCTCGCACGCCGGCCTCGTTGAAGCCGCTCTCGGTCATGTTCGATGTCCCGCTGGACGCGAGCATCTCCGGCGTCTCGCACGCCGGCCTCGTTGAAGCGAGCGCCTCGGCGAGACGACGGGGCTCACGCGCGACATCTCCGGCGTCTCGCACGCCGGCCTCGTTGAAGCCAGTCCGAGTGCGCGAACACCGTGCCGCCCGAGACGCTCATCTCCGGCGTCTCGCACGCCGGCCTCGTTGAAGCCTCCGCTGGCAGCCCCCACCACTCCCGCGGTTGTGATCATCTCCGGCGTCTCGCACGCCGGCCTCGTTGAAGCTCCGCGGGCCTCGACCCGTACGGCCGGCCGTGGGCCCATCTCCGGCGTCTCGCACGCCGGCCTCGTTGAAGCGGGCACGAGTAGTGGGCCGCTTCCCGTGGCGTGCACGACATCTCCGGCGTCTCGCACGCCGGCCTCGTTGAAGCGAGTTGCCGTGGGGAAAGCCTTCGTTCTTCTCGCTCCATCTCCGGCGTCTCGCACGCCGGCCTCGTTGAAGCGAGACCGGCACCGTATTTACCGGTTCCGCTTGGGATGCATCTCCGGCGTCTCGCACGCCGGCCTCGTTGAAGCACACGCGCTTCGGTCTCGCCGCTTCGGGTCGCAGCACATCTCCGGCGTCTCGCACGCCGGCCTCGTTGAAGCGAGACGACGTACTTCTGCGTCCACTGCGTCGCGAACGGATCTCCGGCGTCTCGCACGCCGGCCTCGTTGAAGCCAGATCCAGACGCCGTTCTCCGCTGGCGCCGTCTGGCATCTCCGGCGTCTCGCACGCCGGCCTCGTTGAAGCGTCTTCGTCGGCGCCTCGAGGAACCCACACGAAGATCATCTCCGGCGTCTCGCACGCCGGCCTCGTTGAAGCACCACGATGGCGGAGTCTTCGTCGACCATGTCGGAGCATCTCCAGCGTCTCGCACGCCGGCCTCGTTGAAGCGCCACGGAGGAGATGAACCCCGAGGCGGAGCGCGTGCATCTCCGGCGTCTCGCACGCCGGCCTCGTTGAAGGGACGCCGAGCGCATGACGGCCTCGGTGGCTGCGGTCCATCTCCGGCGTCTCGCACGCCGGCCTCGTTGAAGCACGAACTTGTCCCAGATCAGGTTTTGGGCGACGCGCGCATCTCCGGCGTCTCGCACGCCGGCCTCGTTGAAGCATTGAGGCCACACACGGGCCACCTTTGAAGTCTTCACATCTCAGGCGTCTCGCACGCCGGCCTCGTTGAAGCCAGTCGACGTTGAAGTCGAGCTCGCCTGCCGCGAAGCATCTCCGGCGTATCGCACGCCGGCCTCGTCGAAGCGTCTGGGAGGCAACCGCCCAGTGAGCTCACCTATCTCACCTCCGCCGCCATCGACGCCGGCCTCGTTGAATTCCCGTTTTTTCCTGGCGGCGCTTGGTTGCGCCGTCAGGAAGACTTCACACCGAGGAAGGGCAGCACATGGTCACGATCAACCCAAAGGCTCCGAATAACACCTGGCGCCGGGCCTACCTCACGCGGCGCGACGAGTACGATCCACACCACGTTGTGTGGGTGATACGAACGCGCCCTGACGGCATGCGCCTCGTCCGCGATCCCGCACGGAAAACGACGCAATGGATGCACCCCGACCAGATCGAGGAATAGGCCGGCCCCAGGGCAGCGGCGCGCGGGGTGCGCCGAGCACCTCGCCGCCGCGTCACGTCTTCACCCGGTCCCTGGACCGCGCCAGCGTGACACACTGGGCGCATGCAACGTTGGTGTGGCGCGCGGAGGCCTGATCATCGGCGACGCCGTGCTTCTCGACTACGGCGCGGCGTTGGCGACCGTGCCCCCCCCTCGTCCATCGCTCCCGAAGACGCCGCACCTCCGGCATCTCCCGCGCCCTCCGTGGAGCAAAATCGCGCGCCCCGACTTCCTGTCCGCGTCGACACACCGACAGCGCCTCGCCGGCATCACGAACACCGTCCCATCCCTTCCCAGTTTGGAGGACTCCATGAACCATCGAATTCTCATCACCGGCTCATCGGGCCTCGTGGGCGCTGCGCTCGCGCGGGCCCTCGAACGACGAGGCACCGAGGTCGTACGCTTCGATCTCCGTGCGAGCGGCTCGGCTCACGGTGACGTGCGCGAGCGTGGTCACGTCGCAAAGGCTGTCGACGACGTATCGGGCGTTGTGCACCTCGCGGCCGTCTCTCGTGTCGTCTGGGGCGAGCGTGATCCCGAGACCTGCTGGGCGACGAACGTCGACGGTACCCGCTACGTGCTCGAAGAGGCCGAGCGGGCCAGTCGAAGACCCTGGGTAATCTTCGCCAGCAGCCGCGAGGTCTACGGCCAGCCCGAGGTTCTGCCGGCCACCGAGGATAGCCCGCTACGACCGGTGAACATCTACGGCCGCTCCAAAGTAGAGGGGGAACGTCTGGTCGACGCGGCTCGCGACAAAGGCCTGCGAGCGTGTACGATCCGGCTCTCCAACGTGTTCGGGTCGCCAGCCGACCACGCCGATCGCGTGATTCCCGCGTTCGCCCGCGGCGCCCTCTCCGGTGGCGAGCTGCGCGTCGAAGGTCAAACGCATACCTTCGACTTCACGTTCGTCGACGACGTCGTGCGCGGGATCGCATCGTTGGTCGGCGTTCTCTCTGCCGGCGCCATACCACCCGCGCCGATCCACTTCGTGAGCGGGCGCCCGACGACACTCGGTGACCTCGCAGCTCTCACGATTCGCATCGCGGGCTCGAAGGCAACGATCGCCCACGCACCCGCCAGGACGTACGACGTGGGTCACTTCTTCGGCGACAGCACCCGCGCGCGACAGCTCCTCGACTGGCAGCCACACGTACACCTGCACGAAGGGCTCGAGCGCCTGCTCCGCGCCCTGCGAGACGAACACGGCTCGAGCTCCTTGTCCGATCGAACGAAGGAAGTGCCATGAAGATCCTCAAAGTCATCCACGGCTACCCCATGCGGTACAACGCGGGCTCCGAGGTCTACAGCCAAACGTTGTGCCATGGCCTCGCCGAACGCCACGAGGTCCACGTGTTCACGCGCGAAGAAGACGCCTTTGCGAGCGACTTCCGCCTGCGCACGGAGCACGACGAGGACGACCCTCGCATCACGGTCCACGTCGTCAACAACCCACGGTACAAGGATCGCTACCGCGCGAGCGGCGTCGACGAACGCTTCGCGGAGGTCCTCGCGCGCGTTCGGCCGGACGTGGTTCACGTTGGCCACCTGAACCACCTCTCGACCTCCCTCCTGCGCGAGGCGGCGGTGCGCGAGGTCCCCATCGTCTTCACGTTGCACGACTACTGGCTGATGTGCCCACGCGGTCAGTTCATGCAAATGTTCCCCGAGGACCCGACGGTTCTCTGGGCTGCCTGCGACGGACAAGAGGACCGAAAGTGTGCCGAGCGCTGTTACGCACGCTACTTCAGCGGCGCGGAGGAAGAGCACGAGGCCGACGTGGCCTACTGGACCGATTGGGTCGGTCGGCGCATGAGGCATGTGCGACAGATGAGCGAGCTCGTCGACCTCTTCATCGCGCCCGCAAAGTACCTCAACGACCGCTACCGCGACGCGTTCGGCCTCCCCGAGAGCAAGCTCGTGTACCTAGACTACGGCTTTGCCCGCGAGCGTATTCGCGAGCGGCAGCGCACCCCAGGGGAGCCGTTTACGTTCGGGTACATCGGCACGCACATACCCGCGAAAGGCATCCACGACCTCATCCGCGCCTTCGGCCGCCTCGACGGCGACGCTCGCCTGCGCATTTGGGGCCGGCCGCGAGGGCAGGACACCGACGCCCTGAAGGGCATCGCGGCGACGCTCCCCCGCGGGGTCGCCCAGCGGGTCGAGTGGCTCAGCGAGTACAAGAACAAGGAGATCGTCACCGACGTCTTCAATCATTGCGACGCGATCGTCGTACCCTCGGTGTGGGTAGAGAACTCGCCACTCGTGATCCACGAAGCGCAACAGGCGCGCGTCCCCGTGATCACGGCAAACGTCGGCGGGATGGCCGAGTACGTCCAGCACGAGGTCAACGGTCTTCTCTTCGAGCATCGCTCGGTCGCCGCGCTCGCGCAGCAGATGCAGCGACTCGTCAACGAGCGAGGGCTCGCCGCGAAGCTCGGCTCACGCGGCTACCTGTTCAGTGACACGGGCGACATCCCCGACATCGGCACGCACGTCCGCGAGGTCGAGGAGATCTACGCGCAGGTCATACGCCGACACCGCTCCACGCGCATCGAGAGGCGCGAAGGGCCGTGGCGCATCACGTTCGACACGAACCCGGATCTCTGCAACCTCAAGTGCATCATGTGCGAGGAGCACTCCTCCCATAGCCCGCTTCAGCTCCGCCGAAAGGAAGCTGGGCGGGCACGGCGGGAGATGCCGTTCGAGCTCATCGAGCGGGTCGTCGCCGAGGCTGCCCCGCGGGGGCTCAGGGAGATCATCCCATCGACGATGGGCGAGCCGCTTCTCTACGAGCACTTCGAGCGCATTATCGGCCTTTGCCACCGCTACGATCTGCGGTTGAACCTGACGACGAACGGCACCTTCCCACGCCTCGGCGCCGAAGGGTGGGCCAAGCTCATCGTACCCATCACGTCGGACGTGAAGATCTCGTGGAACGGCTCTACCAAGGCAACGCACGAGGCCATCATGCTCGGCAGCCGATGGGAGAGCATGGTCGACAACGTACGCGCGTTCATCGCCGTCCGTGACGCCCACGCCGCTGCCGGAGGCAACCGCTGCCGGGTGACGTTCCAGCTCACGTTTCTGGAGTCCAATGTGCACGAGCTGGCCGGCATCGTGCGACTCGCGATCGACATGGGCGTCGACAGGGTGAAGGGGCACCACCTTTGGGCCCACTTCGACGAGATTCGAGACCAATCGATGCGCCGTAGCCCCGAGGCGGTGACGCGATGGAACGAAGCCGTTCTCGCGGCGCGTGAGGTCGCGGCCGAGCGGCGCCTCCCGAACGGGGAGCCTCTCCTCCTCGAGAACCTCTTCCTCCTCGACACGAGCACGACCGAGGATATCGCTCCGGGCGGGCGGTGCCCATTCCTTGGGCAGGAGGCGTGGGTGAGCGCCGAGGGGCGCTTCAATCCGTGCTGCGCCCCTGACGCCGAACGTCGTACCCTCGGAGAGCTCGGGGACCTGACGAGCCAGGGGATCCTCGAGATATGGAACGGTGACACATACCGCGAGCTGACCTCGACCTACCGGAACCGTCGCCTCTGCCTCGGCTGCAACATGCGGAAACCCGCTGAAGGTGCCTCATGAGCTGGAGAACCTGGGTCGTGAGCCCCGATGCCTCGCACCATCTCGACGGAGGCGGCGCGCCAGCCTACGCGGAGCGCTTCGATGAGGTCCTGAAGTTCCACGCTCCCGGGCTCGCGCCGGTTCGTCGCGCCGGCCGCGCGTGGCACGTCCGCCCCGACGGAGCCCCCGCCTACGAAAGGCGCTTCCTGCGGACCTTCGGGTTCTATGAAGGGCGCGCCGCAGTCATCGACGACGACGGCTGGCACCACATCGGCCCGGACGGGCACGCCCCGTACCGAGAGCGCTACGCCTGGTGCGGCAACGTCCAGGAAGGCCTGTGCCCGGTCCGCAAGGCCGACGGCGGATACCATCACATCGACGTCGAAGGGCGTGCAGCCTACGCGACACGCTTTCGGTACGCGGGCGACTTCCGCGATGGCATCGCCGTCGTTCAGACCGCCGACGGCCGCTCGACGCATGTTCGGCCCAACGGCGACCTCCTGCACGGGCGGCGGTTCATCGACCTCGACGTGTTTCACAAGGGCTTCGCGAGAGCCCGCGACGACGGCGGCTGGATGCACGTCGACGTGGAGGGGAGTCCGGTCTATGCCCGACGCTTCGCCGCCGTCGAGCCATTTTACAATGGCCAGGCAAGGGTCGAGCGCCTCGACGGCGGGCTCGAGGTCATCGACGAACAAGGCAATACGGTCGTCGAACTGAGGCCTGAACGCTGCACCGCGCTCCGTGCTCGCGGGGTGGCGCGATGAGGGACAGCGACTGGGTCATACCCCCTACGACGCTCGCGTGGCTCGAAGCCGTGCCTCGCGAGCGGGCGGTCGCGATGTTGATTCGTCACTCGGTGAGAGCCGACCTCGCGCCCAACGAGGTGGGATACACACTCCCGATCACCGACGACGGCCACCGGCTCGCTCGGGAGCTCGGTACGAAGCTCCGTGGCCGCCTCCGAGCCGTCCACGCGAGCCCCCTTCTGCGCACGGTGCAGACAGGTGAGCGCCTCGCCGAGGGCGCAGGGCTCGCCGACGAGGTTTCGCCCGATCGGATGCTCGGCGATCCGGGGGTCTTCGTCGTCGATGATCGAGCCGACGCGACGTGGCGGTCGCTGGGGCACGAAGGGGTCATGCGCCGCCTCGTCGAGGGCAGGGAAATTCTTCCGGGTTGCGCCGACGCCGACGCCGCAGCCCGTGCCCTGGCGAAACACATGCTCGCAGCATCGAAGCGGACACCGGGGATTCATGCATTCGTGACGCACGACTCGTTGATTACCGCAACGTGTGCGCGCCTCCTCGGCGAGCCCCTCACACCGGCCGACTGGCCCGGGTACCTGGAGGCGGCCTTCTTCTGGGAAGAGGGCGACGGCGTCCACGTGAGGTACCGCGATCGCCGGCGCACTCTACCCGAGCCGCTCGTCGATCTCACCGAGGCTCATGTGGTTGCGTTGGCGCGTCGCGAGGTGGGGGCGACCCTCGGCCTCGATTGCCCAGCGCGCTTCTTCCTCGCGGGAGGCGTATTCAAGACGCTCCTCACGGGAAAGCCGCCGCGGGACCTCGACATCTGGGCCGCAACCCCATCGGACCGAGCCCTCGTCGAGGCCCGCCTCGTCGAGCGTGGGGCCGAGCGCCTTCCCGAACGGCCCTACACCCAAGCTTTCCGGATGCGCGGACGGGAGATCGAGGTGTCGCTGCAAACGGAGCCGAGCGTTCTCGAAGAGCGCCTGGCAGGCTTCGACCTCGCGCTGTCGTCCATCGGGGCCGAGCACAGTCCGACCGACCAATGGCGCGCCGTCGTTCATCCCCTCGCGCGAGCGTCCGCTTCGAAGCGGCAAGTGCTGCTCCTCGACGAGCTACGAAACTGGAAGCATGCCCTCTCCTCCCTCGTTCGCCTGCGGCGCTACGCGATGGAGCTCGGATTCGAGGCGCGCGCTTCGGACGAGCAGCGCCTCTGGGCGCTCTTCGACCAACAGCCGCCCGAGATGCGCCACGGAATGATCGAGCGTTTCCGCGCGAGCGCAAGCTTCGACCCCGTTCTCGCCGAGCTGGCATCGCGCCGACCATGAGCCCGTCTTGCTCGAAGTGTTCGCGTCGGCACACTCCGACCGGAGACAAAACCACTTCACTCTATCTACATTTGAAGGCAATATGTCTCCGAGGCGACCCGGGTGTTCGAGCGTGAAATCGAGCTGTTCCGCCAGCATGGCGGCGTCCTCCGCATGTCCGAAGCGCTGCGGCTCGGCATCAACCGGAAGACGCTCTACGCGATGCGAGACGCCGGCGTCGTGGTGCCCGTCTCCCGAGGGGTGTACCGCCTCGCGGCGCTCGACCCGCTCGCACACCCAGACCTCGTCACGGTGGCCAAGCGCGTCCCGCAGGGCGTCCTCTGCCTCATCTCCGCGCTCTCGTTCCACGAGCTGACGACGCAGGTGCCGCACACGATCGACGTCGCGCTCGAGCGGGGCAAGACGAAGCCGCGTCTCGACTACCCGCCGACGCGCTTCTTCTGGTTCTCGGGCCCGGCGTTCGACGAGGGCATCGAGACGCACGAGCTCGACGGTGTACGTGTACGCATCTACGCCCCGGAGAAGACCCTCGTCGACTGCTTTCGCTACCGGAACCAGATCGGCATGGACGTGGTCCTGGAGGCGCTGCGGCTTTGGCGTGAGCGCCGCAAGAAGAAGCTCGACGTGCTCCTGAAGTACGCCCGCATGCGCCACGTCGAGCGCGCGATGCGCCCCTACCTGGAGGCGATGCAGTGACCGGCAAGAACCGGAGTGGACGTAGTCCATCCTGCTGGACGGAGTCCGCGGAGGACCCTACGGCGTGAGCATCGACCGCGCCGGGCGTGACGACATCGCCGAAGCTTCTACGACGTGTGGCTGCTCGCGAGACAGTTTGCCTTCGACGGCACGGTGCTCGCGAAGGCCATCGCCGCCACCTTCGCGAACCGCGAGACCGCCATCGACGTCGAGCCGATCGCGTTCACATCGAGCTTCACCGAGCAGGTAAGGACCGTGACGCAGTGGAGCGCGTTCCGAAAGAAGCTCCCGAACACCGAGTGCCCGGAGTCGCTCGCCGAGCTCGTGCCGCTCCTCGCCCAGTTCCTGCTGCCGGTGGCGCGTGCTTGCGCGGGCGGCGAGAGCTTCGACCAACGCTGGCCACCGGGCGGCCCGTGGACGGGCGACACGTGAGGGACACGAGCGCCCGGGTCACGCCCCGCGAAATGCAAATCGCGCGACCCTCCGTTTCAAATCGCCCGGCTCGCGCTCGCTCGCTCGTGACGCCCACCTCGGCGCGCTCCGGGGGGCACCCATCACGGCACCCCTATTTTTCTCGCACATCGTAGCGTTCTGCGTGCCATGCTACGTGCCGCGAGGAAGCGACCGCAAGCGACAGAAACCTCCAACTCCAGGCGCCTGGAGTTCCAACTCCAGGCGCCTGGAGTTGGACGATCGCACGAACGAAGGGGACGACGATGGCGACCAAGAAAGCGAACACCAAGACCCTGGCCGTGGTGAAGAAGGCTGCCCTCAAGGGCGTCAAGCAGAGCGCCGCTCAGAAGAAGCGCCTCGAGTCTTTGCTCGAGACCATCGAGCGCCGCAAGGCCCGCATCGTCGAAGACTTCTACGACATCGGCGTCGCCCTCAAAGAGATCCTCGAGAAAAAGCTCTACCTCCAGGCGGGCTACGCCTCGTTCGGCGAGCTCATCGACGCTCGCAAGATCATGGGCAAGTCCCAAGCGTTCAAGCTCGTCTCGATCGCGCGCTCCGTCTCGCGCGAGAAGGCGATCGAAGTCGGCTCCGAGAAGGCCTACGAGCTCGTGCGCCTCACCGAAGAGACCCCCGAGCCCGACACCGTCGACGACGTGCTCACCGCGGGCGTTCGCGGACCGAAGGACAAGAGGCGCGTCGACCTCAACAAGCTCTCCTCACGCGACATCGCCAAGAAGCGAAAGGAAATCGCCAAGGCCAACAGCAAACCCACGGGCGACGAGCTCGAGGCGGGCCGCGCCGCGCGTGCGGCTCAGGCGAGCCTCCGCAAGGCCGGCATCAGGGCCTTCGTCGTCGCACGCAAGGACGGCAAGACCTGGAACGCTGTCATCACCGTGCCCATCGGAAAGCTCGACGCGCTGGTCGGCGGCGGCACCAAGTAGCCACGACGCTTGAGCGCGCGACCCGGAGGCCCGGAGCTTCCACCTCCTGGCCTTCGTCCTTTCCGCGCGACACCTTCGGGTCGTTCCTAACGAGAAGACAAGAAACGTCATCCCCCTCGCCGCGCGAGGCGCGCCCCGACGTCCGCCGCCAGCTGCTCGATACGCTCCCTATGCGGGCCAGCCGGTGCGGGCCCCACGGCCTCACTCTTCCTCCGCGTCGGCGTGAGCAGCGGCACGTCGGGCACCTCGAAGAAGCCCAACGCCCCCTTGATGGGGCGCGGCTCGACGGGGCGCGGGTTCTCGAGCACCCACGCGAAGCCGCCCTCCCCGTCGTCCTCGCAACCGACGACGTCGACGAGGCACACCGCCACGCCGCGAGGCATGTCCGGCGTCGCCCCCTCGTCCGCGGCTTGGCTCGCGCAGATGAGCAGCGGCCCGCGGTAGCTCGTTCGCCGCGATCGGTATTCTCGGGTCTTCTCTCCGGAGAGAATCTCGGATGCGTACGGCTGACGGACGGAGAGCGCTTTCATGGGGACCTCGGGGCCTCGCTACGCTACTCCACGACCACCTTCCAAGGAGCCCCCCATGCGCGTGACGACGAAGGAGCTGCGGACGGCGACGCTCGCCCTCCTCGAGCACCTGGACACCATCGGACAGAGCGAACTGGAGATCGACGACGACTACTACTGGCACGTCCCCATGGAAGACGCCTACGCCCCGGATCGGACGCCAAAGGAGCTCACCCTCGGCCAGCTCTCCCACGACTGGGACGAGGTGACGGCCCTCGCGCGCGGGAGCAAAGAGCCCTTCGGGTACGCGCTCGTGTGGCTCGCGGCCGTCCTTCGCAGGGTCGGGGAGCGTTCGAGATGGTGACGGCCTTTGGGCGAAACGTCGACCCGGCGCGAACGGCGGACACGCGACGACACAGGTAGGCACGGCGAGTCCCGGCTAGCACGCGCCATCGTCCCGCGAGCACCACCCCCTCGTCGCCCCGCGCGTTTCGTTGATTTCGATCGTGCGCTAGGTTGATGAGCGATGATGCCGACCTCCCCGGTGAAGCTGCCTACCGCCAAGGCGTCGGAAGAAGCGAAGGTCGCGTTGCGGGCACTCGCAGCCCTACCGCGGCGGAAGGCTTCCCGTACGGTCCAGGTCCAGCCTGAGGGCGAAGGGCCGGCGGTCCCCGTCACGGTCCCGCGTGAGGCGTTCGATCTGTTCCTGGAGGTCCTAGGGCAGATGGCGAATGGGAACGCGGTCACCATCGTGCCCGTCCATGAGGAGCTGACGACGCAACAGGCGGCCGATCTCCTCAACGTCTCGCGCCCGTTTCTCGTGAGCTTGCTCGACGAGGGCAAGATCCCCTTCCGCTTGGTGGGTACGCACCGGCGCGTGCGGGCGGCCGATCTCGTCGAGTACCAACGGAAAGACGACGCACATCGGAAGGCCGTGCTGGACGAGCTGACCGCCGAGGCCGAAAAGCACGGGCTCGGCTACTGAAGGCACGCGGTGGCGTTCGTCGTGCTGTACGACGCTTGCGTCCTCTACCCGGCTCCACTTCGCGACCTCGTCCGCCTGGGCTCCCCCGCCCGTCTCGCGTGATACCCCCACCCCCCAGGAGAGGTACGGGACGTTCCTCCGGCCCGACGTGCCTCGCACACGAAACCCCACGAGAATTAGCGTGGAACGCGTGTTGCTAAGCGGGAGTCATGCGCATCCTCCGCCCCCTCGCCGCCGTCGTTTTCGTGCCCATGGCCGCCCTCGCGTGCTCGGCGGAGGTCACGCCCGAGGAGGCCGAGCCCACGGAGGGGGACGACTCGGGCGAGTCCGCAGAAGCCCTCACGGGCGCGCAGGCTTGTTCTCTCGTGGCGGGCGCGTCGGCCGGGCTCGCGGTGGTCGCGTCGCAGGCGTTCGTGGGGACTACGACGTGCGCCGGAGCGCTCGCCGTCACGGGCGCGGGCGAGCTTGTGTGCGTGGTGCCCGCCGGGGCGACGGCCCTCACCGCGATCGCCGCGGTGCTCACCGGGTCGGCTTCGTACCTGCTCTGCTCCGCGTCCACGTCGGGCTCGCAGCGCATCCCGCTCGCATCTACAGGGTCGTCGACGTGCTCGACCGTGAGCGCGACGACGAGCCCGCGGTTCTGCTCGAACCTCTACCGCCGCTACAAGAACGCGTGCGGCTCGCTCGACCTCAGGAACCCGAACGCGTCGGAGACCTCGTGCGCGTCGGTGAGCCTCGCCACCGCGCGCGACCAGTCCACCTGCACGACGCTCCAGACCCGAATCGAGCGCAACGCGCAGTGCCTCCACGGCCGGCGCATCATGCAAGACTTCATCCGCCGCGGCATCTGCCAACCCGACCCGACCGACCCGAGCGGCACGAACCACGAGCCGCCGATCCGCGTCGCCAACAACCTGCTCGCCGAGTGCAAATCGAAGATGAAGAGCCTCTCGAACCTCTGCGGGAAAGACCCTGAAGAGCTCCAGCGCAGCTCCGTGCGCCGCTTCAACCAGGCGATCTACACCTGCAAGTGACGAGCACCGAGGCCACCACGCCGCGCCACCCCTCGAGCCGCGCGGGCGTCGCCGAGTGAGCACGATCGCTCGTATTCACTCGCCACAAGACACCGGGACAGCGTCGGCGCCTCTGGGGCTCGCCCCAAGGCGCGACCAACTGCCCTACCCGCGCCCATCCAGGGAGCGCTCGAGATCGAGGGTGGTCACCTCGAGATAGGGCACGGGGCGGCGCATCTCTTCTTCCCACGTCGTCGCGTCGCGGAGCCTCCGGAGCGCCCGCACGACGCCCGCGTGGGCCACGACGAGGACGGGCCCGGAGTGATGCGCCTGCTGCTCGGTGACGAAGGCCCGGACGCGCGCGTCGAGGTCCTTGACCGTCTCTCCGCCCGGCGCCGAAAGCTCCGTGTACCGCGCCATCCAGGCCGCGAAGCGCGCGCCGTCGCTCGCCTCGATCTCCGCGAAGGTGCGACCCTCCCACTCCCCGAACGACAGCTCCGAGAGGCGGGGATCGACGCGCGGCGCCTCGTGCCCCGAGAGGCGCGCGATCGCCTCGGCGAGGCCCTTCGCGCGCTCGAACGGCGACGTGACGAGCCCCTCGACGCGCGCCCCCTCGAGCTGCCTCCACACGGAGGCCGCGGCTTCGTCGTGCGGGACCGCGACGGGCACGTCGCTCTGCCCATAACAGACGCCGGTCACGGAGGGCTTCGCGTGGCGCACGACGAGGAGCCTCACGAGACACCCCACGCGACCACGAGCAAGCCCGCGAGCTCGGCGAGCTGCTCGGTCGCGCCGAGGAAGTCCCCCGAGATTCCCCCGAGCCGCACGAGGTACCGGTACGACGTGACCAGCGTGACACCGGCCTGAACGCCCACGACGGCCAACGCCCGCGCCGGAGAGAGCCCACCCGAAGCGCAGGCGAGACCCGCGGCGAGGGCGGCGTACGTGGTCGCGACGAGCGCCTGGGGCAGACGCGCGCGGGTCACGTCGCGGCTCTTCGCCCCTTGCTCCGTGGCATACGGGAGGGCCACCATCTGCCAGACCGGGCCTACGCGCGCCGACGCCGCGACGAACGCGACCGCCGTGACGATGGCCGCGGCGCGGCTGGGCGAAAGGCGCGCGAGGAAGGCCGCCCGGCCCGCGATCGACACGACGAGCGCCGCGGCGCCGAACGTGCCGACACGTGAGTCTTTCAAGATGGCGCGGAGCTTGTCGCGATCGAAGGCGCCCCCGAGCGCGTCGCTCGTGTCGGCGAGGCCGTCCTCGTGGAACGCCCCCGTGAGGAGCATCGAGATGCCGACGGCGACGACGGCGGCCCCGAGCGCGCCGCTCGGTCGCAGCGCGGCGAAGAGCGCGCCCGTCGCCGCGCCGACGAGCCCTCCGACGAGCGGGAACTGCGCAGACGCCCACGCCCACTCGGCGCGCGAGTAGGGGAACCCGCCGACGGGGACCCGCGTGAGGAAGATCACCGCGGCGCGGATCGAACGGAGGAACGTCCTCATGCGAGCCCCAGGCTCGCCAGAGTGCCCATTTCGCGCTCGAGGCGTAGGGCGTCGGCGAGGAGCCCCATCGCGAGCACGGCCCCGGTGCCCTCGCCGAGGCGCATCCCGAGCGAGAGCAGCGGCGTGAGCCCGAGCGCCTCGAGGGCGATCGTGGAGCCCGTCTCGGCCGACACGTGCGACGCGACGAGCCCGGAGCGCACGTCGGGAGTAAGCCTCACGGCGACGAGCGCCGCGGCCTGGGCGAGGAAACCATCGAGCACGACGAGGCATCGCGCCTCCACGGCGGCGCGCACGAAGCCCGCCATCGTCGCGAGCTCGAGCCCCCCGACCTCGGCGAGCACGGCCTCGGGCCCCGCGCTGGCCGGTACCCTCGCGATGGCCTCGGCGACGACGCGGCGCTTACGCACGAGCCCTTCGTCATCGACGCCCGTGCCGCGACCGACGACGCGCTCCGGCGACGTGCCCGTGAGCGCGCACACGAGGCACGCCGCCGACGTCGTGTTCCCGATGCCGACCTCGCCGACGCCGAGCACCGTCGCGCCACCCTCCACGAACGCCCGGGCCTCGTCGGCCCCGACGCGCATGGCGCGGTCGACCTCGACCGGCGTCATCGCGGGCTCGATACGCAGGTTGCCCGTGCCGCTCCGGATCGTCCTCCGCGCGTAGCGCGTCGCGTGCGCCGCCGGGGGGACGTCGTACGCCCCATCGACCCCGACGTCGACTACGGAGAGCGCGACGTCGTGCGCACGCGCGAGCACCGAGACCGCCGCCACGCCTCCGACGATGGCGCCGACCATGCCCTTCGTGACGTCACGTGGGTAGGCGCTCACGCCCTCGACGGTCACGCCATGATCGGCCGCGAACACCGCGAGGCCGAAGCGCGGGGCCTCGGGCGTCGAGAGGTGACCGCGGACCGAGGCGTAGTGGACGGCGAGCGCCTCGAGCGCGCCGAGGGAACCTGGGGGCTTGAGCAGTCCGTCTTGGCGCGCGAGCGCGGCACGCCTCGCCTCCACGGGGGTCACGGAGGTCGCGGCGGGCCCGCCCTCGAGCGCCGCGCCGCTCACGGTCGCCTCCGGAGCGCGAGGAACACGCGGCGGGGAGCGCCCTCGGTGAGCTCGGCCGCGATCCACACATCTCCGACGGGGCTCGCGAAGACGGAGAAGGCCTCGGTCTTCGGACCGGCCGCGATCGCGCGTGAGATGCGTGTGCCTTCCGCGCGGAGGCTCGCGACGCCGTACCCTTGGGCGTACGCAGGCTCGGCGCGCGCCCCGTCGTATCCCTTGCCGACGACGTATCCCGCCCAACCTCCCTCGGGCGCGACCGCCGCGATCGACGAGGTGCCCGTGGTCCCTGCGGCGCCGAGCGTGACGCGAGCCGCGCCCCCGATCGCGGAGATCTCGCTGGCGGAAGCTCCGTAGAGGGTGTCCCCTCCGCTCTCGGAGGCCGCCACGAACGCGTTGCCGAGGGCGTCGACCGCGACGGGACCCGAGCTGCCCGACCACCCGAAGAGCTTCGCGGGCGGCTTGCACGCGCCCGTCGCGACGAGCTCCACACCGCACCGCGCGGCGACGTAGAGCCCATTGTCTTGAGTCGCCGAAGCCGTAGCCGAAAAGGGAGAGAGCGCGGAGAACACGATCGCCCCCGAGGGGACGCCGATAGCCGAATAGATGCCGTTGGTGCGCGCCCGGGCGACGAGGCTCGCGTAGTCCTTCGTGTAGACGAGGGCCTCTCCCGGGAACCCGGCCCCGCTCCCGGTGTAGGTCAGGAGCGCTTCGTTGCCATTTGGGAGGTCGACCATTCCGTCGGGCCCGTAGAAGAGCGTCGACGGGAGGGCCGTCGCCCGAACGAAAGGCACGCTCGTGGCCGTCGCCGTGCCTTGCGCGGCCTGAGGGAGCGCATAGCGGATCACGCCGGGCGCCGAGGCGGCGTCTTGGGCGGTGTAGACCTGCGTCGTGACCATGGGGCCGCCGTGGTTGCCCCAACGCGCGCCGAGCACCTCGCCCGTCGCCGCGTAGCGCCCGACGACGCCGAACGGGAACGCGGGATCGAGGGTCGCCACGTCCTCGTAGTCGTTCGGTGGGAGGAAGACGGGCGGGGGGCGAGGCGGCGACGCGTCGGGCGCGGTCGCGTCGCGTGGCGCATCGCCGTCCGACGCGCCGGCCTCGGGGCTCGGGAGGGGCGCGGTCGACGTGGGGCTCGTGCCCGCGTCGAGCTCGCCGCCCGCGGGCTCGGAGGAGCATGCATACGAAGAAGCGGCGAGGGCGAGGAGGGCCGTGAGCGTGGCTCCGGCGCGGCGCAAGACGAAGGGGACGTGACGGCTCATGAAGGCTCCGCGGTAGGGCGCCGCGGAGAGCGCGAGAGGGGCGAGGGGCGAGCCGAGGCCGCGCGCGGGACCCTTCGTGCGAAGGCCGCGCGAGGCCGCGCGAAGGCCGCGGCGCCGAATGTCCTCTCGCCTCCCCGCGGAGGCTTGGACGAGCCCACCCGGATGTCTCCCGAGGGGGCGCCGCGCGGAGGTTTTCGGGCTCGTGGGCGCTCGGCCGAGGCCGGTCTCTACTCCCCGAGCCTTCCCAGGAGAGAGCCTCCCAGTGGAGAAAACGGGTTTCGTTCCCACTTACCGCTGCGGGGCAGCCCCGGATTCGCACCGGGTTCCCTGTCGCGAGACACGGCGCTTCTACGCCGTCGCGTAGCGAGACGCAAGGACGGCGGGCGCGGGGGTGTGACGAGGTACGTGGTGTGCCTCGATTTTTCTACGCAACGAATCCCAGGAGGCCGCCGACACCCCGGCATGCCTCCACCTGCTCGGCTCTCCGATCGCCCCCTCGCCCGTCCGCCTCGCTACTGCCGCGCCGAGCTCTGTCGGATGGCGAACGTGCTTCGTTCGTCGTCCTACGCGACCACCACGGCCGAAGCCCTCGTCTCCGAGCGCGCGCGACGTGCGGTCTCGGCCATCGAGAGCCTCGAAGCCGCATACCGTACCCGGGGAGGCTCGACGCCCTTGCGGGGCGCGCACCGGGACGTCGGGCGGGCATTCGCGGCGATCGCGCGGCTCCTCGCCGCGGAGGCTGCCATCCCCGGAGATGAGGGGGCTCTCGCCCGGCATGTCTACGAGCGACACTTCCAGGGCGGCCTCGCGTTCACCCAGCTCCCCTACCCCGAGCTCGTCGCGGAAGCGACAGCGAGGCTCGTAGCGCTGCGTTCGGACCCGAACGCAGCGGCCCTGCCCACGCCGTGTCGTTCCCGAATCGAAGCCGCGGGCAAGGTGCTCCGCAGCGTTCCCGCTCCACCCGCACGAGGGGCCGGGTCCGAAGCGATCCGGCTCCCGGCGCTCATCCAAGCCGCGAACGGCGCCGTCCACGCCTATATCCGGCTCGTGAAGGAGCTCGCGGGAATCGAAATGTCCGAGGAGCGAGCCGCGGGCCTCATCGCGGCGCTCAACGCGCACCCCGAGACCCTCGAACCGCCATCGTCTGCCGCCGAATAACGATTCGGAGGCTCGGTCCCCTGAATCGTAAAGGCGAATAGACCCCGACCCTTCTCCGATCGGCGGGCGTCCGTAAAACCAAGCTATCGGCCGCCCACGAGCGTTCCTGCTCGTGGGGCGTCGCCGTGCGTCTCCACGAGGATTCCATGTCGAAACGTCCCTGGGTTCGGTATTCGTCCGCGTTCTTGCTCGCCGTGCAGGCGCTGTCCATGGCGAGGCCTGCGCTCGCCTTCGAGGAGACGCCTCGGTTCAACTTCTCGGACACGTCCGTGGGCGCCGCCGCGCTCAACGACTCACTCACGCAGCAGCCGCCGGGAAAGCGTCGATCGCTCCCCGTCGGGGCAACGGGAGCGTACACGACGTCCGTCGCGATCGACGTACCTCCGGGGCGGCTCGGCATGGCTCCGAGCTTGGCTCTTGGCTACTCGAGCACCGGACACCGCAAGGAGTCCTCGGTGGGCGCCGGATGGTCCTTCGCGATGCCGCGGATCCATCGATCGACGCGCCTCGGAATGCCGAAGCTGGCGTACTCCGGGGGCGACTACGCCTACGACGATACCGCGCCTTTCGACACGCCCGCGGGAGAGGTCGTGCCGAGCGCTCATGGTCCTGCCGGGGCCGGGAGGATGTTCGCCCCGAAGCGCGAGACCTCTCCCGTGAGGTACGAGTACCTCGACGACGTCCCGGGCGGACGATGGATCGAGCACCTACCGAATGGCAACAAGCGGTTCTACGGAGTCGACCCCTTCGGGCCGACGCACGCACGGATCGTGACGGAGATCGGGACCTTCTCGTGGCTCCTCGTCCGAGAGGAAGACCCCTTCGGCAACGACGTCACCTACACCTACCACCACACCGAGGACGAGAACCGCGCCACAAAGACCGATGCGTCTCGCGTCCCTATCCTCCGGCGTGCCACCTGGGGCGGAAATCGTCCCCAAGGGCTAGCCCCGGCGTTCGCGGTGGACGTCGCCATTGGGCCGCAAGACGGTGGTCACAACGCGCTGGAGGGCAACACGTGGCTCACGTCCCGCGTCGAGCGGATCCAGGTTGGCCCTGTCGCAGGCGCGCCGTATCACACCTATTCCCTCGGATACACGACGAGCGCCGACAGCGGCCGCGCTCTCCTGTCCACGGTCACACGAACCGCACCTGGGGAGGCGCCGACGGAGCGGACGTTCTCCTATAGCGGAGCTTCCGGCAGGCTCGCGTTCTCGAGCGAGATGGACCTGCCCGCGCCGCTCCGCGACGAGCTGGTCGAGCGGCGCGCGTTCGGCGAGCGTCATCCGTACGATCCGGAGTGGAACGATCTCGACAAGGCCTTCGGTCAGCACGGGATCGGCTCCGGGTACCAGTTCGCCTCGGCGGCTGGCAACAACCGTGCGGACGCCGTGTACTTGCCAGCGGGCCTCGGCTCCCCGCAGTCGCTCGTAAGCGGGACCAAAAGCTTCTTCATGAGCCAAGGGGCCGCGAAGTCATTCAAGATGGCGGGGTCCTCCCTCTCCGGAGACGCCCTCGTGAAGTCGCTCTCCGACATGGACGGCGACGGCGACCTCGACGGAGTCTCGTTTCCGCTCGCGTACAAGGTCGCATCGGTCAACGGCCCGGCCGATCTCCTCCGGGACTTTTCGCCGATCGACAAATGCCTCGACACCGCATTCTGGACGTCGTGCGGATCGGCGGAGCCGTACCGCCCGTCGATGTCGAACTATGGCGATGGCTCGTGCCGCGGCCTCGTGTCGGGCTGCCTGACGCCTCACTTCGATCAGCCACAGGCAGCGAGCTTCGGGAGCCAACTCCTCCACGTCGTAAGGAACGACGCCAGGTCCGGTGCGCCCATCCGCACGACGCAGGTCCTTACGGGCTGGCCGAGGACCGCGTACCAGCAGGTTCACGTCATCCGGACGCAGGCGAACCCCGGCCCGATTGGGTCGAGCCCTGTCACGTTCACCGGGATGACGCTGCGAGACTTCCAGGCACCGATCGTCGACGTCAACGGCGACGGTCGCCCCGATGTGGTGCTCCTGAAGCAGCGCGTCCGGGTGAACCCTGTCGCCGAAGCCTTCGGCTCGACGTTCAGGGAGCGCTTGCGCACGGCCGCGACCAGGCGAGGGCTCTCTCCCGACGATCTCCTGCGCTTTCTCATGCACTTCGCGGACGCGCGGTCGTACCGCGAGTGGGAGAAACGACGCGGGATGCCCGAGCTCGTCGCGCTCGCCGATCGCGTCGGCGCGAGCCCAGAGACGAGCGCCGCGCTCTGGACGAGCGTCGTGTACGAGGACCTCTTCGACCCGTTGTTCCACGAGCTGTCGGAGCTCTCGGACGAGGACTACGTGGAGACCGCGCAACACTTCGTGGACGTCTACGGGACCTCGTGCACGGCGTTGCACCCGGAGCTCCAGGGTGAGAAGCACATGTCGATTCGTGGCGCGCCGAGCCCCTTCGGGCCCGGCGGCGAGCTCGCTCCCGGGGGTCCGATGGGCCCACTCGGTGGCGGCCTGCCGCTGCCCGGCAATCCGGTCGACGGCTGGGTCCCGAATCGCTTCGGGGCCGACCCGCGGGATTGGTGCGGCACGATGTGGGGGCCGCGCTCGATGCAGGATTACCTGCGAGAAATGCTGGTCGAGCGGTTCGACGCCAACGGCGGCGTGCTCCCGTGGAGCGAGGACGCCCGGACCGTCCCCAAGGAGGTCTTCAAGTTCGTCCCGCGTGTCTACTTGGCGGATGGCTCGGCCGAGCGCCGGTACTACCGAGAGGCGGACGTGGGTATCGGGCACCTCGAGAAGTCGCTCCTCGGGATGTTCAACAACGGCCGGCTCGAGGAGTGCAGCGGGCCCACCTGCACGTACGCGTCGTACCGAAATTTCAACGTGTTCCCGGTGGACCTGAACGGCGACGGGCTCGTCGATATCGTCCGCGCCAAGGCGCCAGTCGTCGATGGCAGCCAACGCAAGACGTGCATCGGTGGGCACTCCGTCGAGATCAACCGCGGATACGTCTGGCAAAACCAGGTGCACTTCGGCGCCGGGCTCGGGTTCGAGGCGACGACCCCACATGACGCCCTTGCCCTCCTCAAGAACCGCGACGGCCGGTGCGTGGACATGGCCGATGGCGGTGGCGGGACGATCCCCGTCACGGCGATGGTGCCCGTGGACATCAACGCCGACGGGCTCATCGACTGGGTCGCAGCGTTCGAACGGCGGGACTACTTCGGCGGAAATGCCTCCGTCTTCGTCAACCGCGTCTTCTTGAACACCGGCCGAGGCTTTCGCCATGCGCCCGAGGTCTCCCTCCCGTCCGACTTCGCGCTCGCCGTCTACATGGCGCCGGGGGTTCTGGTCGGCGATCCCGAGAGGCTCCCCGATGCCCCTCCGTTGTGGCCGGACGCCGGCCGGATCGTCGACGTCGACGGCGACGGGCTCGTCGACCTGGTCCAGATGGGGTACTGCCGCACGATCGGCGTTCCGCCGAACGTCGTCGAACAGTGCCCGGCGAAGGGCCGTTGGCGGAAGAACCTCGGCACGATGCCGGACCTGCTCGTCTCCGAGGGCAGCTCGTCGGGCGCCGAGACACGCGTTGCCTACGCGCGCGGGGACGATCCAGCCTACGTCACGGGCACCGGCACCCAAGGCCGCGTCGTCGCGAGCATCACGCACACGGCTCGCCCCGATCGCGCAGCTCCCGGGCTCCCTGCGCCGGCGCGCTCGGTCGCGCTCCTTCACTACGTGAACTTCGTTCGTGACGTGGAGAGCCCGGATGCCATCGGCTTCGAGAAGGTATCGGCGACCACGGACTCGTACGTCGACGGCGGCTTCGACGCGTCCTTCACGACCTCGACCACGTTCGACGTCCGCGAGCAGGTGCTCGGAGAGGACGGCTTGCCCCTGCCAGATCGCTATCCGCTCCGTGGGGTCGAGGTCCGCAGCGAGTCGACGGACGGAGCCTCGACCGAAGCGACCACCACCTTCGCGAGCGCCCACGTCCGAGGAGGCTCGATCGTCATCGAGGCGGACGGCGCCCGGACACGTCGCTGCATCGGCGGAGAATGCCGTGAGACGGAGGCGCGCGTCCTGGCGCGTGACGCCGAGGGCTTCGTTACGGAGCGCATCGCGGGGCCGAGCGACGGCGCCAACGTGGTGCCCTCGAGGACGACTACCCGGAGCCTCGCGACCTACGAGCACCGAACCGATGCCCGATGGCAGCTCGGGCTCGTCACGCGGAGCGAGACACGCGGCGTCACCGAGCGCGGCGGGGTGGAGCAGTCGGACGCGACGCTCTCCGTGATCGAACGCACCTACGGCTCGCGTGGCGAGGCGCTCACCGAGACCGTACCAGGGACAAGCGCGGCGGGGTGCGTCGACCCGGGACCGAGCACGACGTCCTTCACCGTGGACGACTTCGGGCTCGTGGCGGCCCACTCGGCGCCCAGCGGCCTCCACGTGTCGCGGGTGTTCGACGCCCACCACCTCTACCCCGTGTCGACCTCGAGCACGCTCACGCGGTACGTCGATGGCGCGCCGCAGGGCACGACGACGCTCACGGCGCACGCCGAGAATGACCTACGGAGCGGCGCGCAGACCGCGTACACGGACCCGAACGGTCACGCATGGCGCACGACGTTCGACAGCCGCGGTCGACCGATCGAGGAGCAGGCCCCCGGCGCGCTGCGTGTACGCACGTACCAGTACGCGGATACCTGGCCCGCTTCGGCGACGATCCGGACGACGACGGGGAGCGGGCCGGACGACTACGTGCTTCAGGTGCGGTACTTCGACGGAGACGGCCAAGCCCTGTCGGTCGTCGAAGGGCGGGGAACCGCAGAGGTCCCGTGGGTACGAAAGGACTTCGCGCGCTACGACGGCTTCGGGCGTCGCATCGAGACCTACGAAGCGAAGTTCGTCGGCGCCCCGGACGTCGCCACGTTCGACCCGAACGACCGGCGCACCACGACCCGCTACGACGGCTTCGATCGGGTGACCCAGGTCGTGCGGGCCAATGGAACGACGACCACCTTCGCCTACACGCCAACGAGCACGCTGGAGACGAACCCGCGCGGCATGCGTACGCGGCGTGAGCTGGACGACAACGGCGAGGTCGTGCGTGTCCAGCGCGCCGACGCGGCTGGGAACGTCATCTCGGAGCATCGACTGATGCGCGATGGCCTCGGCGCCATCGTTCGGGTGGTCGACGGCGACGGCATGGAGCGTCACCTCGAACGGGACGACGCCGGGCGGCTGGTCCGGTACGACCTGCCGCACCACGCGGGCGCCGCGGCAGGCGCGACGCTCGTGTGCCACGACGTCGCGGGGCGACCCTCGCGCGTCGAGTCGCCGGCCGGGCGTGTGGTCACGGTCACACGCGACGAAGCAGGCCGGACCGTGGCCTTGACGGGAACGGACGCGGGCGGTCGCACCGTGCAGCGGACGACCGACTACGACGACGCGACCTTCGGACACAACGCACTCGGGCGGATCGCGCGCACGCGCGACGCGGCGGGAGAGCGCACGTACACGTACGACGCCTATTCGAGGCCAAAGGTCGTCGAGCAGCGCCCCTCGGCCGAGGTGACGGCGGGCTTCGCGAACGTCGCGAGCGTCTACACGACGACCTTCGACTACGCGCCGATGGGCGGGCTGCGGTCGTTCCGGCTCACGGGGCTCCCTGCCCCGGTGGAGGTAAAGTACCAGCCGGACGCTGCGGGCCGAACGAAGCGCCTCACGAGCGGAGGTCGCCCTCTCGTGGACGGCATCGTCCGCGACGCCGACGACCGGATCGTCGCGGCCGCCTTCGGGAACGGAGCGACGCTCACGCGGGCGTACGACCCGGGGACGGGGAACCTGCTCGCTTCACGGCACGCGGCCGCCGATGGCACGACGCTCGAATCGCTCGCGTACACCTACGACGCGACCGACAACGTGGTCATGGAGTCGCGGACCCAGGGAAATACCCTGGTCTCGCAGAAGAGCCACACGTTCGACGCCCTCGACCGCCTCGTCCGTACGGAGCTCTCGATCCGTGGGCAGAGCCGCAACCAGACGTACGCGTACTCGCCCGGTGGCAACCTGCTGCAAGCCGACGGGCTCGCGTACGGTTACGGGCTACCGCACCTGGGACAGGCGGTGACCCAGGTCGACCGCGATGGTGCGCCGACGCGGTCGCTCGGCTACGGGCCCGACGGCGAAGCCATCACCGACGACCTGACCGACCCTGCGACGGGGCAGACGACACACCGAGCTCTCGACACGGATCCGCTCGGGTGCCTGTCGCAGGTGTCGGACGGAGAGCGAACGACGTCTCTCTTCTGCGACGCCTCGGGCGGGACCGTGGCGCGCCGAACGACGGACGCGGCGTCGCAGGCAGTCGAGGCCGTGATCGAGGTCGCGGGGATCGGGGAGCTGAGGCCGCACGAGGGCATCTTCCTCATGCGCGTGCCGCTCGCGAAGACCACGACCGCCGAGGAGGCCTACTCGCTCACCACGGGAGAGCTCGACGTGGCGCGCTCCGCGTACGTCATCTCCGACGTGCGGGGGAGCACGCTCTCACGGCTCGAATACGCCGCTCCAGGCCGCGCGACGACCTCGGAGACCGAGTACGACGCCTGGGGCAAAGACCTCCCGATCTCGCCCAAGCCGCGCCCGACTCACGCCTACACCAGCCGCGAGCCCGACCCGGGCACCGGCTTCTACCACTACGGGCCGCGCTCCTACGACCCGTCGCTCCGGAGGTGGCTCAGCCCCGACCCCCTCATCGCCCTGGCACCCGACCGACAAGCCGCGTGGGGCGAGCAGCTCAACCTCTATTCGTACGCCTCGAACAACCCCGCCAGGTGGACGGACCTTTCTGGCCTCGAGGGGCCATCCGCGATGGAGAGCCTGCGCAGCCTGGGGCACTTCGCTGGAGCAGCGCTCGTGGGCTTCATCCACGGGGCGAGCCCAGTGCCGACCCCCGACCCGCCGATCGCTCATGAGCGCGGCACTGCCCACGAGAAGGAGCACGTGGTCGGCTTCGCGGTCGGTCAGGTCGCCGGGGGGTATGTCGTCGCGCAGACCGGCTCTGGAATCGCCGGTGGTGGAGGAGTCGGCGAGGTCCTCTCCGGCGGAACGGCAACCATGGCCGCGGTGCCAGCGATGGCTGTCGGCGCGACCATGGTCGTGTCGGGTTCGATTTCGATCAGCAAGGGCCTCACCACGCTGTATAACGAGGCGCGGAACCATGGCGCTGGGGGCGGGCAGGCAAGTCCAGGAAGTGAAGCGGCGCCTCCCGCAGCGGCACCGGCGCGGGTTCCCTCTTCGGGCAGAGCCACGCCTACAGCTGACGCGCCGCGGGTCACTGGGGATGCGTTGAAGGCGGCGAGAAATGAATTCAACTCCGTGGTCAAGCCTGCGTTCTGGAGGAACGAAGCTGCGACGAATCCGCAGGCCTGGTCAGCCGCGAATCTCGTCCGCATGCAGGCAGGCAAAGCCCCAATCGGCCGCGATGGCTTTCCGATGGAGCTACACCACAACACCTCGCTAGCAGAGGGCGGCTCCAATGCCTTTGACAACCTGAGCCCCCTAACGCGAACCGACCATCGGCTGGGCCCGAACTACAAGCTGAATCACCCAAATCTTCCGTAGGAGAAATCGCGTGACATTCGACGAACTAGAAATGACCCTTCGCGCTCGCCACGATGTTATCATAGGGACCGGCTGCAAAGAAGAGGTAGCAGCCGACGCCGAGCGCGCACTGGGGGTATGCTTTCCGCGTGAGCTACGCAAATATCTTGTCCAATTCGGGCATCTCGAGCTTGGCCCTTCCGAGATGTTTGGGCTCGGCGAGGAACTACCGGAGCATCTGAACATCGTCACAATGACAATGCTGGAGCGTGGCGACAGCGGCTCCCCCGTCCGCCACGACCTTGTACCTCTCCTAAATGACGGGGCCGGAAATCTGTACTGTGTAGGCACGAGCGGGGCAGAGACGGGCTGCGTACTCTACTGGGATCACGAACTGGGGCCGAACCAGCAGCCCAAGAACCACGCGACCTCCCTCGCTGAATGGATCATCGAATTGCTCCTGGAGCTCGACGGGCAAAACCCACTCGCAAGTGGCAAAATGAGCTAGGACTTGCTGACCGTGAGACGACCGTTGCGAAAGCCATCGACACTCTGAAGCAGGCCGGTGTGGCGGCCCCCACCAAGATCCCATGGGTGAAGTAGATGTCGAATCCGAAAGTGGAAGAGTTCGCCGCGCTCCTCGTGGAGCACGTTCGAGACAGAGCCATTCGCGCGTGCGACGCGCGGGTGTCCCCGGGGGCTACATCGCCGATGGCACGACGCTGGCGCGCGCTCCAGCAACAGGGGGTCGACATTCCTCCACTCGTGCCTGACATGGTCGACTCGGCGATCTCGTGTCTGCTCGCCGCGATCGACGAAGGGCTACTGGAGCTCGAATGGGAGGACGAACGTGGAGCGAGGGTGGACCTCACCACGGAAGGAGAGGGGGAGATGTGTGGATGGTACGGAGGCTCCGAATCGTGGCGCTCGATGTACGCAAAGGAGCGTTACGTCGACTACTTCGCCGACGTCCGTGGCTTCTTCGACCGCGAGGGGACCGAGAGCGAAACCGAAGGGGAAGCCAAATGAGTGGCGAGCTCTCCGTAACGATGGTCTTCCTGGCAGTACGTCGCGATCTTCATCCGACCGCCCCCGGGGTCGTCTTCGAGTACGATGTCCATTCCTAAACTTTCGAACTTTGGTGCGCTACTGGTCGACAACGTCCGAGATCCGGCGATCCGCAAGGGAAACAGGGCGCTCTCGCCCGACGTCATGTCCCCTCTCGCGAAGCGTTGGCGCCAGCTTGGCGGGCACGGTCCCGAGGTGAGCCCGGTGCTCGCGGACATCGTCGACGTGACCATCGCGACCCTACTGCGCAGCCTGGACGAGGGGCGCCTGAAGCTGCGATGGAAGACGGAGAGCGGAGAGTACGTGGAGCTCACGCGCGAATCGCTCCTGCGCCAGTACCTCGCGCCCGACGGGTGGCGCGCGGCGTACTCGAAGCAGGCGTTCTCCCAGGACGACGACGCCCTCGACGAGCTCGAGCCTCCGGGTACCCCAACGCCCTGAACGACGCGTGACGGGGAGAGCGTAGACGTGCGCGCTCACGTGAGCACTCGGCCTCGGAGGTCTACCCTGACGGCTCCGGCGCCGAGGGTAGTGCTCGCGCACCGACCGCCTGGCAGGCGCGGCACGCTCTCGTGTAGTCTCCCCACAGGCGGGCGTCGCCTCGCAATTCGCGCGGGCGGGACAAGGGCCTGCGAGAGGGAGCAATGAGTCCAGAAGCCGAAGCTTTTGCCGCGCTCCTCGTGGAGCACGTACGAGACAGGGCCATTCGCGCGTGCGACGCGCGACTCTCCGAGGCGTCGATGTCGAAGGCGTCGCCACGATGGCGGGCGCTCCACGAGCAGGGGGTCGACATCCCGTCGTTCATTCCAGACGTTGTTGATTCGACCATCGCGAGGTTGCTCGCGTGCATCGACGAAGGACTATTGGAGCTCGAGTGGGAGGATGCGAAAGGGGCTCACGTCGACCTCACCGTGGCCGCCGAGGACGAAATGTGCGGAAACTACCTTGGCTCGGACGCTTGGCGCTCGGCGTACTCGAAAGAGCGCTACTTCGACCACTATGCCGGGCTGCCGAACATCTTCGACGTCCCCGGGGTCTCGGATGATGCGGCTGCGAGCGACCCCACCCACAAGGGAGAGGACGAGTAGCCGTGGCTCGTTCCCTTGGTTCTCTCGGGCATCCGTCCGGTGTCCCCTTCGCTCCTGCCCAATCGGCGCTCGAGGTCTAAGATGCAAGAGACGGTAACTTCTGGTTTCGGGATGCTGCTCGTGGATCTTGTGCGCGACGAAGTCATCGAAGCGGGGCATGCCACTCTCTCTCCCGATGCGACGTCCGTCCTGGCCCTCAGATGGCGCCAGCTTGGCGGCTGCGGTCCGCAGATGGGCCCAATCATCGCGGACATCGTCGACGTGACCATCGCGACCCTACTGCGCAGCCTGGACGAGGGGCGCCTGAAGCTGCGATGGAAGACGGAGAGCGGAGAATACGTGGAGCTCACGCGCGAGTCGCTCCTGCGCCAGTACCTTGCGCCCGACGGGTGGCGCGCGACGTACTCGAAGCAGGCGTTCTCCGAGGACGACGACGCCCTCGACGAGCTCGACCCTCCGGGAACCCCAACGCCCTGAGACGCGCGTGACGGGAGAGAGCGCGGACGTGCGCGCTCACGTGAGCACTCGGCCCTCTCGGGTCTCCCCCTGAGCGCGCGGAGGGCGTAGCCCGAGCACGCGATGGGGGGGAGACCGCAGGCGCGCAGGCCGCAGGCCGAGCACCTGCGAGTGGGGGCACCTCTCTCTTCCGATCCGCTCTCGACACGGATCCGCTCGGGTGCCTGTCGCAGGTGTCGGACGGAGAGCGAACGACGTCTCTCTTCTGCGACGCCTCGGGCGGGACCGTGGCGCGCCGAACGACGGACGAGGCGTCGCAAGCGCTGGAGGCCCCTCCGCGACCGACGTTGCCGCCAAGTGCTGGAAATCATAGGCAACTCCGCCCGCTGCCCACCGCGGCGCGCGAAAACGTAGGGGGCCCCCAGAAAGCTAGCAACACGCGCGCTCCCCTGGCCGACAGACCTCCTCGAAAGGCAGGGAGCGATGGACAAGCGGTGGCGAAGGCTGGGGCTCGTGGCGTTGGCGTTGGGCGCGGCGGCGTGCTCGGGGGCGGACGACGAGCCCGCGCGGCTCACGGAGGGGAGCGCGGGGACCGACCTCGCCGGGCGCATGTCAGCCGACCTCGGGGTCCCGGTGGTGGCCGAGGTCGTCGGCCGTTCGTCGTACGCCCTCGTCGCCGAGAAGACCCGCGTGGTGGCCCGAGGGAACGACCGCGACACGCAGGTCCTCGCGTGGGTGAAAGGCTATGCACAGGAGCTCGGGATGGCTCCCGAAGCGCTCTCGGTGCGTTCGGCGGGCGAGGACGGCTTGGGCCTGCATCACGTGCTCGTGAGCTCGCTGCCTGCAGAGGTGGACGGCGGCGACGCTGGGGTCGAGGTGGTGCTCGATCCGGAGGGTCGCTTCGTGTCGCTCTCGGGCCATGTACCCAAGGTCGACGGCGCGCCACGCATCTCGCGCGAGGACGCCGAGCGCATCGGAAAACACGCGCTCGCGGTCGAAGACGTCGAGCCCGACGAGATCACGGTTCGCCTCGAAGCGCGGGCCCCTGGCGGGAGCACGAGTGACGACGACGCCGCGCTCACCTATCGCGTCGCTTCCGACTCCGCGACGGCGTGGATCGACGCGGCCACTGGCTCGGTGCTGGTCGTGATGCCGAACGACGAGGGCGTAGCGGCCTTTTCGGCCGAGGACGCCTTCGCCCCTCCAATCCCCGCGACCTTCCTTCGCCGGGGGAAGACCCTCGAGGTCGAGACGCGAAAGTGGGACGGCCAAACGTACGTGCTCGAGGCCTTCGGCACCGGCGCGCACCTCGTCGTGAAGAGCCTGGATTCCTTTGGTCAGGATGGCACGCCGATCACGACGGGCCCCATCACCAGCACGAGCGCCGACCGCTTCGACGTAGGGTTCAACGCCTACGAAGGGCGAGGAAAACAGCGCTCTCACGCGAGCGTCGCCGACCAAGTCGCGGTGGATGCGCTGCACAACGTGTCGCTCGCGGACACCTTCTTCCGAAAGCGTCTCGGCCGAGGCCCTGTCGCGGGGTTCGACGCGGCCTTCGGCGACGGCATCGAGATCGTCGTGCACGCCAACGTGGCGATGCGCCGCGACAGGACAGGCAAGCTCGTCGAGGTCGACGCGCGCAACAACGCGAGCTTCAACCCGAGGACGAAGCAGATCTCCTTCGGCGACGGATGGCTGAATGCTGCGGGCACGTTCGCGACCAACCCCGACAAGCAGAGGCTGCCTACAGCGCTCGCCCTCGACGTCGTCGGTCACGAGCTCACCCACGCCTTCGCCCGGCACGAAGCCGAGCCCGGCGAGGTGGGGGCGATCCAGGAGGGCCTGGCCGACGTCATCGGCCAAATCTTCGAGCGCTCCGCGGGCGGGGGCTCGCGGACGGCGGCGACGGTCGGGGAGCGCATCTGGCCGAACGGCCACGGGCGAAACCTCGCCAACCCGGACCGCGGCCTGGCAATGAACCTCTTCAAGGTCGTGGGCAAGAACAACGTGTCCTACCCCAACCACGTCGAGAAACAGCTCTGCGCGCGGGTCGTGAATGGCAAGATCGTGCGCGAAGCGCCGACCTTCGACAACGATTGGGGCTGCGTCCATGACAACGCGCTCGTCGTCGGGCACGCTTTCTATCTCATGACCTTCGGCGGCCTCAACTCGACCTCCCTAGTTCAAGTCGACGGCGCGACGAGCGTGGCCGGCGTCGAGCAGCTCTGGATGGCGACCTTGGGGGTCGCCGGGCAAAAGGGCATCCTCGCGACCCCCGTCCGAGACTTCGCGAGCCTCGCGCGGTTTCAGGTCGCCGCGGCATTCGCGACGTCTCCAGCGGACGCGCGCTCGGTCGGCTGCGCGTGGCACGCGGTCGGGGCGCTCGACAAGCGCACCGTCGACGCCCTCGGGCTCGCGTGCAACGTCCTCCCCGAAGCCCAGTGCTGGTTGCCAGGACCGAACGGCACGAAGGTGCCCAAACCTGACGGCGTCTACTGCCACGAGCGCTTCTCCGCCAGCTGGTACACTTGCAAAGGTGGATCCATATTCGGCGGCGATGCCTGCCTGCCTGGCCAGGCGTGCGCCGTCCGCATGCCCCGTACACGCGAAGCCGTGCTCACCCCGAGCGGTGATGCGTCCTGCGAAAGCGCGTTCCCATGAGCCCTCTCCGTTCCTCTCCGCCCGCTGGCCTCTTCTTCTCCTGGCGTGCGTGCGCGATCGTCGCGCTCGGAGCCCTCGTGCTCTTCGCGGTGCCGAGGCACGCGGAGGCCGCCATCTTGAGCATTGCGCCCCGTGGCCCGGAGTTCGACGAGCGCTTCTTCGTTTGGAACGAGCCGAACCCGTGGGTGACCGACCACCAGCACTACATGGTGCAGCAGATGCTCCTTCGCTTCCAAGGCGAAGCGTACCGAAAGCCGTACGCCAACGCGCTCGCCCTCTGGGAAGCGAGCGTGCCGCCTCCGCCGGAGCCCTTGAGGGGGTACGAGCACGTGACGTTCTGGCGGAAGAAGCCCTACAAGGTCCGCACGGCCTGGAGCACCTCGCCGCACGGTGGCATTCCGGTTCGTGGTCTATCGGGCGAGGCCGCGCTCGCCTTCGTCGACGACTACAAGCAGCTCTTGGGTGTCCCAACGGCGCCGCGGCACGTGCACGTCACGCGTCGGAGGGAGATCTCGGAGCACGAGTACCAGTGGTCGTTCCGGCAGTTTCCGCCGGGGCCCGAGGGGATCGTCTGCCGCTGGTGCCGGCTCGACGTGGTCATCGACGTTCGGACCATGCGAATCACGACGATCGCGAACACGCTGATCGACCTCCCCGACCGAGGGCTGCCTCTTCCGACGACGGACGGGAGGGAGATCGTCGCACGTTTCCTCGAGCTGCACCCCGCCGCCGCGGAGAGCATCCCCCGGGAGCCAGGCCTCCTTACGTATGCACAGGACCGCTATGGCGACGTCTCCCTCGTCTGGGAGGTGCGCGGGTCTCGCTTCCGCCAACCGCCCCTCGGCGGCCGGGAACCCTACCTCACGTGGTTTGCGCTCGACGCGCGAAATTGGTCGTTTCGCGGGTTCGACGTCGCCGACGACGTGTACTGCAAAGCCGGAGGGGAAGCACCGCTCCCCGAGGGCGCCCCTCGCCTTCTCGACCCGATGTGCACCGATGGGGAGTGCCCACGCATCATGTGTGCCCCTTGAGCCCAAAACGCCGCCCGCCTCTCGAGTCCCGCCTGGTGAGCGCGGGCACGAGCGCGAGCGCTCTCCCGTTCGACCCGCCCATGGAGCCACGTCTCGCATGCGTAGAAGAGCCCTCACGACCGTAGCCGCGCTCGTCGCGCTCGCGCTCCCGAAGCTCGCCTGGGGCGCCATCGTGAGCGTCGCGCCCCGAGGCGCGGACTTCGACGAACCTCTCTACGTCCGCACCGAGCCGGACAGGTACGTCGATGACCCCGAGCACCACATGGTGCAGAAGGTGCTCCTTCGCTTCCAAGGCGAGGCGTATCGAAAGCCGCACGCGCGGGCGCTCGCGCTCTGGGAGGCGAGCGCGCCTCCTCCACCGGAGTACCTGAGCGCGTACGAGCACGTGACGTTCTGGCGCAAGAGGCCCTACAAGCTCCGTACGGCCCACGCCTCGTCGCCTTATGGGGGGATCCCGGTCCGTGGCCTATCGGGGGAGGCTGCGCTCGGCTTCGTCAACGACTACAGGCAGATCTTGGGCGTCCCCACCGCGCCGCGGCACGTGCACGTGACCGAACGCGACGCCATCTCCGATCACGAGTACCACTGGACGTTCCGCCAGTTTCCTCCGGGGCCGGAGGGGATCACCTGCCGACGGTGCCGCCTCGAGGTCGTCATCGACGTCCGCACCATGCGCATCACGGAGATCATGAACACCCTCGTCGACCTGCCCGAGCGCGGGCTCCCGCTCCCCACGACCGACGGCAGAGAGACCCGTGCCCACTACCTCTCCATGCACCCCGACGGCGCCGAGGGCATCCCGCCGAGGCCAGGCGTGCTCAGCTACGCACAAGACCGATACGGGGACGTCTCCCTCGTCTGGGAGGTCCCAGGCTACCGGATACGGCGCCAGGCCTGCACCGCGTCCGATGCCTACGTGACCTGGTTCGCGCTCGACGCGCAGAACTGGTCATTTCGCGGGTTCGACGTCGCCGACGACGTGTACTTCGACCTCGGCGGGGAGGAGCCGCACCCCGGCATGACGGCTAGCCTGTTCAAACGGATGTATCGCCAGGAAGACGACTCGCATTTGGCCTATCCGCACGAACGGAGCATCGACTGCCCCTGACTCGCTGCGGAGAGAGCAAGGGCAGGCGGCACGAAGCGCGCGCACGAGCCGCCTGCCGAGCAGAGGCCCCCGAAGGTGCCCTCCCCTGGCATCGAATCGGCATGCGCGCCCGCGTCCTCCCCTTTGCGCCGGCCGGGGCCTGCGCTAGACCGCTCGGGGGGCGCACTGGCGCAGCCCATGGACGACGTGTCAGCCGAGCCGGAGCATCATGCGGACCTTCCCTCTTATCGTCGCGGTCGTCCTCGTCGGGGCATGTGGGCCCAGTGGTGCGCTCCCCGGCGCGACCCGCGAGTCGGGGCAGAGCAAGCTCATCGAGCAGACGTTCGTGGGTAAACACACGTGCAACCCGCAGGACCACGAGCGGCCGTTCGTCGTCGAGTGGGACGCCACGGACACCTCGAGCTTCCAGGCCCGCGCGGCGAACGACGTCATCGTCGTCAAGTACGACGGCTGTCGCCTCACCGTGCTCGACTCCTGCAACGACGACGCGGTCCGCGGCTCGTTCGGCTCGTACAAACCGATCGAGTGGACGACGGGCGCGCTCGAGAAGGTCGACATCGCGAACGAGATCGACCTTCACGCGAAGCTCCCGCTCGGCGAGGCCCTGCTCGGAGGTCGCGTGCGCGCGGGCGAGAAATTCCACATGGAGTACTTCGTGAGCGGCACGCGGTCGGCCACGCGCCCGGCCCTCTACCGCGCCGACCTCGCCAAGGTGCCCGGATGCGCGGGCGCCACTCACTTCGTGTACGGGTTCAACCTGGGCGCGTATGCGCTCGCGACGCAGACCGCGTCGAACGCGGGGGTCGGTGGCTCGGCGCTGGGAGCGAGCGCGGGGGCCTCGCGCGCGTCGGCGGCGCAGGTCGAGAAGAAGGCGGGGGACGTGGCGGCGTGCCGTGGAGAGTCGGCCCGTGAGCTCGACGGGTGCAAGGTGCCCATCCGGCTCACGCTGCGTGAAATCACCGATGGGGAGAACCCCGACCAAAAGGCCGCGCGCGCCGAGGAGACGCCGAGCGCCGCGAACTTGGCGGGCAAGCTCGAGGCCCGTACGGCGACCGAGCGGAAGGCGGTCGAGCACCTGAACGCCGCGTACGCCAAGCTGGGTGCGGGAGATGGGCGCGGGTGCCTCGGCGACCTCGAGCAACACGACAAGCTCGACCCTCGACCGGAGGGATTGTCCACGTCCCCGAAGGGCTTCGCGTCGATTCGGTCGAAGTGCATCATGCTCAGTGGGCAGTGCGCCGCCGGCAGGGCGCTGGCTCGCAAGGTCGTCGAGGCGCAGCCGAACGCTCCGAAGCCCGAGCGCGTGGACGACGAGGTCGACCTGTACGCCGGGCGCTATTGCCGGGGCGCGGGGCTCACCGAGCGAGACCGTCTGCTCGTCGCGCTCCACACGCTCACCTCCCACGACACGAAGCGCACCTCTTCGGACTGCAACCGGGCGTACGAAGAGGTGAAGTCCCTCATCGGGCGAGTGCAGAGGCGCGACGACCAAGACCCGATTCGGCACGCGGACTCGCGCCTCGAGAACGACTCCGTTCGATGTTTCGCCGAGGCCGGGGATTGCCCGTCCGCTTGGAGGGCGACGAAAGAGACTCAGGTCCTCTATGCGAAGCGCACCAACGTGGACATGAGCCACGGCCGCACGCGGTACCACATGGTGGCGACGACCAAGGCGCTCTGCGAGGACAAGGATCAGGGGCCCCTCTCGGACGAGGAGAGCCTGGCGCGATGGGGGTACGAGCTCGAGTACGCCGAGCGCCCTTCACCGGCCGTGTGCTCGGCCCGCCTCGACCGCGGGCTCGCGGCGCTCAAGAAGCTCCACGCCGATGGGAAGAAGCCAGATGCCGGCAGGCTCGCGTCGGCGGCGGCGCGCTGCTTCGCGAAGGTCGACGCGTGCGACGACGCCTGGCGACGTTTCGTCGAGGCCCGAGGTGCCCTCGGTGAGGTCGTCGCGCCCGACCGTTCGACCATCGGGTCCTTCCAAAACGCGGCTCCCGCTTGCCAAGCGAAAGCGCCCCCTGCCTCGCTCAGCCCACAAGGCAAGGTCGCGTGGGCGAGCATCCAGCTCCGGGAGACGCGGGACGCCGCGGTGTGCCAAGCCGCGATTGCCCTCTACGAGCGAAACGCGCCACCGGAGCCACCGAAGCAGCCACGGAGGGAATGGGAGTCCTGGTGGGATACTCACCGCAGCTTCCCGGGCGATGCGGCGCTCTGCCTTGCGCGCGCCGGCGACTGCAACGCCGCGTGGACGGCGTACCAACGCGTCGTGCCGCGCTTCCAGCCGGAGAAGGACCGTACCAAGTACCGCACCGAGTTCGAGCGCGAGTCGCGCACCTGTCGGTAGAGGCGGAAGAATCAGGGATGAGCCCGCCTCTCGGGTCCCCCCCTGAGCGAGCGGAGCTCGCGATTTGGGGGGGACCGCAGGCGCGCAGGCCGTAGGCCGAGCACCTGCGAGGGGGGGCACCTGCTCTCCTTTTGCACGTGCCGCGCACGAACGTTCACCCGAACGAAGGGCGCGCGACGCCGTTCGTGACGACCGAGAGCGCCTCGCCACGCGGGAGCGTCTCGTCGCTCTTGCCGGGTCGCCTCATCGAGATCGTGCCGTCGCGGACCTCATTTTTGCCTACGACGAGCACGTACGGCGCGGCGAGCGCGTGGGCCTCGACGATGCGACGGGCGAGGGAGTCGTGGGCGAGCACGAGGGCGCGGACGTCGTGTCGCTCGAGCTCCCGTGCGAGGGCCTCGGCGTGTGCGGCGGCCTCGCCCGTGACGGGTAGGACAACGGCCTGGACCGGCGCGAGCCAGGCCGGGAGACGCGCCCCGTGGTGCTCGAGCACGATCCCCAGGAATCGCTCGAGGCTCCCGAAGAGGGCGCGATGGAGCATGGCGGGGACACGCCGCAGCCCACTCGCGTCGACGTAGCGCACGTCGAACCGCGCCGGCATCACCAGGTCGAGCTGGATCGTGCCGCACTGCCACGAGCGCCCGTGCCGATCGCGGAGAGAGACCTCGATCTTCGGGCCGTAGAACGCCCCTTGGCCCGGGTTCTCGACGAAGCTCTCTCCGAGACCGACGAGCGCGTCGCGGAGGGCGCTCTCGGCGGCGTCCCACGAGGCGTCGTCGCCCGCGCGGTCGTTCGGGCGCGTCGAGAGCGCGAGGGCGATGTCGTCGAAGCCGAACTCGCGGTAGAACGGGCGAATTCCTGCGCAGAAGGCCCGGACCTCGGCGGGGATGTCGTCCCACGCGGCGAGCACGTGCCCATCGTCTTGCGTGAATTGGCGCACCCGCAAGAGCCCGTGCAAGTTGCCACTCGCCTCGTCGCGGTGCACGACACCAAGCTCGGCGTACCGAAGGGGCAGCTCGCGGTACGAGAGCGCGCGACGGGACGCGACGTAGAGGTGGCCCGGGCAGCTCACGGGCTTCAGCGCGGCCTCGACGCTCTGGTCTTCGATACGGAACATGTGCTCGCGAAAGTGGGCGAAGTGCCCACTCGCGTCCCACGCGGCGCGCCTCAGCACCTGCGGCGTGCGCACCTCGAGGTAGCCCTGAGCGCGCGCTTGCTCTCGCGCGGCGCGTTCGAGCTCGCGGACCATGGCGAGGCCACGAGGGTGCCAGAACACCATGCCTGGGGCTTCGTCGCGGAAGTGGAAGAGATCGAGTTTTTGGCCAAGAATGCGATGATCGCGGTCGTCTTCGGACATGACGGGTCTCCGTTTCGAGATGGACCCGAACCGAGACATGACCGCGCTCCAACCGAACGGCCGCCCCGGCTCGGGCGGATTCGGTGGTTCGTTTTGGCGTTCAGAGAGCGCGCACGACCGCCGTACCGCCCCGGAGGGTGGTGAACGTGGTCGTGGTAGTGGGGCGCGCAGCTCTCACGCTCTTCGGGATACGCGATCGGCGATGCTCGTGCAAGGAGTGACGCGCAGCCCCGTGCCCACGGCGTCACGCCATGTGGAGCATGGCTGGCTCGGGGGGGCGAGCGACGTTCGGGAGCGTAGGCTGCGTCAAGCCCGTCTTCGCCGTATCCAAAGGAGTGTCGCTTGACGCGCCGTAGGGACCTGTGGCGTCATGCCATCATGACCCTACTTGGCATCTCTTCGAAGTTGCTCCGTATGGGAGCACGGCCCACCCTACTTGGTATCCTTCTGGTCGGCGCCACGACCGCGTTGGCAGGGTGTCCCGGCAGCGACACGGACGCGGCCGACGCGGGCACGACGCCCCCCGACGCCGCCGCCGTGGATGCCTCGACGACGCCGCCCGTCGACGCGAGCACGAGCGACGCGAGCACGAGCGACGCGAGCACGAGCGACGCGAGCACGAGCGATGGGAGCACGGGCGACGCGGCGGCCGACGCGACGACCGACGCGGCCGCACCCGATGGTGGCGCGTGCGGGGCCGCGGCGGCACCCACGCTGCCCTCGGCGACACCCGACGCAACGTTCTGGCAACCGGACGGTGAGGTGCGCGCTCTCGCGTGGAGCGACGACTCGAGCAAGCTCGTCGTCGGGGGAAATTTCACGCAGGTCAAGTCGCCAGACGGCACGATGACCCAGAGCGCCACGAACCTCACGGTGCTCGACGCCACGACGGGGCAGCCGATCGCGGGCTATCCCGCGGTCACGGGGGAGATCGACGACATCTCGGTGGTCGGGGATACGGTGTACGTCGTAGGAGGCGTGACACAGGCGGGTGGCATGGCGAGGACCCGCGCGTTCGCCTTCTCGCTCTCCTCGAAGACGGTGAGCGCGTGGGCGCCGACGTTCGCGGGGACGACACCGTTCCTCCCGAACGTGAGGCTCGTGCGCGCGACGCCGACCGCCATCTTCGTGGGGGGGTACTTCACGAGCGCGGGCGGCGCGGCCCGGACCAACGTCGCTGCGCTCGACCCGACGACCGGCACGGCCACGGCGTGGGCACCGCCGGCCCTCGGATCGCAGGCCGCGCAAGACATCACCGTGCGCGCGCTCGCCGTGTCTGCGGACCGGGTCTTCGTCGGTGGCGGCAGCGGCATCGACATGACGGGAGGAGACGGTGTGCGCCGTCGCAACGTCGTCGCGCTCGACCGGACCTCGGCGGCGCTGCTCCCGTGGAGCCCGGTGGGGATCACGCCCGACTCGGTCTACGCGCTCGACGTGAGCGGCGATCGGGTCGTCGTCGGTCGGCCACAGAGCGGCGATCTCACGGCCCCTGCGCTCTTCGCCGCCGACACGCGCACGGGCGAGGTCTGCTGGAAGACCGCACTCGGCAACGCGCAAGGGTTCTACCGCACCGGCGTCGCGCGCGGCGTCGTGTTCGGAGGCGGCCTCACGGGCACGCTGTTCACGGCAGGCTCGTCCTACAAGGCGTTCGCGCTGGGCTCCGGCGGCGCGCTCGGGTGGGGCGCTGACCTCTTCACGACCGATGGCTCGGCCGGCACCGTCGAGGACATCGCCGTCGCACCGAACGGCGCGGTGGCCATGACCGGGAACCGCGTCGCGAAGGGCGCGCTCACGACAGGCGCACCGAAGCTCATGGTCCACAAGCCATGACGTAGCCGCGGATCTTTTGTCCCCCCCTGAGGACGCGGAGCGGCCGATTTGGGGGGGTACCGCAGGCGCGGAGGCCGAAGGCCGAGCACCTGCGAGGGGGGGCACCTTCTTCTGCGGTATGCCCATGATCGGGCCGAGCACGGTGGGCGGGGCATGCACCATTCGGATCCTCGATCATCCCGGTCGGCCTCGTCCGTCTGGCCGGTGCGGTGGGACGTGGGCGCTGTCAAATCCTCCTCCGGCGAGGCGCCGCGGCCGTTTTCCGCGGCAATCTCGAGGGCGCAGGGGACCTCGGTGCCTTTGGCATGTCCCTCGCAACACCTCGGGCATGACCGCCTCGAAGACCTCGCCTTCCCTCGGCCGCACCCCTCGCAGCGCTCGCGTCCTCGCGGTGCTCTTCTTCGGCGCCCTCGGCGTGCTGGGCGCGGTGGGCTGCTCGGCCGAGGTCGACGAGGACGGCGAGGTCATCGACGACTCGGTCGACGGGGCGGACGACGACCAGATCGGCGAGACCTCCGACGAGCTCCGCACCGCGGGACCTTGCGCGGGGACCGCCATCGACCGCGCCGTGAAGTGCGCGCAGGCGAAGGGGGCCCGTGTGTTGAGCTTCTACCGCAGCCCCGCCGAGCAAGAGCGGGTGCGCCGCGAGAACGGCTGCACGAACCGTTGCACCGGGATGGCGGGCTGCGTGCGGCCGACCGCGGGGTGCACGTCGTCGCCGCACACGCGCTGCCGCGCCGTCGATCTCGTCGCCGACGGTGCGCCTGTGAGCCGCGCCGCCCTCCGCGCCTGCGGCCTCGCCAAGACCACCCTCCCCCACGCGAACCACTACGACCTGGTGAACTGACGGGCCCACGCCGCGGGGCTCGCGTACACGATAGAGCCGGAGACCGCCTCGCCAACGTCGCTTCGGCCCTCCGAATCTCTCTCGAGCTTGCCCGAACGCCCGGTCGAAGCTACTCAGGCGATTGGTGCGCGGAGAGATCGATCCACACGATGGCGAACGCGAGCGCGTCCTAGGCCTTCTCCGCGCGTGGGGGTGGAACTCGACCGCATTCCAGATCACGGAGCGCGGATTTCGCCACTTCTTCCACGGAGACGCCTGCGTCTCGTACATCGATACGGGGAGAGCTTGGGTGGTGGCGGGCGCACCCGTGTGCGCACCCGAGCGAATTCGAGACGTGACGGAGCGCCTGATGGAGGCGGCGCGACGCGAAGGGCGACGCGTGGTCTTCTTCGCCGTGGAGCGACGGTTCCTGGACATCGTTGGCATGCCGGCGAAGCTCATCGGCCTGCAAGCGACCTGGGATCCGCGCACGTGGGACGAGACCCTCCGCTCCCACCGATCGCTGCGCGAACAGCTCAGACGCGCGCGAGCCAAGGGCGTTCGGGTTCGCCATCTCACCGCCGAGGACGTGGGTAGCGGGCTCCCCGCCCGCCTCTCCATCGAGGCGCTCATCGAGAGGTGGCACCTCGCTCACGAGATGCCTCGCATGGGGTTCCTGGTGGACGTCCAGCCATTCGAGCTGCCGCACGAGCGCCGCTACTTCGTCGCGGAAGTGCACGGGCGCTGCGTCGGCTTCTTGTGCGCGGTCCCCATCCACGCGCGAGAGGGCTGGCTCTTCGAAGACTTCCTGCGTGACCCCGAGGCTCCGAGCGGGACGATCGAGCTCCTCGTCGACTTGGCGATGCGACACGTCGCCGGTGGTGGCGCGACGTACGTGACGCTCGGGCTCGCCCCGCTCGCGGGTGGCGTCTCCCCGTGGCTCGCGAGGGCGCGCCGGTGGGGGCAATCGCTCTACGATTTCGAAGGTGTCCGGGCGTTCAAGGCCAAGCTCCGCCCGAGCGACTGGGCCCCCATCTACCTCGCGTTCCCGGAGCCCGCGAAGCCTGGCCTCGCGATCCTCGATACGCTGACGGCCTTCGCGAGGGGCAACCTCTTGCGCTTCGGGCTCCGAGGGTTCCTGCGTGGCCCGGCGTTCGTGGTGCGGCTCCTCGCGGCCCTCCTCGTGGTCTGGGTGGTGAGCATCGCTATGGCGGCTCCGACGTGGTTCCCCTCGGCCGAGGTGCGCTGGGCTTGGGCGGGCGTCGACATCGCGATCGCCATCGCTCTGGTCATGCTCGCTCGACGGTGGAGGATGGCGCTCGCCATCGGCCTCGCGCTCGTCGTCTCGCTCAGCGCGGTCCTCACGATCGTGGAAGCCGCAGCCCATGACCTCCCACGGGTGAGCTCGCGATGGGCCGCCATCGTCGTCATCGTGGGGTGCACAGGTCCGCTGTTGGGAGCGATCGCGCTGTGGGGCGCTATCTGGCGGAGAGTACGCGCGACGAGGCTCGGCCCGCGAAGAAGTGCGAAGCGCACGCCGTTCGGGCAACTCCACTAGTGGACGATCGGCGACGACATTCGCGTACGCTCTTGGCATGAACGCGATCTCCGCTCGTGTCCTTCGTCTCGTGGGGGCCTCCGCGCTCGTGATGGGGTGCGCCTCGCAGGCCCCGTCGTCGGCGGTGCTCATCCCTCGAAGCCCTCCGGTGCCGAGCGAGCCCGCGCTGCTGCCCAAGCCGCCCGTCGCCGAGGCCTCTCCCCGCGAGCCGGCCGACGACATGGGGGACGCCAAGGGGGAGGTCGGCGCGCGCGCGCCTCTATTCGGCACGGATCTCAAGTCCGCGAAGGGAAACGTGATCGTGGTGCACGTCTGGGCGTCCTGGTGCATGCCGTGCCACAAGGCCATGCCCAAGCTCGAGGCGATCTATCGCAAGTACAAGGCATCGGGGCTCAGCGTGGTCGCCATCTCGGTCGACGACGAGGAGCCCGACGCGACAGACTTCGTCAAGTCGCTCGGCGTCACCTACCCGACGCCCTGGGATGACGGTCGCAAGCTCGTCGAGGCATGGAAGCCACGCACGATGCCCACGACCTACGTGGTCGACCGCGAGGGCGTCGTGAAGTTCTTGCATGCCGGCTACACCGATGGCGAAGAGGTCGCGATCGAACGAGAGGTGAAGGGCCTCCTCTAGAGCGGAGGTTGCGCACCGACGTCGGTCAGGACGTCGAACCGCCGCGACAGCGCCAACACACCGCCACTTTCTCTCGTAGATTCAAAGGTTTACCTCACACGCATTTTCCGGCGCCGCCGGGGTTCACACTTGCGGGCCGACGCGCCTCTACCCGTTTGCTCCGGCCTCACCATGGGGCCTCCGCGGGGCGCTCGGGAGGTTTGGCGAATGAACGCGCGATCGAAGGCTTGGTTGCTTCTCTTCTCACTCGGTCTCGTCACCTCGGCCTGCTCCGACGCGACGACCACGCCCGACGGCGGCGCGGCGGACGGCGGGGCGACGAGCGACGGGAGCGTCTCCGGCGACGGGGGAGCGACAGGTAACCTTTTCAGCTTCAACGACGTGGAGGTCCAGATCTTCGACGTCGCGAACGCCCCGGTCGGAAGCGGCGGGCAGACCTTCAAGAGGCCGCGGGTCGTGCCGGGGATCGGCTGGAACTACTGCCCCATCGCCGATTGCCGCACGGCCGATCTCGTCATTCGCGGAGACGCCGGCCAGTGGACGGGAAAGGTGTACGAGCTCGGTTACCTGCCTCCGGCTCCCCTCCCGAACCTCCCCGACGCCCCCACGCCGATCACCGACGCCGTCGCCGACGCCGTGTTCGCCGTGCTCCGTCCGGCGGCCAGCGGAGGCATGCCCATCGAGCTGCGGCTGACGGCAGGAGGGAAGACCACCACGCTCTCGATGGTGTGCCCCGAGAAGCCGAACCTCACCGACCCGACGGGCGCCCTCACGAAGGGCGGCACCGCCACGGCGAAGTGGACCCCGTTCCGAGGCGCGGCCCAAGACTCCGGCGGCGTGCTCTCGCCGGCGTCGTCGTTCATCGCGATCAACACCTGGGGTGAGGTCGTCGGCCTCGCTCCCGGGACGCTCGCGAACGGCGAGGTCCCGCCCCCTTCCGAGCCTCAGCTCAGGAAGCAGCTCAAGCCCACCGACACCGAGTACACGCTGCGCGTCCCGCCGGGCGAGTCGGCCCCGAACGCCACCAAGGCGGCGATCGCGCTGGGCGCGGCGGGGACCATCGTCGACGCCATCTCGGAGAATGGCCGACCGTCGGGCGGCGAAGGCAACTGCTCGTTCATCTCCTACCGATTCTACGATTGGAATTGACGAGGACGAGCTCGACTCCCCCTTTGGCCCGCCGCGTGTCCCGCGATCGTCGTGGAGCGCGGGACGGCTCCGATCGCGCCGCGCGGGCCACGGGGAGACACGACGGCCGCGCCGCTCCCGTTCCGTCCGCGAAACGGGGCGGCCGGTCCCGTCGGCGTGGCACTCCTAGGCGAGCGCGCGGGGCTTACCCTCCGTCGCGCGCGCCGCCGTCGGGGCTCTCCCTCGCGTCGCTCGCGTCGCCGCGGAGGGACCGGAGCTTCTTCTGCTGAGCGGGCGTGAGGTGGTTCTTGATTCGGACGAGCATCGCCAGGTGCGAAGCTTTGACCTTGTTTTCGCGCTCCATCACGCGAGCGGCCGAAGCGGCGCTCTCCTTCTCGTCGACGCGCTCCGCAGAGAGCACGCGCACGAGCTTCTCCTTTTCGCCCTGCAGGTCCCACTGCAGGCGCACCATCTCGGCCTGGCCTCGCTCGATCTCTTTGAGGAGGGCCTCGCGCTGGGGCCCGTCGAGGCCGAGCTCGCCTTGATGCTCCATGACGAGCTCCGCCGAGAAGAGCGCGGCCTCGATGGCGCCGAGCGGCTCACGCGCCCCGGTCGCCGGTGGCGCGCCGACCCCTTTGGGCGTGAGGGTGGGCTTCGGCGGGGTGAGCGTCACGCTGCCGTCGTCCGAGACCGAGTCGCCCGGCAGCGCCTCGCGCTTGGCGCACCCCGAGACGGCGGCGACGAGCGCCACGAGGAGCGCGGCTACGGGCGTACGGAGCTTCGAGATGGGTCGGTTCATCGCGGACCTTTGGAGAGATCGAGAGGGGGGACGCGGGAGAGAAATGCCATCGAGTCGCTCGGGCCACCGAACGTGGGCTCGAGCAAGAAGTCCAAGGGGAGCGCGGACGCGACATCCCCCGAGGGAGGGGCGACGTCCGCGGCGAGCTCGAGCGGGCTCCGGGAGGACGACGCGGCGCTCGGGGGCGACGAGGCCAGCGGCTTCGAGCTCGGCGCACCACACACCAGGAAGAGGACGGCGGCGGCGACGAGGGGCACGAGCGCCACCACCGCGCGAGGAAAGGGTCGCACGGTGGGCGGTCGACGCAGCGCGGAGAACGGGGGGCGGCGACGGGCGTCGTGGGCCCGCAGGCGCGAGAAGGCCTCGCGAAGTCGGGTATCGTCGGGGTTAGGGTCGCTCATGATGCCCACTCTCTCTCAGTAGCTCCGACATTCTGGACTTGCCTCGTTCGTAGTGGACACTCGCCGAACCTAGAGAAATACCCATGATCTCGGCGGCCTCGCGGACGGTGAGCCCTTCGTAGAAGGTGAGGTGCAGCACCTCACGCTGCCGGGGAGGGAGCTTCGCGAGCGCCGCTTCGATCGCCTCGGCGCGCTGCCGTTCGGCGAGGGACGCGCTCGGAGACGGCGCCTCGGCCGCGGGGTCGTCGTTGGGCTCGTGCGGCTCTCCCGCGCCTCGGGCCGGGCCCTCCCTCGGGGCGCGACCCCAGAAGAGCCGGAGGACCCGATAGCGCCTCGACTCGAGGGCCGTGAGGCGAATCACACCGAAGAGCCACGTGCGAAGCGAGGACCGCCCGTCGAACGTGGCTTTGCCCGAGAACACCTTGAAATACGCCTGTTGGAGCACGTCCGACGCGAGGTCCGCGTCGCGGTCGCAGCACGCCATCGCCCAGCCGAAGCTCGAGGCGTGGAGGGCGGCGACGTCGTTCTCGAAGGAGCTCAAGGCGGGCGCCGAGGACGTTCGCACCAGGGCCAGGACCGGTCAATCCTTCGCGGCGAGGGCCTCTCGCGCCTCGGCCCTCCTGCGCATCACGAACGCCACGGCCACGACGAGGAGCGCGAAAGGGAGCAGCGTGGGCCCCACGGTGACGACGGCCATCGCCGCGTACACGAAGAAGGCCGCAGCCCCCTTGAGCCCCGTGTCGGCCGCGTGGGCGATGCTCTTCCCCGGCGTGCGAAACGCCGGCACCGCGTGGGGCACGATCGAGACTCGCACGGTCGCGTAGGTCACGCGCGCCCCGACCGCACGGTCTTGGGCGTCGAGGCGCTCGATCGTCTCTCGAATGCGCGAGAGCTCCTTCTCGGCCTCGAGCACCTCGCCGAGCCCGGACGTCCGCGTCGCCATGAGCTCGAGCACGCGCTTCTCCTGAGCGCGCGCGTTGGTGAGGCGGGCCTTGAGGTCGGTCACCTGATCGGTCACGTCCTCGGTGCGCTCGGTGTAGCTCGCCGTCTCCCCGGTCCCTGCGATCGCCGCGAGGAACGCGCGGAGGCTCTCTGCCGGGACGCGCACGTCGAAGTGCGCCGTGCGATCGTCGCCCGTGCCCGAGCTGCTCGCGTCGGCCACGTAGCCACCCGAACGGTCGAGGGCCTCCCTCACGGTGCGGGCGGACGTGTCGACGTCGCCGACCTTGAGGGTGGTGTCGACCGTGATGGCGCGCGATCGCGGCGCCGCGACCGCTCCAGCGGGGGTCGCGGACGCCGCCGCCGGGGCCGAGAGGGCCGACGAGTCACCGGGAGCTTCGGACTTCCGGCAGCCCGAGAGCAGGGCCACGAGGGCGACGAGCGAGAGGGCGACGAGCGAGAGGGATCGACGAGCGGGGGTGTGCGTCATGCCGATGGGTGACCGGCCGCTTTCCCCTGTATGACACCCGGGCGTCGATTTTTTCGGGCCCGACCGTCACGGGCCTCCGCGCACAAAAAAAACACGCTCGACCGCGCCTGAGGGGAGGGAGCGCGACCGAGCGTGCGGCTCTCGTGACGGAGAAGACACGAGAGAAGAGGTTGGCAGCACCCGAAAGTTTGGGGGGGGATGAACCTCCGAGCGCTACCTGCCTGACGTTAATGCGAGCGCCGTGCCACTCTCGGGTCGTGCGATCTCCGGGAGTTACGAGCCCCTTCGGCGACGTCACCTTGCGAGATCGAACGGAGGCGCCTTTCACGTTTCACCCCTGAACGAGGGCGGCTCCCGCGAGTGCCTCCTACCTGAGCCGCGTCAGGCTCACTCGAACCGAGTCAGGGAGGAGCCGTCCCGGAGAGCGTGACGATGGTGGTGTCGACCTCCCCGTCGACGAGGACCGGGAAGGCCGAGACACGAAACCATAGGACTTCCCCCGTAGAGCTCGTGAGCCCCATGACGGCGCTCTGCGCTTTCCCGGTGCGGCGTGCGACGAGCGCCGGATCGGTCTCTCGGTCGAACGGGCGACGGTCGGCGCCCAAGCACGCGCAGAGGTCCACGAGCGCCGAGCGGCCCGTGACCGTGCTCAGGACGGGTCGCTCGAGGAGCCGCAGCGCAGGCTTGTTCGCGCGGACGACGATGCCCCGGCGATCGTGGACGAAGACCGGTTGCTCGAGACACTCGAGCAGCGTCTCGGCGTGCTGCGTGAGCTCGTGCACACGACGGCGCTCCTCGGAGAGCAAAAAGGCGCCCCGGCGGAGCTCGATGCGGTCCGAGATTTGGCTCGCGAGCTGGACGAGCACGTCGACCTTGGCCGGCTCGAGAATGCGCGGGACGACGTCGAACACACCGAGGGCGCCGAGCACGAGGGCGTCGGGGTTGCGCAGGGGGACGCCCGCGTAGAAGCGCACGTGGGGAGGGCCGACGACCATCGGATTGTCGCGAAATCGCTGATCTTTCAGCGTATCGCGGACCACGATCGGGAGCCCCCCGTCTACCACGTGCCCGCAGAACGCCGCGTCGCGGGGGGCCTCGGTGACCGCCAAGCCCCGGGCCGACTTGAACCACTGCCGCGTGCGATCGACGAGCGACACCAGCACGATCGGGAGCTCGAGGAGCTCTGCCGCGCACGCGGTGATGTCGTCGAAGGCCGGTTCGGGCTCGGTGTCGAGGAGGCGACATGCACGCACCGCCTCGAGCCGCCGCTCTTCCTCCTGTGACACGGTCGTCTCCATCCGCCCCTCCCTCTCGCGAGGAAGGTACCGACAAGCCGCGAGCGCGGGAAGCGCCTTCGACACACGGGCGCGCGCGCCCTTCCCTCTCCGTGGTCGTGCGAAACGCCGTACTCTCTCCGGATGAGAGCTCCTTCGGCCGCGGCCAGCATCGTCTCCGGGCTCGCGCTCTGCCTCGCCGCCGCCGACGCTCACGCGACCCCTCCTTCGCCGCCCCGAGGGAGCCCGCGCGTGCAGGAGGCGATGCACACGTACTACAGCGGCGAAAAGAGCGGCGCGTTCCAGTTCGCCGTGCCCGGGCTCGCCTCGGTCGCCGTAGGCGCGACCCTCCTCGCGATGGACACCGGCGAAGTCGCGAAGGGGGCCGCCGTCCCCATGGTCGCCTTCGGGGGTGTCGAGGTCGCCGTCGGGCTCGTGCTCTACCTCCGTACCGACGCGCTGGTCGCGCGCCTCGATCGCGACTTGATGCGGGATCCCGCGGCGTTCCGGACCGACGAGACGGCGCACCTTCGACGGGTGCGAGCGCAATTCGATACGCTCCTGTGGGTCGAGCTCACCGTGACCGGCGTCGGCGCAGGGCTCGCCGCGGTGGGAGGGCTCGCCAAGGCCGACACCGTGCAAGGCGTGGGGCTCGGCCTCGCCCTCGAGGCGTCCAAGCTCTTCCTGCTCGACGCGATCGCGGACGAACGCGCGACGCCCTACCTGCGCGCGCTCGAGGCGTTTCGTGTGAGCGGCACGAGCGACGCCTTCACCATGGGCTACGGCGCCCGCTTCTGAGGCGTCGCGGCGCTCGGCCACGGCCATGAGCACCTGGCACGCAACCTGTCCACCGCGCCGAAGCGTCACGGGAGCACGATCCTGCCTTGCCTCTCGGCCCCTTCTGGCGCCATGCTCGCGCTACCCGTGCGCTTCCCTGGCCGTCGCAAACACAAGCACTACTTCCCGGTCCACGAGCGCGATCCGCTCCTCCACCACGCGGGCGTCGACGCCCCCGAGACGAAGGTGCACGTGGTCGGCATCGACCAGACCCTGGTCGACGTCGACGCGAGGGTGCAAGAAGACCTGCTCTCGCGCTACGGGCTCTCGAAGGGGAGCTCGACGATCATCGCGAACGACGTGGCCGCGCGCCTCTACGACGAGCTCTTCGAAGGAAAGCTCATCTCGCACGAGTTCGCGGGCGGCACGGTGGGCAACACGCTCCACAACTTCTCGCTCCTCGCCGACGACGCGTCGATCCTCCTCGGCGTCATGAGCGACCCGATTCGGGTCGGCACGTCGGGCTACCGCTACCTCTCGAACACGTCGAGCCGCGTGAGCCTCGACTACCTCCAGCCCGTCGACGGCCCCATAGGTCGCTGCTTCGCCCTCGTCACGCCCGACGGAGAGCGCACCTTCGCGATCAGCGCCGGCAAGATGAACGCGCTAAGGCCGGAGAGCATCCCGCCCCAGGTGTTCGAGTCGGCGGCGGCGCTCGTCATCTCGGCGTACCTCATGCGCGCGGGCGACGGCGAGCCCATGCCCGCGGCCACCCTCCGCGCCGTCGAGCTCGCCAAGTCGCACGGTGTCCCCATCGTGCTCACGCTCGGGACGCGCTTCATCATCGCGGATCGACCCGAGTTTTGGCGCACGTTCATCGCCGACAACGTCGACGTGCTGGCCATGAACGAAGAAGAGGGCGAGGCCTTGACGGGGCTCGCCGATCCTCTCCTCGCCTGCGAGCGCGCGCTCGACTGGGCCGATCTCGTGCTCTGCACGGCGGGCCCCACCGGGCTCTACCTCGCCGGCTACACCGACGACGAAGTGAAGCGCGCCACGCGGTACCCGCTCCTCCCCGGCGCCATCCCCGAGTTCAACCGCTACGAGTTCAGCCGGCCCATGCAGCGGGCCCAGTGCCCCACCCCCATCAAGGTGTTCGCCCACATCGCGCCCTACCACGGCGGCCCGGCGCGCATCACGAGCGCGAACGGCGCGGGCGACGCGGCGCTCTCGGCGCTCCTCCACGACATGTCGGCCAACCGCTACCACAAGGCCCGTGTCCCCACGTCGTCCAAGCACGCGCGGGATTTCCTCACGTACTCCTCGATGAGCCAGGTGTGCCGGTACGCGAACCGCGTGAGCTACGAGGTGCTCGTGCAGTCGTCGCCCAGGCTCACGCGAGGCCTGCCCGAGCGCGAAGAGGGCCTGAACGACGAGGCCTACTGGGCGATGTGAGCCCGGGTTTGGTCCCGCCCTGAGCGAGCGGAGCTCGCGATTTGGGGGGGACCGCAGGCGCGCAGGCCGTTAGGCCGAGCACCTGCGAGGGGGGGCACCTCCTTTGCCGGCTCCCTCTCATTTTCTCCCTCGATTCCCCGAGGACTACGCGCGCCCTGCCTTGCGTGAGGCGCGCCGGGCGTCTATGCCGTCACGATGCGCCATCGTGCCCCGTTCGTGCTTCGTGTCGCCTCCGTCGGGGTGCCTCTCGCGCTGGCGGCGCTCGTGGGCGCGGCGTGCGGTTCGGTCGATCCTACGCCGATCGACGACGAGCCCGCGGCCGACGCGTCCCCGTCCGACACCGGCGCGCGCGACGCGGCCCAGGCCCCCGACACGAGCACCCGCGACGCTTCCTCCGCCGTCGACGCCTCGGTCGATGCCTCCGGGGACGCGACCACCGACGCCGCCGACGCCGCCCCGGTCACGTGCCCGATTTGCCGCTACCCCGGCGGCCCCGTGTCGGGCGGGAACGTCGCCGCTCAAGGCCTCGTCGAGACGAGCGGCCTCGCCGCGAGCCGCGTGCACGCGAACGTCCTCTATGCCCACAACGACTCGGGAGACACCGCGCGCATCTTCATGATCGGCACGAACGGCGCATCGCGGAACGTCGTCTCGGTCACGGGCGCCCCTGCCGTCGACTGGGAGGACATCGCCGTCGGCAAATGCCCGTCGGGGAGCTGCGTGTTCGTCGGCGACATCGGCGACAACGGAAAGTCCCGGACCGACATCGCGCTCGTGCGCTTCCCGGAGCCTTCGCTCTCGGCCACCACCGTGGCCGCCGACGTCTTCCCGCTCCGCTACCCCGATGGCCCGCACGACGCCGAGACGCTCCTCGTCGACGACGCGGGCGCCGTCTACGTGATCACCAAAGAGACGTTCGGCGCGGTGTCGCTCGTGGCGTTCGGCGTCCCGGGCACCCCTGGCACCGCCCTCACGGGCCGCATCGTGGCGACCTTCACGCCACCCACGTTCGGCGTGCCCGCGGTCACCGGCGGCGACTTCTTCGGCGGTCCCTGCCCGCGCTTGGTCGTCCGCACGTACGCGGCGCTGCTCCTCTTCGAGGGCACCTCGGGCGAGGGCCCGGCCGACCTCGTGAAGCGCCCCTTTCGCACGCTCCAAGCCCCGCTCGAGCAGCAAGGCGAGGCTGTCGCCTTCGCGGCCGACGGGCGCTCCATCTTCACGGCGAGCGAAGGCACGAGCGTGCCGCTCAACGCCTGGTCGTGCGGCCCCTGAGCTCGGTCCTCGCGGGCACGAAGAAGCTCTCGGAAACGGCAGGTCGCCCGCACGAAACCTTTGGTAACGTGCGCTCGTGGGCCCGCGGACGCCGACCAGCGCCTCTAGAAAGCTCCGCACTTTCGCGGCGTTAGGCACGATCGTGGCCTCGCTGCTCGGCGCCCCCCCCGCGCGCGCCGGGGGGCCCCTCGGCCCGCAGGGCAGCCGCATCGACACGAGCAGCTACACGATCGATCTCTTCCAGGGCCCGCTCATCGGCTCGTCCCGTGTGACGGCCATGGCCGGCGCCGTGGTCGCGATCGCCGCGGGCGCCGACATCATGACGGCGAACCCGGCCACGCCGGCCGTGCGCTACCCGTCGTCGCACTCGGTGACCGACTGGAACGCCGGCATCGAGTGGCGGTTCCCGAGCCAGCTCGGCACGACCGACTTCGACAACAACGGCACGAAGGGCTTCACTTACAACGACTTCGTCTTCCTCTCGACGAGCGGCTACGTGCAACAAGGGCCGCTCGGGCTCGGCGTCGCGCTCGACGTGCAGCAGGTCGAGCTCGGGCGCGTGAGCGGAGCGCCGGCCATCCAGGCGGCCTCGCTGCGCCTCGCGTCGCTCCACCTCATGGGCGCGACGAGCATCGGCGACGAGCTCCACCTCGGCCTCGGCCTTCGAGGCGCGTTGATGACCCTCCGCGACTCGGGGCAGTCCGAGCTCACGGCCGTCCCCGGCACCGAGGGCCTGCTCACCATGGCGGGGCTCGCGCCCGAGGTGGGCACCCTCTGGGCACCACGCGATCTGCCCATTCGCCTCGGCGCCGCCCTCCGCGCGCCCGTGATCGGCAAGGCCACGAGCAGCGACATCGCGCCCGACGCCGCGGGAGATCTGCGCGTGGGCAACCTGGTGCTCCCGCGCAGCATCCAGCGCCCTTGGGAGCTCGAGTGGGGCTTCGCGATCCAGTTCGGGCCGAGGCCGCTCAACCTGCCGTGGCTCGACCCTCGCACGATCCCACGCGCGGATCTCGAGAAGCTCCGGAGGTCCCCCGACGACACGCGCCAGGTGCTCATCAACCGCTACGACAAACGGCGCCGCGCCAAGATCCCGCGGCCCAAGCTCCTCGTCTCCACGTCGTTCCTGGTCACCGGCGCCACGGCCAACGCCGTCGGCATCGAGAGCTTCCTCGCGCAGCGGGTCGATCGCTCGGGCCGCGTGGCCACGTTCATGCCCCGCGTGGGCGTCGAGGCCGAGCCGTTCCCCGACTGGCTCTGGATCCGGGCCGGCGCGTACCTCGAGCCGACGCGCTTCGACACGTCGTCGGCGAGGCTCCACGCCACGGTGGGCGCAGAGACGCGCATCTTCCAGAGCGACGTGTTCGGCTCGTTCGACTCGCCCGTCCCCTTTCGTATGGGCGTGAACCTCGACGTGGCGCGCGACTACTACGACTGGAACTGGACGTGGGGCCTCTGGTACTGACAGGCATGGCGATGAACGACAAAACCGTGGTGGTCACCGGGGCGAACCAGGGCATCGGCAGGGTGACGGCCAAGGAGCTCGCGCGCATGGGCGCACGGGTCGCGCTCGTGTGCCGAAACGCCGAGAAGGGCCAGGCCGTCGTCCGAGAGATCGAGGCCGCGGGCGGCAAGGCGGAGCTCGTCGTCGCCGATCTCTCGATCCAAGACGAGGTGCGCAAGGCCGGCCGCGAGCTCCGCGAGAAGCTCGAGACGATCGACGTGCTCGTGAACAACGCCGGGGTGCTCGTCACCGAGCGGCGTGTCACGAAGGACGGCATCGAAGAGACGCTGGCGCTGAACCACCTCGCCTACTTCCTGCTCACCCACGAGCTGCTCGAGCCGCTCACCAAAGCGAAGAGCGCGCGCATCGTGAACGTGAGCTCGAGGGCCCACCTCCGCGCCAAACCGAACCTCGACGACATCCAGTTCTCGCGCGGGTATTCCATGATCACCGCGTACTCGCACTCGAAGCTCCTCAACGTGCTCTTCACGTACGAGCTCGCGCGGCGCCTCGAGGGCACGAACGTCACCGCGAACTGCCTCCACCCCGGGGTCATCGCGTCGGGCTTCGCGCAGACGTACGGCGGCTTCGTGGCGACGCTGGCCAAGCTCGCGCGCCCCTTCCTGATGACCACCGAAGAGGGCGCCAAGACGCAGATCTACCTCGCGTCGTCGCCCGAGGTCGCAGGCGTCACGGGCCGCTACTTCGACCGCTGCAAGGCCGTGCGCTCGAGCAGCGCCAGCTACGACGTCGACACCCAAAAGCGCCTCTGGGAGATCTCCGAGAAGCTCGTGTTCGTGCGCGACAAGAGCCTCTGGGGCACCTACGCCAAGGCGTGAGGCGCCGATTCTTCGAAGAGATACGAGCATTTACGATACATCACGACCGAGGTCACACCTTGGGCCTCCCGCGCGACGTCTCCGTATGACGCGCATCGCGCTCCTCGCCTCGCTCGCCTTGGGTGCCCTCTCCGCGTGCGAAGCCTCGCGCCTCCACGAGGCCCCGGCCCCTCCATCGAAGCCCACCGCGACGGCGACGGCGACCTCCTCCGGCGCCGCCGAGAATCCCCTCGACGCCGGCACCGACGCCCAGGCCGACGCAGCGCCCCTCCGCGCGCAGCACGAGCCCGACGGCAACGACGACGCGACGAACGAGCCCGGCGCGAGCGGCCCCAGGCTCACGTCGGCCACGCTCACCAAGGTCGGCGTGCCGCCCCTCGGCCTCACCCGCATCTGCGATCTACGCGCCTTCGGTGGCAGCCTCTACGCCGCCCACGCGAACCAGCCGCTCGGCTCCGACGGCGCGACGATCACCCGCTTCACACCCGACGCCGCGAAGCCCTTCGCCGTCGCGTTCGATTGGAACCGCATCGGCGAGCCCACGAAGGGCGGCGGCGGTGGGCAGGGCTTCTTGCGCGTGCACGCCCTCGGGGGGCGGCTCTTCGTGCCCGACGCGGATCCTCCCTACGGGGGCCTCGGCGCCGTCGACTGGGGCACCGAAGGGTACGTGTTCGTGTCGGACCGCGAGGGTACGTTCGCGCGGGCACGTTATCCCCACGCCGGTCTCCCCGGGAGACCCGACGCCGACGGGAAAGCGGGCGCCTCCGTGCTCCCGCGCGCCTACCACGTGCTCGACGTGGCCTCGTACCGCGGGCACCTCTACGCCTCGACCGGCTCGGTGCCCCCGAACGAGCGCGCGTGGCAGGGCCCGGCGCCAGGCGCGCTCCACATGGCGACTCCGGACCTCTCGCGCTTCGCGTACGCGCTCGGCTTCCCTTCGCCGTACCCCGGCGGCGTGTGGCGCCTCACCTACCTCGTTCGGTTCCGCGACAGCCTCTACGCGGGGCTCCAAGACTTCGACGGCAAGAGCCCGTTCGACTACGCGCGCTTCACGCTCCCCGAGGGGCGCGACGTGCTCCGTGAGGGCGACGGCGTGGGCAAGCGCGTCACGGATCGCGGCGCGGCCTTCACGCTGCGCTGGTATGCCGACCGCGGCGCGCTCTATTGGATCGCGGGCACGTGGGGCGGCCCGGTGACCCTCCGAAAGACCACCGACGGCGACACCTGGGACACCGTCGACCTCCCCGCCGACGTGGGCCGCCCCACCGACGTGGTGCGCTTCGGCGGCGAGCTCGTCGTGCTCACCGAGCGCGCCCTCGTGGGCCTCGGAGACGGAGGAGAGCCTGCCCGAATCGTCGCCACGATCACGGACAAGAAGAGCCCGTTCTCGCTCGACGACGCGTTCTGCGCGGCGCCCCTCGGGGTGCTCGGTGGCGTGCTCTACGCGGGCGGTCAGCGCGGCGGCGCGCTCTACAGGTTCGAGCCCGCGGCTCCGGCAGCGCCGCCTCCATGAAACCTTCGGGGGAGCGTGGGCGGCTCAGGGCTCGGGATCGCAGGCGGGCAACGCGGTCTCGGAGGGAGCCGCCGGCACGAACCCGCGCTCGAGGGCCTCGCTCACCATCGCGCGGTACGCGGCCTCGGCCTCGTCGGCGGACGGGAATTTCTTCACTCGGACGGACGCGCGCGCATCGCCGGCGCGCCCACGCGCGTAGGCGAGATGAGGGCCGTCCATGGTGAGGTCGAGCCGCTCGCTCTCGGAGCGCTCCAATCGCAACGTCGCACGCATCGGTCGATTCCTTGGGGTCGGAGGTCGGGGTCTCACGCCGGCCCTCCCCCGAGCGCGCACGCTCAGAACCGAAACGTGTAGCCTACATAAGCGCCGTTGCTGGCCACACCCGCGCGGATCCTCTCGATCTCACGCGCCGCGCGCCAGGTCTTCGGTGGGAAGAGGTAAGGCAAGAAGGCCCCCGCGAAGCCGGTGAAGGCCGGAACGATGAAGTGGACGGCGCGCTCCGACACCTCCCACTCGAGCACGCGGCCGTAGGGAGCGCCGCTCTCGATCGCCACCATGATGGGGCCGAGCGCGGCCGAGGCGAGCGCGAGCGTGAGCGCCGTGGGCCACACGCTTCGGGCCGAGCCCTCGGGGGGCGGGCCGTACGCGTTCATGCGGTCGCACTTCGGGAAGGCGAGGTACATGCCCCCAACGAGCGCGCCCACGCTGAGGCCGACGAGACCGGCGCCGAACGTACGCCCGGCGGGGAGAGAGAGGTCGCCCTTGGTGCGCGCCTCCCAGGCCTCCCACGTCTCGTTCTCGGCCTCGCGGCGCGTGCCGATCTGGCGGAAGACGGCGGTGTCGAGGGCGATGCTCGCCACGAGGCCGGCGCCGAGCCCGGAGAGGTACACCCAATCCGTGGTGCTCGCCCGCTCGCAGAGCTCGATCTCCCGGGTTTGCCGCGGGCGATAGTCGCTCGCGGCGTAGACGTAGGGCCCGGGAGGGGATGGGTCGGGAGGGAGCGCGTCCACCGTGGGGCGGACCCTACCTCAGGCCCTCGAATTCTCGAACAGGAACGTGATGGTGCGCCCGTTCAGTGCGCGGCCATCGCGCCGAAGAGCCCGAGGAGGCCGAGCATGGTCGCGCCGAACGACGAGAAGAAGACGTACGCGAGCGTCGGGGGCTCGTTCCGCTGCTTCTTCTGCTGGAGGAAGTTGTTGGCCGTGCCGATGTCGACGAAAATGCCGAAAAAGTAGCGCAAGAAGCGCTGCCCGGCGCTGTCCATCCAGCCCGCGTTCGTGGCGAGCCAGCTCCGCATCATCCAGCCGGTAACACGCGCGGTGATCGCGCCGATGCACAAGAGACCGAGAAAAATCGTAAAGAGTGCGTCCATCGCCGAGCTCCTCGTTGATGGGGTCCTACGAGCCCCCGAAACGAAGCTTCCCACGCCCACGAAAAAAACGCGCGCCCGACGAGCGCCCGCGCTCCGAGCGCGCAGGGGAGGACGCCGAAACGGCGCGAAAAGTGGCGCTTTTTTTCGCGGTGGGCCCATGCCATGCTGGGGAAATGCGCGTCCCTGGGAACATCTTCCGCGAGTACGACATCCGCGGAAAAGCCGATCGTGACCTCTCCGACGACCTCGCCACCCACCTCGGGCGGGCCCTCGCCACGCTGCTCGGCGAGGCGGCGGGCAAAGACACCCCCAAGATCGCCGTCGCGAGGGATTGCCGCCTCTCCGGCCCGCGCCTCCACGCCGCGCTCGTGAAGGGCCTCGTCGAGCGAGGGGTCCACGTGGTCGACCTCGGCATCGGCCCGACGCCGATGCTCTACTTCGGGGTGCACCACCTCGGGACCGACGGCGGCATCATGATCACCGGGAGCCACAACCCGGGCGACGAGAACGGCTTCAAGATCATGAAGGGCAAGGCGTCGTTCTTCGGCGACGACATCCAGAAGGCCCGCGCCACGATCGAAGAAGAGCGCTACGCCCCGGCCCGCGAGGGCCGCGTCGAGGAGATCGACGTGCAGGGCGCCTACACCGCCACCATGAAGGAGAAGTTCGACTTCTCCAGCGCCTCGGGCATGAAGTTCGTGCTCGACGCGGGCAACGGCGCCGGCGGCCCCCTCGCTCTCCGCGTGCTCTCGGCGCTCGGGCTCACGGCCGACCCGCTCTTCTGCGACATGGACGGCACGTTCCCGAACCACCACCCCGACCCGACGGTGCCGAAGAACCTCGAGGCGCTCGTCGCCCGCGTGAAGGAGACGAAGGCCCGCGTCGGCCTCGCGTTCGACGGCGACGCCGATCGCCTCGGCGCGGTCGACGAGAACGGCGACGTCATCTGGGGAGACAAGCTTCTCATCCTCTTCTCTCGCGCGCTCCTCGCGAAGAAGCCGGGCGCCGCGGTGCTCGGCGAGGTGAAGTGCTCGCAGACCTTGTACGACGACATCGCGAAGCACGGCGGCAGGCCGATCGTGTGGAAGACCGGACACTCGCTCATCAAGACCAAGATGAAAGAGGAGCACGCCGATCTCGCGGGTGAGATGAGCGGACACCTCTTCTTCGCCGACCGCTATTTCGGCTTCGACGACGCGACCTACGCCGCGCTCCGCCTGCTCGAGATCTTGGCCGCCGATCCTCGGCCGCTCTCCGAGATGCTCGCCGACGTGCCCAAGACGTTCACCACGCCCGAGCTCCGCGTCGACTGCCCCGACGCCATCAAGTTCGACATCGTGAAGGCCGTGACCCAGAAGTACAAGGACCGCGGCCTCGACGTGCTCGACATCGACGGCGCCCGCATCACCTTCGAGAAGGGCGGAGCGCCCACGTGGGGCCTCGTCCGCGCGTCGAACACGGGCCCCGTGCTCGTGCTCCGCTTCGAAGCGGGCACCGAGGCGCGCCTCGCCGAGATCCGCGCCGACGTCGAGGGCGCGGTCGCCGAGGAGCGAAAGCGACTTGCAGGCTGAGACCCCCAAAGAGTGGACCGTAGGCGAGCTCTGTCGCTGGGCCACCGACGACTTCAAGGCGCGAGGCCTCGAGAGCCCGCGCCTCGAGGCCGAGCTGCTCGTGGCGTTCGCGCTCGGGATCTCGCGCATGCAGGTCATCGTCGATGGCGCGCGGCCCCTCGCGAAGGACGAGCTCACGAAGCTGCGTGAGCTCGTCAAGCGGCGCCGCGCCCACGAGCCCATGGCCTACCTCCGCGGGGAGCGTGAGTTCTACGGGCACGTGTTCAAGGTCGACAAACGCGTGCTCGTGCCCCGGCCCGACACCGAGACCCTCGTCGACGTGGCCAAGGAGCGCACGGCCCACGTGGCGATGGGCGGGCGCATCCTCGACCTTTGCACGGGCTCGGGGTGCGTCGCCATCTCGCTCGCCAAAATGCGCCCCACGGCCGACGTCGTCGCGACCGACCTCTCCCCGGACGCGCTCGACGTGGCCCGCGAGAACGCGCGGCGCCTCGGCGCGTACAACGTGTCGTTCGTCTTGGGGGATCTCTTCGGCGCGATCGACGCCGCGGGCCTGCCTTGGCACCCGCCCGTGTTCGAGCTCGTGGTGTCGAACCCGCCGTACATCGCCACGGCCGAGTGCGAGACGCTCATGCCCGACGTGCGCGACTTCGAGCCGCGCCTCGCGCTCGATGGCGGCAAGGACGGCCTCGACCTCGTGCGCCGGATCGTCCGCGACGCGCCCCGCTACCTCGTGCCGACGGGCGTGCTCGCCCTCGAGATCGGCGCAGGCCAGGCCCCCGACGTGGCGAAGATCCTCGAAGGCCACGGGTACACCGAGATCGTCAAGACGAAGGACCTCGCCGGGATCGAGCGCGTCGTGAGCGGCGTCCGGCCATGATGCGGTTCGGGCCCGCCGCGGGCGCGCTCGTGCTGAGCCTCGTCGGGCACATGAGCCTCGCACGGTGGGCCGAGGACCACTCGGAGCGCCTGCGGAAGAACCGCAAAAAAGCGAGAAGTATCGCGCTCTTCGTCGCTTGCCTCGGCCCGCTCGTGCGGGCCGTGTCGATCTACACGGGGCACGGCCAGGGGCTCTCGCCGTACGCGCTCATCGAGGTCACGCTCGTCGCCTTCGCGGGCTCGACGGTGGGCATCATGAAGACGCTCTTCTGGCTCTACGGGAAGGTCGCGTACCTCGTGCGCCGGCGCACGCTCGGCCTCGGTAGCGCCGCTCCACGAGCACCGCACGGCGAAGCGGCCCCCGATGCCGTCGCCGCGACCCCCGAGACCACCGAAGCCGCATCGCGCGATGCGGGCCCGAGCGAGGCGCCCACGTCCACGCACGCGAGGTTCGAGCGCGAAGAAGAAGAGCGCGTGTCGCGGAGGCTCGTGCTCGAGCGCGCCGTGGGGCTCTCGCTCGTCGCCGGCAGCACGGGGGCCATCGGGTGGGGCATCGTGCGTGGCCGCCACGACTTCCGTGTCGAGGAGGTCGTGGTGAAGATCCCGGGCCTCTCCCCGAAGCTCGACGGGTACACGATCGCGCAGGTCTCCGACATCCACACGGGCACGTTCGTGACACCGCGCGAGCTCGCCGAGGGGTTCGCGAAGGTGCGGGAGATCCGCCCGGATCTCGTGGTGGCGACGGGCGATTTGGTCGATCACGATCCCGCGTACTGCGACCTCTTGGCGCGTGAGCTGATGAAGCTCCCATCCCGTGACGGCGTCTATGCCATCTACGGGAACCACGACTACACGACCGGGCACGCTGCGGTCGCCGAGGCCCTCTCGCGCGCCGGCGTCCGCCTCCTCGTGAACGACGGGCTCGCGATCCGCGCCGCCGAGGGCGGCTTCGCCTTGCTCGGCCTCGACGAAATCTGGGGCCGCTACTGGGGCAAACCGGGGCCCGATCTGGCCCGCGCCGCCGAGCGTGTCCGCGAGACGGACCTCCCCCGCATCGTGCTCTCGCATCAGCCGAAGACGTTCCGCGACATGGCGGGCAAGTGCGCGCTCCAGCTCTCGGGCCACACACACGGCGGCCAGATCAACCCCGGGTTTCGCCCCGCGGATCTCGTCTTCGAGTTCGTCGCGGGCCGCTACGAGCGCGCGGGCTCGACGCTCTGGGTGAACCGCGGCTTCGGCACGGCGGGCCCCCCGTCACGCGTGGGCGCGCCCCCCGAGGTGACGAAGGTCGTGCTCGTCTCGGGGTGAGCGGGAGCGGCTGCCGCGACCTCCTTGGGTAGGGAGGAGGCCGACGATCCCCCTTGGCCTACCAACCAAGCCGAGATCCACCATCTCCGTGCCCGCCGCGCAGGCGCTCGTCGATTCTTAGCAACGACTCGGCCCGGCCCGCCGACCCCACCACGACGAGACGCTCGCAGGGAGCGGCCCGGCGAACGGTCCCTCGTTTTCGTTCGCCGCCCGATCCACCCTCCCTGCAGCGTCTCGTCGTTCCCTCGTCTCGGTGCGCTACTGGCCGCGCACACGGAGCGAGGTACTTGACCTAGCGACTGGCGTAGCGTGCGACAACGTCGCTTCGGGGGCGGTGGAACACTCCCGAGGCGCTGTCTCCAACCAATACGAGGGAAAGAGGAGGGCAAGGTGCTCCTCGTGGCGAGCTCGGCGACGAGCAGCCGCACGATGCGCATCGAAGAGAGCCCGGTCGACGGCGAGCTCGTCGGAACGGGGAGGCTGATGCACGAGCACCCGCAGCACATGCCGCCCATCTCCGCCTTCGGTGAGACCAGCTTCGTCCGTGAGGACGCGGACGGTCGCATCGTCGGCATCGATCGCTCGCGAAACGTGCCCACCGGCGGTACCTTTCTTCTCGGAGAGATGTGTTCGAATGAGACGATGGCTTCCTGCGGGTGTGGCGCTCGCCGCTTCGCTCGTGGCGCTTCGTGCTGCGAGCGGGTGCTCGGGCGAAGGGGGCACGCAGCCCGCGGTCGACGCGGGCCCCGAGCTCACCGTGCCCGACGCCGCGCGCCCGCGTGACGCCGCGCCCGACGCCAAAGACGCCGCGCCCATCCCCGGGGAGCTCGAAGGTTGGGTCCGCTGGGACGACTACGACCCCAAGTGCAATTTCTCCATCCCCTCCGAACGCAAGTACCTCCCCGAGCCCTTCGAGTGGGAGCCCTGCCAGGACACCGACGTCACTCGCAAGCTCGCCTGCCGTAGGATCAAGAAGAAGTGGGAGGGGCTCTCGGGTAGGCGCGAGTTCATCGCTCCGGACACGGTAGCGTTCTCTCGCGCGGGCGGTGCTCTCGTACTGGCTACGCTTCAATACCATGGCCGCAACGCCGTGTACTTGATGTCCGAGATCGACGGCCCATCCCTCGTCGCTGTCCGAGGGTCTCTCGACGGCTCGTGCGTGGTGTCGGGCCACTCCGGAGGCGGCGAGCGCTACACCTTCGCGATCTCGGAGCGCAAAGGCGACAACGATCTCATCAACCCGCCCGCGGCCATCGGAGGTGACCTTGGCGACTTCAAGCCGAAGCTCCTCGTCAAGAAGCCCCCAACGACATCCATTTTCCTCGACACCTTCGCCGCCGGAAACCTCGGGTTCATCATGAATGGGCCCGGGCCCCTCGAGGTGTACTCGTGGGACACCCCGCCCACCCTGCAACGCTCCCTCTCCGGCCACGGCCGCTACAGCTTCGTCGAGGTGAGGGACGACTTCTTCTTTTACGCCGCAGACCAAGCCTCGGCGACCGAGCGCATATGGACGCCAGAAGCCGGCGACCAGCACCTGCTCGGGGATGGTGCGGACCACAGCCGCGCCGCTGCCGACCTCAACACCGACGGGATCGATTGGGTCTGGGCCGAAGGTGAAGGCAAAACGACCGGCACCTACACCACCGTCAAGATTCTGAGCGCGCCGTTCACCCGCGATCCTTCCAAACTCCAGAAGCGTGTGCTCCGCGCCGATCTCGGCCAGGGCGTCATCGCCGGCGGGCGCTTCGGGGTCGGCCACGGCTACGCTGGACACTTCTCGCAAAGGCCAAACGGCGATCTTGGAGCCATGATCGTGCGCCTATCGGATGGCGCGGCATGGTTCCTGCCGGGAAACAACGGCTCCCCCGTCATCTTCCGGCACCCCCTCGCGTTCACCCGCGACGAGGTCTTCACTCTGGTCCGCGACGAGCACGGGACCAACGTGTACCGCGTCAGGCTCGACTCCCTCGGCGCCTTCGCGCTCCCGCCTCCGAATTGACCATGCGACGCTCCGCCCTGCTTCCGCTCGTCGCGCTTTGTGCGGCGAGCGGTTAGCACCGCGATCTCCGTCGTTGCTCCTGGCCGAAATGGCCGCGCAGCTCGCCGCGGGCCGACCGTCGCGTCCGGTTCCCACGGGCGGTGCCGCTTGCTATACGCCCCGCATGCGGCGTTTCTGGCCACGCGTGGGGCTCCTCCTCGCCTCGTCGGTGCTCGTGGCCTCCGAGGCCTCGGGCAAGCGCCTGCTCGACGCGAGCGCCCCCGTCGTCCCACAAGGTGCGCCCGCGCCGCTCGCCGACGCGCCCCCGCCCTTCGTCACCGTGCCCGCGTCGCTCGGGCCTCGTTCGGTGCGAGGCATCACCATCGGCCCCATCGAGAACGCGTACCACCCCGGGAAGGGCTACGGCTCCGAGGCCTTCTCCCGCTCGGTCGACGAGGTCGCGGCCATGGGCGGCACGTGGGTCGCGCTCACCCCCTTCGGGCGCGTGAACGACCTCTCGGGGCGCGGCGTCGACATGCGCTTCGAGGCGCCCTTCGAGGAGAACCGCAAGAACGTGCTCGCGTCGGTGCGCGCGGCCCACGCCCGCGGCCTCCGCGTCATGCTCGTCCCCCACCTGTGGGTCGAGTCGGGCGAGTGGCGCGCGCTCATCGACCCGAAGACCGACGAAGGCTGGAAGGCCTGGACCGAGAGCTACGGCCGCTTCGTCACGGCCTGGGCCAAGGTGGCCGAAGAGGCGCACGTGGATCTCCTCTCGTGCGGCGTCGAGCTGAGGTCGTGGGTCACGAGCGGGCGGGCCCCGAGCTTCGCCAAGGTCATCCGCGACATACGTGCGATCTACAAGGGCCCCCTCACCTACTCCGCCAACTGGGACGACGTCGACGACACCGTGATCCTCGGCGACGTGGACGTCATCGGCATCAACGCGTTCTACCCGCTCGCCGAGCGCGAGAACGCCACGATCGCCGAGCTCCGTGAGGGCGGGGGCCGCGTGCGCGACCGCGTGGCCAAGCTCGCCGCGACCTGGAAGAAGCCCGTCATGTTCACCGAGATCGGCTACACGACGCGGCCCGATCCGGCGCTCCGCCCGTGGGAGTGGCCCGACGCCATGAAGAACGTGGTGGTCGACCAGCGAGCTCAGGCGCTCGCGTACCACGGCCTGCTCGCGCCCCTGCTCGACGAGCCCTCGTTCCTCGGCTTCTTCGTGTGGCGCACCTACGCCGATCCCGACGACGTCTCGCAGGAGGCCGAGTGGGGCTTCTCGCCGCGGGGCAAGCTGGCCGAGCTCGTCGTGCGCGACGCCTTCGCGACGCGCATCGGCCGCGAGCGCGCGATCGAGCCGAGCCTCGGGTGGGCCGAGCGCACCGTGGTCCCCGGCATTTATCGCTGAACGAACGCGCACCCGCCACGCGCGCGCACGAACTTGGCCCCGCGTCGCGCGGCTTCTTACGATCCGGGGATGGCAGATCGAAGGGCATCGCTCCCGGAGAAGCGCAAGGCGTCGCGGTTCGCGCTGCCGGTGCTCTTCGTCGCGTGCGCGGCCCTCGGGAGCGCGCTCGGCGTGGGCACGAACGCGCGCCTCGAGCTGCCCCGGCTCTTCTCCGAACCGGCGAAAACGCCGGCCCCGGACACGTCGCCTTCGCCGAAGCCCGAGCCCGTCGATCTCGCCAACGTGAAGACACCGACGGCGTTCCCCCGCCTGAACCCCGAGAGGAGCGCGGCGAAGGCGTGGCTCGTCGCCGAGGGGCCCGAGCCTACGCCGGGCGACGGCCGGCGCTACGTGACCTTCACGTTCGACGATGGCCCGTTCCTCGAGACGACGCCGGCCATCTTGCGGGTGCTCGCGCAGCGGAAGGTGCACGCCACGTTCTTCGTCGTGGGCCAGTACCTCGACGGCAACGCGCGCCGCGACGAGCGCACGCGGCAGGTCTTGCGCGACATCGCCGAGGGCGGCCACCTCGTCGGAAATCACACCCTCGACCATCGGCTCTTGCCGACCATCACGCGCGCCGAGGTGAACGAGCAGATCGACGAGACCTCGCGCCTCATCGAGCGCACCCTCGGGAAGAAGCCCACCCTCTTTCGCCCCCCGTACGGCGAGGTCGACGCCTACACCCGCGAGATCGTGCGCGCGCGCGGCATGGAGCTCGTGCTGTGGAGCATCGAGGCGGGCGACATGACCCACGACGATCCCGAGGCGATGGCGCGGAGCCTCCGGAACCAGATCGAGTACAACGGCGGCGGCATCGTGCTCCTCCACGACATTCGCCCCACCACGCTGCCCACGCTGAAGAAGGTGCTCACCTTCCTCCACCAGAAGCGCTGGCGGCCCGAGGCGCCCGAGCGCGTGGGCTACCAAATCGTGGATCTTCCTACCTATTTCGCCCTCACCGAGGCCTCGCCCCGCCCCTACGCGAACCGCGAGGCGCTCGAGAACGCGCGGCGTGACGCCTTCCGCGCGAAGCACCCGGGCGCCCGCGCCCCGCGCAAGCCGACCGAGCCTCGCGAGGAGCCCCAGAGCCCCAAGCCGGCCGAGTCCACGACCATCGGGATCTGACACACGCGGCTATCTCCCACGCCTTGGGTCGGTAGGGGCTGACGACCTCGAGCGGTCAGAGCACACACACGAGATCGTCGCCGAGCTTCGCGAGCCGGTACGAGGGCGCAGGGCACGACGTGCGGCACACGTTGCCGCTGCAGTCGGCCGCGATCGTGCGAGGCACCTCGTAGGTACAGCCGCTCGCGCCGCACCTCCACGAGAGCCCGGACCCTTCGGCCCCTCGCGTGGTGGGCGCGGCGAGCACGCACTCGCCCGTGAGGTTCACCATGCCCTCGGGGCAGCCCGCGGTCTGTCCGCACACGCCCCCGTGGCGAGGCCCGCCGTCGGGGCACGGCGCCGAGCACGACGTGCGCGTCGTGTCGGGCACGAGGGTGCCTTGGCAGGTGGCCGTGGCGCGATCGACCTTCTGCTTCTTCTTGTCGCGCTGGACGGGCTCGGCGTCGACGACGAGCGCCTCGCGGAGGCTCGATTTCAGCGTCTTTTCGTGGATGTACGCGTAGCCGCCGTCCCCCCAGGAGGTGCCCCAGGAGTTGTGCACGAGGAAGTAGGTGGCGACCCCGAGCGTCGCGTACCCCGCGAGCACGACGGCGTGCCCACCGACCTCGTCGGCGTCCTTCCAGTGGGGCAGGTAGCGCGCCCCGACCTTGCCCGTGGGCGCGAGCGTGCGCGGCACCTCGAGCGCGACGATCACGTCCTTGCCCGCGGCGAGCTGCTCTTTGATGTCGTCCGTGTCGAGATCGTCGAGGGTGGTCGCGCTCGTGATCGAGGCGACCTCTTGCCCGCGCGTCTTGGCCACGCGGGCCGGATCGGGGCGGAGCCCGCACTGCCCCTTCGCGGCCTTGGGCGCGTCCTCGCACGGGACCCACGTGTTCGCGAGCCGCTCGTCGAAGGGCCAGCCGGCCTCGGGGCCCACGCCTTCGCCGAGGTTCCCCGTCACGGCCTTGGCGGTGTACGGCTCGTGGTAGCGCGCCCAAATCTCCATGACCGAGACGTTCCCGGGGGTGCCCGTCCAGCGCCCCACGGCGTGATCGATCGCGGTGGCCAACGCGAACGCGCTGCACGCCGGGGTCGATCGCTGGTTTCGCACCGGGCCTTCGTCTTTCGAGGCCCTGTGGTCGACGACCTTCGGCAAGCGCGACGCGTCGACGTGGAGCTCGCGGAAGCGCACGAGCGGCTCGGCCCCGCGCGCGGCGCTCCGTCCGAAGAGCGAGCCTCCCTTTCCGAGCTTGATGAGCGACACGACCTCGTCGCCGCTCCACGCCGAGAGCCCCGAGAGCGCCGGCGAGCCCTTGGTGGGGGCCTTCGGGTCCTGCTTCTCGAGCGTCGGGAGGTCGGGGAGCGGCGGCGCCGATGGCCTCGCGCGGAGCGCCGGAGGAGCCTTCGCGGGAGACGTGTCGGTGGCGAGGAGATCGGCCGGCCCCGCGTCGATCGCCGCGGCCTCGGGGCGCGACGAGCGCGAGCACGCGGCGAGGGAGACGAGCAACGGTAGGAGGACGAGCACACGCACGGTGATCATGAGGGTACATGCACGGCGCGCGTGGCGGCAGCTCCGGCGCGCGGCATGTCGGCACATCGAGGCGTTTCTCAGGGCCCCCGTGCCGGGGCCGAGGCTCGTCCTGGTCCTCGGGCTCGTGGTCGCCGGATGTGTGCGCCTCTCCCACGCGAGGGCGCCGACATCCCCCCGCGCGCGGCGGAGGCCATGTACCATCCCGAGGATGGCGGAGCTTCGCCCAGGCGCCACCGTCGGTCGCTTCCGGCTCGAGCGAGAGGTCGCGCGAGGCGGCATGGGCGCGGTGTGGGCGGCGCGCGACCCCGAGGCGAACGGCCGGCTCGTGGCGCTGAAGACCGTGATCGCGACCAAGAGCTCCGAGAAGCTCTCGCAGCTCTTCGTGGAGGAGGCGCGCATCGCGCGCGCCGTGCGCCACCCGAACCTCGTCGAGCTCTACGAGGCCGGCGAAGAGCGAGGGGTGCCCTACCTCGCGATGGAGTGGGTGGAGGGCCTCACGCTGAGGGCGCTCGCCATGCGCCCCGAGGAGCTCCCGCTCTCGGTGATCCTGCGCATCTGCATGGAGGCGTGCGACGGGCTACACGCCGTGCACGAGGCCCGCACCGACGACGGCGCGCCGCTCGACGTCGTTCACCGCGACGTGTCGCCGCACAACCTGCTCGTGAGCATCGAGGGGCGCGTGAAGGTGATCGACTTCGGCATCGCGAAGGCCAAGGGGCGCATCGCCACCGAGACCACCGACGGCGTGCTCCGCGGGAAGGTTCGGTACATGTCGCCCGAGCACGCGCGCGGGAGCCGGCTCGACCGCCGCGCCGACGTCTGGTCGCTCGGGGTCACGTTGCTCGAGGTCACCACGGGCACGACGCCCTTCGCCGGCGAGCACGACGTGGCGACCCTCGTGCAGCTCCTGTCGGCCGAGCCCACGATCCCCGACCACCCTCGCCTACCCCCGTGCGTGAAGGCGATCGTCGAGCGCGCGCTCCGACGCCTCCCCGACGAGCGTTACCCCACGGCGCGCGAGATGGGCACGGCGATCGAGACGGCGATCGCGACGCTCGGCGAGAAGATCACGCGGCGCGGGGTGGCGCGCGTGGTGAGGCTCCGGCTCGGCACGACGAAGACCGAAGCGCTCCCCGCGCCGAGCTTCTACGGCGAAGACGAAGAGGACGTCGCGCCCACCGCGCTCCTCAAGTCCCCGCTGCGCGCGCCCTCGCCCGAGGCCCTCCGGCGCAGCGAAGAGAACACCCGCGAGGCGACGCCGCCGGCCCACGTGCTGCCCTCCCCGGCACGAGGGTTCGCGCCTCCGGCGTCCTCCGGTCGATCGAACGGGAGGTTCGACGAGCCGCGCGTGGGGCCGCTGCCCGGCTCCGAGAACGAAGAGCTCACGGACGAAGAGCTCACGAACGTCCGCTCGATCGACGTCGTGGTACCTGCGTCTGCGCCACCGACGGACGCGCGGCCCCGAGGAGCCGTCGCGAGCAACGCGCACGCGCCAACGCCGACGCCCGCCGCGCCGAGTCGGCCCAAGACGGTGCCGCTTCCCCCGCCGGCGCCCTCGGTGCCTCCACCGCCCCCTCCGCCACCCTCGCTCGCCCCGGCCGAGTCCCCGGCGGCCGCGGCTCCCCCGCCGGCGCGCGTCACGAAGCCGCGGCACGACGCACCGACGTTCAAGATCTCGCGGCCAGGCCGAACGAGGCGCATCACGCCGTTCGTAGTGGTGGCCTTGGCGCTGTCGCTCGGGATCGGCGCGGCGAGCTACGTCGCGAGCGGGAGCAAGAGCTCTGCGACGCCCCCGATCGCGAGCGCCGCGGCGCCTTCCGCCACCCCTGCCGAGAGCGAGAGCGAGGCGATCGCGATCGTCGCCCCCGAACCTCCGCCCACCGCGTCGGCCGCTCCCGATGCCTCGGCTTCGGCGCACACCGCCAAAACACCGGTCGGGCACCCGAACCCGAAGAAGAAGAAGAAATGACCCGCCGGCCTCACCGAATGGCGTAGTCGAGGGTCATCGGCTGACCGCGGCGGTTCACCGAGAGGGTGAGCTTGTCGGCCGTTCGGAGGCGCGCGTACGCCTCGAAGATCTTCTCGGGGGTCGTGAGCTCGAACCCGTTGATCGCGCCGAGCCGGTCACCGTTCTCGACGCCGAGGAGGGCGAGCAGCGAGTCGGGGCGGACGCCGAAGAGCCGAAGACCCACGACTCTTCCGCCTTCTTGCTCGGGTACGACACGCGCGCGCAGCAGCTCCGCCGGGTTCTCGAGGATCTTCTCGACGACGCCGCGATCGATCGCGTGCTCGGTGGCGCTCACGCGCACGATGCCCTTGCGGAGGACCGGATCGATCCCCGCAGCGCCGGGCGCGGGTGCCGAGGAGGTCGCGGGTGGCTTCGGCGCCTCGCCGCCCCCATCGTGCAAGCCCACTTGGCAGAGCGCGGCGCCCTCGCGGAGCCAAACGCGGTCCCACCCGACGAAGTGCACCGTCTTTCGGCCGATCGCTCCACCGCGGCGCAAGAGCCGATTTCTCGGCGTTTCGGACGACGACAGCACCGTGAGGGACCAGTCCGGCTCGGAGGATGCGGTGATCACACGGACGGTCACACCTTCGCACCGCGGTGCGTGCATCGGATCCAGGTCGAGGGCGACGGGCTCGCCGTCGGCGGGGTCCTGGGCGTCGAGCGGGCCCGTCTCGTGGTCGAACGGGTTCCGCGCCAAGATGGCAGCGGCCGCCGTGGTGTGGGGGGCGGCGGGGGCCGATGGCAGGGGCGCGGCACCCGAGGGCGCCTCGGCCAGTCGAGCGGCATCGGGAGTGAGGAATAGCGCGCCGGCAAACGCTGTCACCGTCTTCGCCGAGACGAAGGCGAGCGCCGCGAGCGGGCCGAGCCAGAGACCACCAAAACGCCGTCGAACCGCGTGAGAGGCGAGCATGACGCTCGGCCTTGCGGAACCCGTGCCACGCGCGAACGAGGCCCTCTGGCCGCGCAAAGCGAGGATCCTCGCCACTTTGGCGAAGACGTGGGCCGCGGGCCGAGCCCCCGGTGACAGCCTGTCAGTGAGGCAGGACGGCGGGTCCCTGAAGGGTCGTCGCTTTGCGCGCGGACTCGAAACGAACGAAACCGAGTGGGCCTTTCGCCCCGCTCACGGGAGCTTCGCGGCCTCGGCTCCCACGCGGGCAATGAGCTCCGGCAGCGCCTTCTTCTGGGCCTGGGCGCGAAGGAAATCGGGGACCGCCGTGTTCGGCTCGGCGTGCACCGAGTACGTGACGAGGCTCGTCTTGCCCTCGGGGTCGGCGGCCTCGACCTCCCAGCTCCCGTCGTTCACCGAGTAGTCGCCGCTCACGAGCTTCCACCGGCGAGACATCTTGCGCTCGCTCTCCTGGTGCACGGCCTCGGTGACGGCGGTGAGGTTCGAGAGCGGGAACGGCAACGAGAGCGTGACCTCGCACGTATGTTTGTTGCCGACCTTCGACACGAGGCGGGACTTTGCCACGCGCGGCATGCGGCTCGCGTACTTCGAGCAGTCGGACACGATGGCCCACACCTTGCGCGGCGGCTCGGGCAGGTGCGCGCGCACGACGATCTTCGGCGTGGTGCTGTTGGGCACCGAGTAGACCATCACCTGCGGCTGCCCGATGGGCGGGAGCGGGGCGTCGGCCGTGGCCGAGCCGGGCACGAACGCCGCGGCGACGAGGAGGGAGGAGACCACGAGGGCGCGACGAACGAACGACGTCATACGACCCGCTCTAGCTCGAACGGCGCGTCCGGGCCCCCGCCGAGCCGCCGTGGGACTCGAGCGAGACGAAACCGGAGCCACGCCGTCCGGCCGATCCCGCAGTCTCGTGCTGCGGGGGGGCGCGCGGCGGCTCCTCACGAGAGGCGATTCTTGATACATTTCGAGCACTTGGGAGATGACGGGTGTTCGCTGAAGGGCCGCGCCTCTACGCTCCCGCCATGCTTGGCCTCGCGAGGGCGCAGTTCGCGCTCACCATCATGTTCCACTACCTGTTCCCGCCGCTCTCCATCGGGCTCGGGGCGCTCATGGTGGTGATGGAGGGCCTTTACCTCCGCACGAAGGACCCGACGTGGTCCAAGCTCGTTCGGTTCTGGAGCCGCATCTTCGCCGTCAACTTCGCGGTCGGCGTGGCCTCGGGCATCGTCATGGAGATGCAGTTCGGCACGAACTGGGCGACATACTCCCGCTTCGTGGGGGACGTGTTCGGCTCGGCGCTCGCGGCCGAGGGCATCTTCGCGTTCTTCCTCGAGTCGGGCTTCTTGGCGGTGCTCGTCTTCGGGTGGGACAGGGTCTCTCCGCGCATGCACTTCTTCGCGACGTGCATGGTCTTCACGGGCTCCGTGTTCTCGTCGGTGTGGATCGTGATCGCGAACTCGTGGCAGCAGACCCCCGCGGGGCACCACATCGTCGGCGAGGGCGCCGCGCGGCGGGCCGAGATCGTGGACTTCTGGGCGATGGTGCACAACCCGTCGGCCATGCCGCGCCTCGCGCACGTCTTGCTCGGGGCGTTCATCCTCGGCGGCTTCTTCGTCGCGAGCGTCTCGGCGTACCACGTGCTCCGCGGCATCGAGGCCGAGGCGAGCAAGCGCGCCCTCACCCTCGCGCTCGCGTTCGCCTTCGCGTCGAACGTGGCCATGGGCCTGTCGGGCCACGAGCAGGCGAACGTGGTGGCCGAGCACCAGCCCGCGAAGCTCGCCGCGTTCGAGGGCCATTTTCGCACCTCGAACGAGGGTGTGCCGCTCTACCTCTTCGGCGTCCCCGACGTGGACGCGGGGCGCGTGCGCTACGGCGTGGGCATCCCCGGCATGCTCAGCGTGCTCGTCAAAGGCGACCCGAACGCGCCGCTGCCTGCGCTCGACTCCGTGCCCCCCGAGGATCGCCCGCCGGTGCCCGTCCCCTTCACGGCGTACCACGTCATGATCACTCTCGCGGGCGCCATGACCGGCCTGTCGGCGCTCGCGCTCTTCTTCCGCGCCCGAGGCACCCTCTTCGAGAAGCGGTGGCTCCTCCGCGCCCTCGTGCCCGCCGTCGTCATGCCGTACGTGGCGAACCAAGCGGGCTGGGTCGCGGCCGAGGTGGGGCGCCAGCCGTGGGTCGTCTACGGGCTCCTCCGCACGAAGGACGCGGCCTCCAAGGTCGTGCACACGGAGCAGATCGCTATTTCGATCGCCGTCTTCTCGGTGCTCTACCTCGCGCTCTTCGCGGTGTGGCTCGTCGTGCTCACGGACAAAATCCTGCACGGCCCCGGCTACGCCCCGAAGCCCGAAGACGACCCCGACGCGGGCGGCGAGGGGCTCCTCGCGGCGGCCGCGGCGCTCGCGGACCCGGCCTCGCCCGAGTCTCTCACGGCACCCGCCGAGCGCGCGTCGAAGGAGGCCACGTGAGCGGGCTCCACGTCTTCTGGTTCGTGATGCTGGGCATCCTGCTCACCGGGTACGCCGTGCTCGACGGCTTCGATCTCGGCGTCGGCGTGCTGCACCTCTTCGCGCGGGGCGATCGCGAGCGGCGCGTGCTCTTGAACTCGATCGGCCCGCTCTGGGACGGAAACGAGGTCTGGCTCGTGACCTTCGGCGGCGCGCTCTTCGCGGCCTTCCCGAGGGCGTACGCCACGGCCCTCTCCGGCTTCTATTTGCCCGTGATGGCGCTCCTCGCGAGCCTCATCGGGCGGGCCATTTCGATCGAGTTTCGCAGCAAGCGCAAGGGACGTGCATGGCGCACGTATTGGGACGTCTCGTTCTTCCTCTCGAGCACGCTCGCGGTCTTCGTGATGGGCGTCATGGCGGGGCACGTCGTGCGTGGCGTCCCGCTCGACGAAGAGGGCGAGTACGCCGGTGTGCTCGCGGATTTGCTCACGCCCTACCCCTTGCTCGTCGGGCTCCTCGCTGTGGCGGCTTCGGCCATGCACGGCGCGGTGTACCTCGCGCTGAAGACCGAGGGAGAGCTGCTCGAGCGCGTGCGCGGGTGGGCGTGGCGCGCGTTCTTCGTGTTCCTCGCGCTCTACGTCACGGTCACGGTCGCGACGCTCGTGACGATCCCGCACGTGCTCGTGAATTTCCGCGCGTACCCGGTCGCGTGGGTCATCGTGGGGCTCAACGTGCTCGCTGTGGCGAACGTGCCGCGCGCCCTCCACCACGGGAAGCCCGGCTGGGCATTCGTGTCGACGGGGGCGCTCGTCGCGGCGCTCGCGTTCCTGCTCGCGATGGCCATCTTCCCGAACCTCGTCTTCGATCCGTGGCACCCGGAGCGCTCGCTCACGGTCGCGAAGGCCGCCTCCTCGGACGACACGCTCCGCCTCATGCGCGTCATCGCCTTCATGGGCCTGCCCTTCATCGCGACCTACACGTTCATCGTCTACTGGGTCTTCCGCGGAAAGACGAAGCTCGACACCTTCAGCTACTGAGGTCGTCCGGCGGGCCCGCCGCGACGCGCGTTCGTCGCGTGTTCCCCGTCGAGGCGTGTTCGCCGTCGAGGCCGCGATCGTCGGCTCTCCGATCACGCGTTCGCGCACGAAATGAAGGAGGACATCCGCGGTCGGATCTGGTCCGGGTCGGTCTCGGCGGTCGAATCTGGTCTCGGTCCCGGATCGGTTCCCGGGTCTTCCCGGTAGCGCTTCCCACCGCCCTCGGGCCGCAGGCGTGGCACACTCGGACCATGAGCGACGACGCGGCGGACTTCGTGCAAATGAGCCACCCTCGGTCCCACCGGCTCTTCAAGGTGGAGCGCCGCGGCAGGTCGATCGTGATCGGGTACGAGCCGCACCAAGAGGTCGTGCAGTGTGTCAGCGTCGCGGCCGCGCGCGAGGAGCTCGCGCAGCGCGTGCGGGTCCAGGTGCGTCGCGGCTTCGTCGACGTGCGTGCGAAATACACGGCGCCCGAGCCCCCTCCTCCGCCTCCTCGCGATCTGCGAAGGCTCATGAGGTCGGGGGAGCGCCTCGGCGATTTGACGATCGAGGTGCGACGGCTCGGGCGCCTCGACGTGGGGGACGGGAAGCTCGTCGCGTGCGATCCGCTCGGCCCGCCTCGACGCGCGTTCGTCGCGGCCGTCCCGCGAGGCGTGTTCCCCGTCGAGGCCGCGATCGTCGGCTTTCCGATCACGCGTTCGCGCACGAAGTGGAAGGAGGACCTCCGCTGCGCCGCGGCGTGGGTGCGCTTCGCGCGGAGGAAGATCGAGCGCTTCGTGCCTGCGAAGCTAGGACGAGGGTCCACGTCGAGCTTCGGGGTGGACGCGGGCACGGCGGCGTTCGTGGGTGGTCGGGGCGCGGCTCGTGCCGACGTCGCGGAGGTCGACGCGCTCACGGCGCAGCTCCTCACGAAGGGGAGGCCTCCGTCGTTCGCGTGGGCCACGCTCCCCGAGGGCACCGGGCCGAAGGGCACGATCGCCTTCTCGAGCGGCTTCGGGGATGGGGCGTACCCGTGCCACTTCGGGCTCGACGCGCAGGGCAAGGTGGTGTGCGCCTTCGTCGACTTCGGCATCGTCGACGACGCGCGTTGGGTGGCCCCTTCGCCGGTCCGGGCTCGACGGCGCACCCCCCCCTCCGCCACGCGCCGGGCCACGTGATCCGCCACCGAACGTAGCCTACTGCGAGCTCCGTCCCGACGCGCAGCTCGCACGGCACGTCGCCACGTTGGGGTCGTTCGTCCCGCACCAGGCTCGTCGCACCTGGTCGTCGCGAACACCGCGGGCCGACTTCCTCGTGGAGGCGGAGACGGGCCGCCGGTCGGTCACCGGCGGGCCCCGGAGTCCCTTCAGCGGGGGTTTGCACCCTGCCGGGTGAGCCCTGCGGCCTGCCAGATGACCTCTGTAGGCTGCCAGGACGGAGTTGCACCCTGCCAGGAGCCCGCTGCGGGTTGCCAGGACGGACCTGCACCCTGCCAGGAACCCGCTGCGGGTTGCCAGGACAGACCTGCACCCTGCCAGGAGCCCGTTGCGGGTTGACAGGACAGACTTGCACCCTGCCAGGAGCCCGCTGCGGGTTGCCAGGTGACGCCTGCGGGTTGCCAGGTGACGCCTGCGGGTTGCCAGGTGACGCCTGCGGGTTGCCAGATTTCCCCTGCGGCCTGCCAGATGACCTCGGCCCAGAGACTGCGTGGGGGACCTACGCCGACCTACATCGCCAGCGACGCGCCAGAATGCCAGCGAGCAGGGTCATGGCGAACGGGAGGGCGAGCTTGGGACCGGCCGCGCTCGTGCACCCCGTGCTCTCTTCGCGTAGCTCGGCGCCCTCGGGGGGCGAAGGCGAGGCGTCGAGAGGGGCCGCGGCGTCGGCGGCACGTGCGCGGCGGTACGCGGCATACTTCTCGGAGACCGCGCGGAGCGGCTCGTCGGTCTCGCCCCCTTCGACGGCGACGTGAAGGTCGTCGCGAGGATCGGCCGCGAGCACGTCGAGGGTCGCGGCCTCGGCCGAGCGCCCTCGCGCCGTGCAGCGCGCGTCCCCGAGGACCGGTGCGTGCTTCGAGGGCGCGACGAGCGCCGCGACGAGGCGGTCGAGCGCAGCCCCGTCGGCCGTGACGAACGCGGAGCGCATCGCCTCGAGCGTCGCTTCGCCCGCGAGCACGTTGCCCTGAAACGTCACGACGACACCCTCCTCGACGTGCGTGCGGTGGCCTGCGAAGTCGAGGGTGCGCGCGCCTGTGTGGGCCGCGGACTCTCCGGCGAGGCTGACGAGCGCGTACTGGCGGAGCTCGGCGTCCGCGTCGAACTTCGGGTCGAGGAGCCTCGGCAGGATCACGGCGGGGGCTTCCCCGAGCGTCATCCCACGCGCGGCCTCGTCGTGCGCGGGCGCGTACAAATACGACTGCGTGACGAACGCGCCCTTCCCTCGCGCGAGGCCCGCGACTTTCTGCACGACGTCGAGCGGCACACACGACGCCACGCCGACCGCGACGACCCCCGTCGTGCGATCGGCGAGGGTGACGGAGTACGTGGCGTGTGCGTGTTTTGACGCGGCCGAGAGCAGCGTGAGCACGACGACCGAGCCGCCTACCGTGCGCGCGAGCGCTCGCCGCCCTCGGGCCATCATCCGTGGCAGTGTGGCCTACTTTCGGGCCTCTGCGTACGGGTAGAGGCGGCCGTCGATCCAGAAGCCGCATGCGCCCGCCGAGACGTGACCGTAGGCGGCGTGACCGTCGCCGCTCGCGAGGATGGCCCCCGTAGCCGAGACGTGTTTGGCGCTCGCGATCTCGCCGGAGTACACCGAGAAGACGTCGAAGGTCCCGTCGGGGCGCTCGTGCACGGCGCGGATGTCCTCGTAGGCCTCCCACGTGAACGGCACGGGGGTGAGCGTCGCGCGGTCGAGCACGATGGGCGCGAGGTCGTCGTACGGCGCGTCGAAGAAGATCCGGTTCGCGGTGATCGCGGCGATGGGGCGCCCGTTCGACGGGTCGGCGACCGCGACGAGCGGCGAGGCGAGGTCGGTGTACGCGCGCCGCTCGAGCATGACGAGCCCCGGCTCGATTTGGTGCGACACGAGCACCTCGCCCGCCTTCGCGTCGAGCAGCTCGCACCCGGCGCAGAGCGGCACGGCGCCCTTCTCCCACCCGTCGCCGGCCGTCACGGGCGCACGGAAAGACAGCTTTCCGTACCCGAAGACCACGGTCATGCCATCGGGCGACATGCCCTCGCGGAACGTCGCGCGCTCGAGGCTCGTGTTGCGCACGCCGAACGAGCCGAGCCGGGTCATGCCTCGGTAGGCCACCACCGTACGCTTCTCCGAGTCGGTCACTTGGTCGGTCGTGGCCCACGTGTCGGCCGACAGCACCTCGACCTGATTGGCGCTCTGCTCCGCCGCGGCCCGCTGCGCGACCGCGTGGCTCGCACCCGACCAGAGGCCCGCGAGCACGTTCGTCGGCGCACCGCGCTGCATTTCCAGGTGGAACGTCAGGTTGCCGAGCGCGATCGAGGACGTCACACCCGAAGCCCCCGCGATCGGCGTGACCTGCGTGGGGCACGACGCGGGCGCAGGCCCAGGGCTCGGCAAGGGGGCGGGAGGAGGCGCGCTCGGCGAGCCCGTGGGCGTCGTGGGCGGCGTCGTCGGCGCCCCGGTCGGGCCGGGCGAGGGTGCGGTGGAGGACGCGCCGGGAGGAGGCGTATCCGAAGCGATCTCCCCACCGCACCCCCCGAGGGCGGACGCGACGCCACCCAGGGCGAGGGTGGCCGAAAAGAAAGCGAAGCAAGAGAAGCTCGTCGTACGCATCCGTGACCTCCAAGAAGGGTTCGCGGACGGCTTGGAGCGAGCGCGGGGCTTCCGTCAGAAAAAGTGAGGGGCCTCGTACGTACCTGGAAAGAATGAAAAATTCGCGAGATCCCGTCCGAACGCGAGGGGACGCGATGGGCGAACGGGCCCGAGGGGTCTCCGTCCGCGGCCTGCTACCCTCCTTCCATGCGCGCCCCCCTCCCCTCGTTCGCTCGAGCCAGCGCCTGCATCGCCGCGATCGCGCTCGCCTCGTGCGGATCGAGCACCGAGGCCCCACCGCTCGGCGACGGCGGGATCACGCCCACGCCGTCGACGCCGCCGACGAGCGACGCGGCGAGCCCTGACGCGCCGTCTCCCCCGCCGAGCCCGGGGCCGCGCTGGGAGACGCGCCGCGCGCTCGACGAGCCTCGCCAAGAGACCGCGGTCGTCACGCTCGACGGCAAGGTGTACGTGCTCGGAGGGTTCGACGGGGCCGGCGCGGTCACCGCGCGCGTCGACGTGTACGAGACGCACACCGACACGTGGAGCCGCGCGACGGACCTGCCCGAGCGGCTCCACCACATGAACGCCGCGGTCGTCGGGGGGACGATCTTCGTCGTAGGCGCGCTGCGCGACGCGGCGTTCGTCGAGACGGGCGTCGTGCTCGCCTACGATCCCGCGGCGCGCACGTGGACGCGGCGCGCGCCCATGCCCGCGGGCACCGAGCGGGGCGCCGCCGTCGTGGGGGCCATCGGGGCGAAGGTGTACGTCGCGGGAGGGTTCCGCGCGGGCGCGGCCGTCGCCACGTTCTCCGCGTACGACACCACGACCGACACGTGGGAGGCGCTCGCCGACGTGCCCGCGGCGAGGGACCACGGCGTCGGCGCGGCGCTCGGAGGCAAGCTCTACGTGATCGGCGGGCGCTCGGGCTCGCTCTCGGCGCACGTCACGCGGGTCGACGTCTACGATCCCGTCGCGCGCACCTGGTCCCTCGCGCGCCCCATGCCCACGAGCCGCGCCGGCATGGCCGCGGCCGTCGTACGCGACCGCATCGTCGTAGCCGGAGGCGAGGGCCACACGAACGACTCCGGCGTCTTCGACGCGACCGAGGCCTACGATCCGCACACCGACACGTGGACGACGCTCCCGCCCATGCGCTCGCCGAAGCACGGCACCGGAGCCGGCTCGGTCGACGGCACGTTCCTCGTCCCCGGAGGGGCGCCCGTTCGCGCGTTCGGCGCCGTCGCGACCGTCGAGGCCCTCGTCGGACTCTAACCTCGAGCAGCTGCTGCGAGCGCCTTGGGTAGGCAAGAGGACGACGACTCGTCGTCGGACTCTGAGCGCGAGCAGCTGCCGCGAGCGCCTTGGGTAGGATCCTCGTCGGACTCTGATCGGGAATTCGACGCGGGCGTGAAATTTCGTGGGCCCCTCGCGCGACATGGGCGCATGCGAACCCCCAAGATCGTGCCCCGCTCCCCCGCGGATCTGCCCCTCTTCGCCTCGCTCGTGGCGCTGGCGCTCGCGACCGCGTGCAGCGAGCCCGCCGAGGGCGGCGCGACCTCTCCTCCGCCGCAGCCCGAGCCGCCAGCGGCCGACGCGGGCCCGACGCGTAGCCCCGCGTGCGCTTCCCAAGACGAGGCCCTCGCCGCCCTCGTGGCGAGCACACGCACGAGCCCCGTCGCGGCCCTCGCCGTGACCAACGAGGCGTGCGGTACGTCCGTGTATGTTGCATCGGAGGGCGAGCCTCCCGCGCCGGAGGCGCTCTACCGCGTGGGGAGCGTGACGAAGACCCACGTGGCCGCCACGGTGCTCGCGCTCGTCACCGAGGGCAAGCTCGCCCTCGAGGACCCGGTGACGAAGCACCTCCCCGAGTTTCCCGCGCTCGCGAACGTAACGGTGCGGCACCTCCTCGCGCACACGAGCGGGATCTTCAACTTCACGCAGGACCCCGAGTTTTCTCGGCTGAAGAAGCAGAAGCGCACCCCGAAGGAGATCGTGGAGCGCGCCCTCCGCGAGCCCATCGCATCGAAGCCCGGCGAGGTCTTCTCGTACTCGAACACGAACTACACGCTGCTCGGGATGATCGTCGAGCGGGCCTCCGGCACGTCGCTGGCGAAGGCGATCCGCGCACGGGTGCTCGAGCCCCTGGGCCTCCGGCGCACCTTCCTCGACGGCGAGGAGGCGCTCCCCGAGCCCCTCGTGCCCGGCGTCGACGCACGTGGAAAAGACCAGACGAACGCCGAGGATCCTTCGAACCCGTGGGCGGCGGGAGCCATGGTCGCGAGCGTGGGGGACGTCGCGAGGTTTCACCAGGCGCTCTTCGGGGGCGCGTTCTTGCCGAGGGAGGCTCGCGAGACGCTCACGTTGTCGCCCGTGCCCACCGGCGACGGGCACCGGGGCTACGGGCTCGGCGTCTTCGTGCTCGATTCGTACGCGACCGGGGGCCACGGCGCGGGCCTCGGGCACGGCGGCGACATCGAGGGCTACCACACCGAGTCCGTCACGTTCACCGAGCGAAAGACGACGCTCACGAGCCTCGTGAACCAAGACGGGAAGAACCCTCGAACGGCCCTCTTCGCCGCGGCCAAGGTGCTCTTCCCGAAGTGCGCTACCCCGTCAGAGTCGCGCGCGCCCCTTCGCGATCCCCGCCTCGACGAACGCGCGGAAGCCGAGCATGGCCTCGTAGCCGTTCAAGTACTGCGTCCCTTTGCGGCAGTCGGTGATGCCCTGGGTGACGCTCCCGACGTAGATGCCGTGCAGCACCGGGGCCTCGGGAGAGCCGGAGAGCGCCGGGCTGCCCTCGTCGCCGTCGCCGTGGCAGAGGGCCGTGGCGCCCACGGGGTGCATCTCGAAGATCGGATCCCCGCCGAGGTTCACCCGGAAGAGCACGCAGCCCTTCGCGCTGACGCGGCGCCCACGCGCACTAGCCGACGCCCTGTGACCGACGAGCGTGTAGTCGCACCCGACCGCAGCCTTCTCGCTGGGGAGCGCGGCCGGCGTCACGGAGGTCACCGGGCGATCGAGCACGAGCGTCGCGACGTCGAAGTTCTTGAGGAAGTATTTCACGTCGAACGACGTGGTCGGCGCCTCGTGGAACTCGGGATGCACGTCGACCGAGACGACCTTCACGAGCTCGCTCGACCCGAGATCTCCCGTGCCGAAGGCCCACACGTCGTTCTTTGCAGCTTGCACACAATGGGCGGCCGTCACGACCACGTTCGGGGCCACGAGCGTCGCCCCGCAGGAGACCTTCGCCTTCGCGGCGTCGGCAGCCGTCGCGCCGTGCACGAGGTGCCCCGCGGCGCGGAAGCGCGACTCGGGCTTCCCGCCCACGAGCTCGTCCTCGGAGGCCGCCTCTTCTTGGACTGGCTCGGTCTCGGCCGTGCACGCGGCGGCGAGGGTCGTGAGGGTCGCGACGGCGAGGGTCGTGAGGGCGAGGCGAGGGCGTCCGTAGAACATGGGCGGACTGTGGGGCACGGTCGCCGGTCGTGCCATGGTCAATTGTGGCACGTGATTTCGATGCCGCGAGGCTACGCGTCGCGTCGTCCTCGGCCTTCACGGGTCGAGCGGCGTCGCCGTAGACCGCCGAGCACGGCCATCGCGACGACGACGGTCGAGGCCAGGCCGCCTGGCGTCGACGTCGCGGCGGAGCACCCCGAAGAGGTCTCCGATGGCTCCTCTCCGGCCGGCGGCGGCGCGCTGCTCTCGGGGCCACCGTCGGAGCCAGCGTCAGCGCCCTCAGGACCTCCGTCACGGCTCCCCGGAGCGGCCGCGTCGACGCCAGCATCGCCGGGCCGACCAGGGCCGACGCCGTCGCGAGGCACGAGGGGCAGCGGGATGGCGAAGGTGCCCTCTTCGCCGGGCGCGGCGGGTATCTTGTACGCGGTGAAATAGACGTGGCTCCCCATCCTCCAGAACGAGGCCCGCGACGAGTCGCCGTTCGCCCAGTCCGAGTAGCCCGGGGGAGAGACTACGGCGCTCCCCGCGGCCGTTCCGTCGGACACGAGGACGGCTCCGTTCGGCAAGCTGAAGACCGCGGCGGAGCTCCACGTGTCGTCGATGAGCTCGAGCCGCCTCGTGGGCACCTCGACGGTGTCGACGACGAGCTCCGGCGCACGTTCGCTGAGCCCGTACAGCTTCGTTCCCGTCCACGCGAATCCCCCTCCCGTACGGCGAACCACGCCGAAAGCCCGCGTCGCGAGCTGCCCTACGACGCTCGCCCCCGCGTCATCGCTCGCGACGACGTCGGTGGAGGTCGCGTTCGATACGAGCCATATCCGCTTCCCTCCCGAGAATCCGACGATCTCGTAGCCCAAGGGGCCCGTGAGCCGTGTCACGCCGAGCGCGGGGTCGCGCTTCGTGCCGATGGCCGTCCCGTCGGAGACCCACGGCTCGTTCCCGCCTCGCACGAAGAACAGTCGGCCGTCCCTCACGATCCCACGGCTGACATCCGGCGCGGCGGAGGCGAGCACGCTCACCGTCCCGTTCGGCGCGGAATAGCGGAGATCGAAGCCCACCGCCGATCCGTAGACGTAGGCACCACCGCGGCGGTCGACCCCCAAGACGCCGGCGGCAGGAGCGTCCGACACCTTCGTGAGCGTAAGTCCGTCCGAGACGTACAGCCCGGCGCCGACCAGCGTCCGGGTGGCCCCGTCGACGAGGTACATCCCGTTCGTCCGGCACGCGATGACGTCGCGTTCGCCCGGCAGAACGACTTCGTCGCACTCGATGGGCCCGTCCGCGAGCTGTCGCGTGCCGGCCGCGGTGCCGTCCGTCGCGTAGAGCGAGCGGCTGCTCCAGACGAGCCACCGCGGTGAAGCCGCCGTCGAGCTCAAACGAAGGAATCTCCCGAAGAAGGGCGCCTCCGTCGTCCGGGCAGAGAACAGGAGCACGGGTGCGGCGAGGGGCTCCTTCCGGAAGACCTCCATCATTCCCCCGCTCACTCCAGCAAAGAGCGAGAACGGCTCCGACGACGCGAAGGAGATCGCCGAGGCAAAGGGATGAGGAGCCGCGGCGACGAGCGGCGAGCTCTCGGCCTTCTGCGGCGTCGAGATGTCGAGGCTCACAAGGGCGCCCGAAGAGTCCGCAAAATACAGGTTCGACGCGTCGATCCCTCGCGGGCTCAGCCCAGGCCCGAGATCGCGTGCGAGGGTTCGCGTCCCCGCGAGCGTCCCGTCGGAGTAGGCCTTGCCGATGGAGTATCGCGAGGGGCTGCACGCGCTGCACTCGAGGTCGATGGAGGACCTGCTCACCGCAGCGTACTCGACACCTCCAATACGGACTGCCGTCGGAGGCGCGGCAGCGGCGATGGCGGGGAACAGGACGGAAGAGAAGAGCGCGGACGCGAGGAGTGGGCGCATAGCGGGGCTTGGACGCGCCCGTGCGGGGCCTATTCAGGCGAACCGAAGGGCCACGGTCTCGGGCCCGGTCGCTGCAGCAGCCCCGGCTAAGACCTGCCTAAGAAGCGCGACGGCGGGCTCGGCAAGAGCGCACGACGCGGAGTCATGGTCACTTTGGACACGTGTTCGTGTCGGCGTCGCGACTGCCGGATTTCCTGCTACCGTCTTCGTTCGATGTCCGAGCTTCGCACGCAAAACGTGCTCGCGGTCGTCGAAGCCGCGTACTCGCTCGACGGCACCGACGACGCCTGGCTCGCGAGGATTCTCCGGATCGCCTCGGACGACCTCGGGCGTGGCCTCGGCCTGTACGGAGCCACGGGCCGCATCGTCGACGGGACGCTCGTGCCGACGCCACCGCTCGTCGCGCACGAGCTCGAAGACCTTTGCCTCGCTCACGCGCGAGCGCTCCACCCGAGGCTCCCCTGCCCCATCTTGGACGCCTTCGCGCCACGCGCCGTCGTCGTCGGCGGGCTCGACGAAGCCTGGCCGAAGCGCCTCGAGGCGGCGAGCCTCTACCGCGCCGGCATGGAGGGCGCGGGAGTGCGTGACGCGCTCGTCCTCTATGGGCGCGGCGGAGCGACGACCGCCGTGAAGATCGTGGTCCCCTCTCGTGACCAGGTCGTCACGACGCCCCGCGCGCGGGCCACCTGGGGCCGCGTCGCGCAACACCTCGCGACCGCGCTTCGCCTGCGGCGGCGTGTGTCGCGCGGCGCCGAGCCCGAGGCGGTACTGGACCCCGAGGGGCGCTTCCTCGACGCACGCGGAGGGCTCTCGGCCGACGCTCGACGTCGAGACAGGGTCGTCGAAGAGCTCCGCGCGACGATGGAAGCACGCTCTGGTTCGGCGCCCGATCCTGCGCGTGCGCTGGAGGTCCTCGGGGCGCTCATCGCCGGCCGCTACTCCGCGGTGCACCGGTGGGACGCGGGAGCCCGTCGGTACGTCGTCCTCTATCGAAACCCGCCCTTCGTGGGCACGGGAGACCCGCGCGGCCTCGGGAAGACGGAGCGTCGCGTCGCCGACCTCGTCGCCCACGGCGCGAGCCTGAAGGAAGCCGGGTACGCCCTCGGCATCGGCAAGACCGCCACGCAGCGGGCGCTCGCCTCGGCGTTGCAGAAGCTCGGCCTCACCCGACCGAGCGAGCTCTCGCCCCTCTTCGTGGGAGCGACGACCGCGACACGTATCCGGGCCGGCCGTGCGGAGCTGGAGGTGCTGGTCGCGAGCACGAACGTTCGCAGCGATGCGACCGCCGAGCTCACCGAGGCCGAGCGCGAGGTCGTCCGCGGGGTCGTCGAGGGCAAGAGCGACGCGGCCATCGCGGAGAGCCGGGGCACCTCCGCGCGCACCGTCGCGAACCAACTTCGGCGCGTGTTCACCAAGCTGTCCGTGCACAGCCGCGGCGAGCTCCGCGCGAAGATCCTCGGGCCGTAGCGGCCCGCACAGCGAGGGCGGATCATTTCCGCGCGAGCGGTATTTCGCCCGGATCGGAACCTCGTGCGCGACCGGCTGTCGGAGCCCGGCATGAACCGCCGCTGGCTTGCCCTCGCCCCCCTCGCCGTCTTCGCGTGCGCGCCCCCCGGGGGCCCCTCGAGCCCTCCGGCCAGCACAGCGCCGATGGCCTCGGCGCCCGCGACCCCGCCCTCGGCCCCTTCGACGAACGCGAAGCCCCCCGTCGCTGCGGCCGCGACTCAAGCGCCCGCGCTGCCCATGACGAGCGCGCGCCTCCAAGCCTCGAGCTGCGCCCAGCACGCCGACGTCGTGAAGAGCCGCATCGCCGCCATGCGCGCCGAGATGGATGCACGGTACAAGGAATGGCACGACATGCAGCCCGAGTGCTGGGCCGAGGACCGCCGCCGCGAGGCCGAGCGCCTCGAGCGCGAGCGCTGCCTCCGCACGGGAAATTGCGGGCTCGGGCTCATGGGGATCGGGGAGGGCGGCGGGGGCCGAGGAGAGGGCATCGGCCTCGGCAGCATCGGCACCATCGGCCACGGCTCGGGCACGGGCGTAGGCACGGCCCAGATCACCTCGAAGACGAACGTGCAGGTCGCGGGCGTCGACGAGCCCGACATCGTCAAGACCGATGGTCGCTACGTGTACATGGTCGCGAACGGCGCGCTCCGCATCGTCGAGGCCCTCACGGCGAAGCCCGTCTCGACGACGCGCGTGCAAGGCCACGCGAACGACATGGTCGTCGAGGGAGACCGGCTCGTCGTGTTCGTGTCGAACGGCGAGCGGGCCGAGCGCTGCACCTACGGGTACGACTGCGAGATCGCGGGGGACGGCACCTCCACGACCATCCTCACCTACGACCTCAAGGACCGCGCGGCGCCGCGCAAGGTCCGCACGATCGGCCTCACCGGCTCGCTCATGACGGCGCGCCGCATCGGCTCGACGGTGCACGCGGTCGTCGCCGACGGCGACTCGGCCATGGAAGACGTCACCACGTGGCCCGAGGACGTCGAGATGTGCGGCACCCGCGAGGACGTGCTCCAAAAGAAGTTCTTCGCCCTCCGCGCCAAGAACGAGCGCTCCATCCGGGCCTCCACCCAGCTCCCGACGATCACCGATCAAGGCGCGACGAAGGACCTGTGCATGGGGCTCCTCGAGAGCCGCTTCGACAAGTCGCACACCTTCACCACCGTGGTCTCGTTCGACATGAACGACGCGACCGCGAAGGCCACCACGTCGACCATCCGCAGCCGCCCGGGCACCGTCTACGCCTCGAACGACGCCCTCTACGTGGCCACCCACCGCCGCAAGAACCGCAGCCTCATGTGGTACGCGGACCAGGCGTCGACCGACGAGGTGACCGAAATCCACAAGTTTCGGCTCGGGTCCGCGCCCTCCGACACACGCTACCTCGGGAGCGGCGTCACCCAAGGGCACGTCTTGAACACGTTCGCCATGGACGAGCGCGCGGGCGATCTCCGCATCGCCACGAGCCGCGGCAAGACGCCCGATCCCAACGTCGAGAGCCAGGTCGACGTGCTCCGCCAAGGCCCCGACGGGAACCTCTCGCGCGTGGGCGCGCTGCTCCACCTCGCGAAGGGCGAGGACCTCCGCGCCATCCGGTACGACGACGACCGCGCCTACCTCGTCACCTTCAAGAAGACCGACCCGCTCTTCGTCATCGACCTCGCCGACGCGAAGCAGCCCAAGGTGCTCGGAGAGCTCAAGATCCCCGGATTTTCGACCTACATCCACCGCCTCGACAAGACACACCTCCTCTCGATCGGCTTCGACGCGAACGACCACGGCGACTTCGCCTACTTCGACGGGGTGCTCCTCCAGCTCTTCGACGTGACGAACCCCACCGAGCCGAAGCTCCTCCACCGGAAGAAGCTCGGGGCCCGCGGCTCGTCGTCGGCCGCCACGAGCGATCACCACGCGTTCAACTACCTGCCCGAGAAGGGGCTCCTCGCCATCCCGCTCACCGAGTGCGCGGGCGGTGGGGACGGGGTCGCCGGGTCCTCGGTGTCGTTCGCGGGGCTCGCCCTGTTTCGTGTGAGCTACGACAAGGGCTTCGATTTCCTCGGCGGCGTGGCCCACGACAAGGGGCGCGCGCACTGCGGCCAGTGGTGGAGCCGGAGCACGACCGACGTGAAGCGCAGCGTCTTCGTGGACGACCTCGTCTACTCGATGGCGACCGATCGCCTGAAGGTGCAGCGCATGGGCGCGCTCGGCAAAGACGTGGCCGACCTCCACCTCCTGCCGTAACCCTCACCCCTAGAAACGAAAAACGTGGGTGGGCCCGAGGGCTCACCCACGCTTCATTTCGGAATGGTTACGGCTACTTGCCGCCCGTAATCACCTTGGACAAATCGAACATGCCGGCCGAGATGACGCTCGACTCCGCGCCCTTCGCCGAGGCCTGGACGCTCGTGAAGCCCGACTTCTGGAAGCGCTCGCGGTTCTGGAAGAACGAGGACTTCGTGTCGGCCGTGATGTCGAGACCGACCTCGAGGTTCTTCGCGGGCACGAGCGAGAGCAGCGGGAAGGCGGCGGTGTGCTCGTCCCAGAGGCGCGCGTTGATGCGGTCCGCCTCCTTGAAGAGCAGGTCGA